>JAAYHE010000085.1 GCA_012735505.1 Bacillota bacterium
AATGTAGCTAAGGCAACGATATTTTTCATAATGGCTTGAATAATCAAAGGGGGCTATAAGCCATGAACGTCAAGTTCATAGTCAACCCCACATCCGGTAAGCAAATTGTGCAAGAGAATGTGGATGGAGTGGTGGCACAGCTCACGCAAGACGGTGTGTGGCAAGATGTAGATGTCTTCTACACGCAGGCGAAAAATGAAGCTTATGCTGCAGCCCTCGAGTTAAAAGAGGACGAATATGATCTGGTGGTTGCTGTTGGTGGTGATGGCACCGTGCACGAGGTAGTCAATGGCATCTTAAAAGGGGGATCTAACATACCGGTAGCTGTTATGCCCGCCGGTACTGTTAACGATTTTGGCCACTATCTGCAGGTGCCGAACGATATTGAGGGGTACTGCCAGATGGTCAGAAACAATAAGATCATACCGGTCGATGTGGGGCAGGTCGGTGACGACTATTTTCTCAATGTATTTGCTGGCGGCCTTTTTACAGATATCTCCTATAAGGTGCCGAGGGACGTTAAAAAGGTGTTAGGCGAGTTAGCTTATTACTTAGCCGGTGCAGTCACCTTGCCGCTCAACATATTCCGCAGTTATTCGCTAGAGCTAACCTATGAAGGCAAAACGGTAGAGGAGCAGGTTCTCCTTTTCATCATTTCTAATACGCCTAGCGTAGGCGGGTTCAAACAGATTTGCCCCCAAGCTGGCATATCCGATGGCTTGCTTGATGTTTGCATTATCCGCCGCTCGGCGCTGGAATACTTGTTACCACTATTTTTCCGTGTCATGAAAGGTGAGCATATAGATAGTCCCCACGTATCGTATTTCCAAACCGATTACCTAGAAATCCGTAGAACTAATCCTAGCGGCGGCGAGTTGTCTATGGATATGGATGGCGAGCAGAAGGGTAGCCTGCCGGCGGTTGTAAAGGTTGTTCCCGGGGCTTTACGCATGTTAGTGCCCTAAGTATCATTTAACAATATATAAACACACCCAATTAGACATTCGTCTAGTTGGGTGTTATATTAGCATATTAAGATCTTGTCGTAAACTGTACTATGATTTAACTAGCCTGATATCTTAGTTGTGCCGTTAACTATATTTTGCTGTTGGCACCAGCAACAAGGGAAGGGTAAAAATGCACTTAAATGTTAAGCTGCAACCAGATCAACCGCCCCAACGACGAACGGAACGCAAGTTCTACATGCCGGTTATTAGTAAATTTCTTATTAGTCATGGTTTTGCGTTCCTTTGGGTATTGTTTTCAATCATACTGGCGATGCCATGGATCAAGGATCTTGGTTCTTTGGTTACTACCCCCATTGCAGTTATCATAATTACGGGGATTGCCTTCTTGCCAGGATATATTAACGCCTTCTTGGTTGTTAGCCTCTTGCTCGATCGTCAGCCGGCTTTGAAAGTTTCGGACCCAGATGAGCCGATTACAATTCTAATAGCCTGTAGAAATGAAGAACAGGCGATCGCTGAAACCCTGGGGTATATTGCCCGCGGAGATTATCGAGGGCATGTCAAGGTCATCGTTATTGACAATAATTCTAGCGATAATACTGCTTTGGTAGCAGGCCAGGCAGGTGCCCGCCTGGGGGTGGATGTAGAAGTTCTTTATGAGGCTACACCTGGAAAATATAACGCCCTTAATGCAGCACTGCGGTTTGTAAACACCGAATATGTCGTCACCCTAGATGCCGATACCATTTTAATGAGGTCTTCCTTGCGATATTTGGTGAGCCGCATGCTGTCAGCTCCTGCTGATGTTGGCGCAGTAGCCGGGTCGGTGCTGGCTAGGAACAGCCGCGACAACCTGTTGACCCGCTTGCAGGAGTGGGATTTCTTCCTAGGTATAGCCAGCGTCAAACGCCTACAGGGTTTGTATCAAGGTACGCTGGTAGCGCAGGGGGCATTTTCCTTGTATAAAACGGATGCTATCAGGGCCATAGGGGGTTGGCCCAACGCTATCGGTGAGGATATAGTGCTGACCTGGCGGCTGCTGGAGAAGCGATGGCGGGTTTATTTTGAGCCACTAGCTGTTGTCTTCACCGAAGTTCCGCGAACATTAACCCACTTTATTCGGCAGCGCAGCCGTTGGGCGCGCGGCATGGTGGAAGGCCTGAGAGCTGTTCGTCCTTGGCAACAACCGTTAGTGTATACAAAATACTTAACTAGCCTTAATCTACTGATGCCGTACCTAGATCTGCTCTACACCTTTTGCTGGATACCTGGCTTATTCTTGGCTTTATGCGGCCACTATTGGATTGTCGGTCCCTATACTTTATTTGTGTTGCCACTGGCGCTGGTTCAGAACTACATTTTGTATTGTTACCAGAAGCAGGTTTTTCAGGAGCTCGGTTTACGCATTAGAAGGAATCGTTTCGGTTTTTTTCTCTACGTTCTCTGCTATCAGATGGTGATGAGCCCGATATCTGTCTTGGGTTATTTACAAGAGTTGTTTAAGTGGCGGCGTGTGTGGAAATAAGAAAAGCCCATAGTGGTAGCTTTTGCTGCCAATATGGGCTTTTTTATATCCCTACTTAGCAATCGTTTTCTTCCTTATAAGGGAAGGCGGCCTGCATGGCCTTTACTAAGCCACAGAACAAGAGCAAGACGAAGAAGACCGTTCCCATACCAATGCCCATAACCTTAATGGCTTCTATCATAACTTGATTCATTCATATCCCTCCTAGCCTACTAACGCTAGCAAGATACCGCCTGCAATGATGGAACCAATTTGGCCAGCTACGTTAGCGCCGATAGCCTGCATGAGAATGAAGTTAGTAGGGTCTTCTTTCTGGGCCATCTTCTGTACAATTCTAGCCGACATGGGGAAGGCTGAAATACCAGCAGCGCCGATCATGGGGTTAACCTTTTTCTTGAGGAAAAGGTTAATAAACTTGGCAAATAACACTCCACCAGCAGTATCAAAGACGAAGGCTAATAAACCGATGCCTAAAATCATCAGCGTAGTAGGAGCTAAGAACTGCTCGGCCACCATGGTTGAGCCGATGGTGATGCCCAGTAACAAGGTAACCAAATTGGCCAGCTCATTTTGAGCTGCTTTCGACAACCTTTCCAAGACACCCGACTCGCGAATGAGATTGCCAAACATGAGGGCCCCTACCAGTCCGACGCTCATCGGCGAAATAATGCCGGCGACTACGGTAACCACGATCGGGAAAAGGATAAGCACTTTCTTCGATACTTTGGCATTATAATCAGCATCCATGCGGATCATTCGTTCTTCCTTGGTGGTAAACATACGAATGACCGGAGGCTGAATCATGGGCACCAATGCCATATAAGAGTAGGCCGCTACGGAAATGGGGCCGAGAAGATGGGGTGCAAATAGGTTAGCCACATAGATTGACGTCGGCCCATCGGCTGCACCGATGATGCCAATAGAGGCCGCTTCTTTAAGGTCGAACACGCCGGTAGCTGCGGCTAGTAGCATGGCTGCAAAAATACCGAATTGGGCAGCAGCACCGAACAGGAGCATTACCGGCTGTTTGAGCAAAGGGCTAAAATCGATCATTGCACCGACAGCGATGAAGATTAGAATCGGAAATAGTTCGGTAGCGATACCAGCTTCATAAAGGATAGACAAAAAACCGCCTTCGCCTACAGCAGAAGACAGGGGGATGTTGGTTAAAATAGCACCAAATCCGATCGGTAGTAGTAGCATCGGCTCATACTCTTTTTTGATGGCTAGGTAGATTAGAGCACCGCCGATCAAGATCATGACAGCCTGTTGCCAGGTCATGCTGGTGATTCCCGTAAGCAATTTCTCCATTACAATACCTCCCCAAAGCAAAAAGACTTTTGTCTAACGCCAAGACGCTAGACAAAAGTCTCATCCGCAGTTACTGCATCTCGACCGGGTGCAGGCACCGGGTTGACGGCCGAGATAGTCGCAGACGCGACGGATTACTCCCTTTTATCTCCTACGATATTAGTATATTCACTACTAGTTGTCAAATGAAAAGATAAATAAGCTGGGAATAGAGTATAAGACTACATCCCAATACAACTTAAGGGAATAATAGTTGTGGGCATTATGAAGCTGCGAGCATAATTAGATGTAGGCCTAACTTACGGCAGGTGCCAAGTGCCAAGCCGTCGAACTATTGAGTTGCCTCAGTAGAATGTTCTTTGGGAGGGAGCAGAGATGAGTTTTCTCTATGGTAAAGTAGCTCTAGTAGTAGGCGCTTCGTCGGGCATGGGACAGGCTTGCGCCCAATACTTGCGAACCCAAGGGTATCATGTGTATGGCACCTCGCGTCGAGCTAGTTTCCCGGCAGACGAAAGTTACCGACAAGGGGGAGGTTTCTTGACCATGATCCCCCTCGATGTTACCGACGATGACTCTATCGCGAAGGCAGTTGATTATATCATTACCCGCGAGGGAGAAATCGGCGTATTACTTAACTGCGCTGGTTATGCCTTGGGCGGAGCTGTCGAAGATATCTCACGCGAAGAAGCCCACCATATTTTTGATACTAACATGATTGGCATGATGATGGTTTGCAAGCAAGTGTTGCCTTACATGCGTGCCCAGCAGCGCGGCCTTATTGTTAACATCGGCTCGGTCGCAGGGCTTTTTGCCCTCCCTTTCCAATCCATGTATAGTGCCACCAAATATGCCGTGGAAGCGATGACCGAATCGCTGCGCATGGAGGTCAAGCCCTTTGGCATCAAGGTTTCGCTGATCGACCCGGGCGACATTTGCACCGGCTTTACAAAAGCCCGGCAGACGGCCAAGGCAGCCTTGACCAATCCGGTGTACAAGGAGCGGCACGATAAGGCCGTGAACGCTATGATTAAGTCTGAGCTCAACGGCCCTGGTCCGGAAATTGTGGTGCGTGCCTTTGCCCGTATCTTGCGTAGCAAAGATCCACCAGTGCGTGTCATAACCAGCTTAGATTATCAAGCAGCAGTCTTGCTCAAACGCCTGTTGCCAGCGCGGTTAGTGGAATATGTGGTCGAACGGGTTTACTAACCCCGGGGGTGGTACTAAACCCCTAGCCAGTTTACTAACTGCTGGGTAGAGCGAAAACAGTCGGAGCGCAGGAAGTCGTCGGCGTAGCGAGGGCTACTGAGCATGGGATGGCGAGAGCAGTGCAGATTGCCATTTATAACGTAAGGCTGCATCGCTTGTGCCTGTTTGCCCCAGAGGAACCAATACAAATCGGGTCGTTGCTCGGAGATAAACCGGATGAGTTCGCGGGAAAAGTCTGCCCACAGATGGGCATGCCCCCCGGGTTTTCCTGACACCGTAAGGCAGGTGTTGAGTAAAAGCACCCCTTGTTGCTCCCAAGACTCGAACAACTTGTGGGGCGGTAGAATATGCCACTCGCCCTGCTCTATTTGCCTCCTAATTTCCTTAAACTTTGGAATGGCAGCATATTCTCGGATATTTTGATAGCTGCTGTATAATAGCCTAACAATATTTTTCAGCGATGCTTGCGGAAATTTATCTGTCCAAGAGGTGAGACCACCTACTTCAAAAGCTCGCCCAGTGGCGATGCCGGCTTGTGGGTAGGGATCCTGCCCCAGAATCACCACCTGTAATTTTTGCAGGTCGGTCGTCATAAAGCGTAGCACCTGCTCTGGTGCTGGATCAAAATTGGTCCCTAAGGCAGCCGCAATTTCCTGTAGCTGTTTTTGCCGCTTCTCGTCTAAAAAGCTCGTCCAAGAACTATGCACGTTCTCTGGTATTAGATTAATGGCCAAAACATATCACCTCTTGCTAAGCATATAATACCCCTCAACTTGGGAACAAGTTGGGGGTTTTAGTATTCTTATAGGTAAAAATACCTAGATTAAAATATTGACATAAATATTCCAGTAATTTAAGCTTTAGATAAGTCAGATTTATTGCCAAATTAACTGCAGTGGAGGATGTGTAGTTAGATGGGAAGAAAGGTTATTGCCCAGATACTAGTCCTCGCCCTATTGTTGGGTATGCCTATGACAGCCTTGGGAGCAAACAATTTGGTCGGCATAGCCAACAATACCCAATGGCTAGTTCACTTCTCGGACTACGATCTAAACAGCCCAGAACCAATCAGTGTGGTTGTAGAGTTGGCGGGAGCTCCCGTCATCGAGGTGGAAGGGCTAGAAACTCTTACCGAGTCCGCACAAGAAGAAGCTCTGATTGCCCTGCAAGATGCTGTCTTAGCACAAATGCAGGCCTTGGGTATCGATCATGAACTGCAGCACCGCTATACCCTTTTGCTCAATGGTATCGTTGTTAATATGCCTGCTAACCAGCTAGCGTTACTCGGGCAGGTGCCGCAGGTAATCGACGTTTATCCTAACTACGAGACTTTTGACGCCTTAGATGTAAGTGTTCCGGCTATTGATCTTCCTAAAGCTTGGGAACCACCCTACGGCTATGACGGTACAGGCGTTATTGTCGGTGTAATCGACGGCCGTATCGACTGGAAGCATCCTGCCTTCGGTGGTGGCATCGGACCTGGTTATAGAGTGATCGGCGGCTGGGATTTTGTTGATAACCGGCCTCTGGCGGAAAGCGTGAATATCGGGCATGATGCCCGTCATGGCACGCATGTAGCTGCCACTGTTGCTGCTGTAGCGCCGGGCGCTAGCATCATGGGTTATGCTGCTAGTTCGCCCCATCATCTAGGTGGCAGTACCCTAGCCCGAGTTCTGGCGGCAATGGAAATGGCGGTTAAAGACGGGGTACGCGTCATTAACTTGAGCACTGGTGACCCCTACGGCCACGAAGATACCATCAGAACCAAGGCTATCAACCGCTTAGTTGATGCCGGCGTCGTGGTTGTGATAGCTAACGGTAACAGTGGGCGTAGCGGCGAGAGGACTACCTGGACGTATGCAGCCGCAGAAAAAGCGATTTCTGTCGGTAATGCCGACACTAACATACGAGCATTGCTCACCCATCCGGCCACAGGCACTAAGATGGCTGGTGTCATGCTGTATCATTCGCCAGATATCGGCGACCTGCATGGCGGTACTTTCGAATACGTTGACTGCAATTATGGTGCAGAGGCCGACCTCTATGATGAAGAAGGTAACAGTCTAGTAGAAGGTAAGATAGTCTTAGTCTCCCGCGGCGGCAGCCCGAGCGGTTTCCGCGTCAAGATGGAAAACGCAGCAGCGGCAGGCGCTATCGCCATGATCGTCTATAACAATAGGGCTGGAGTATTTACTGGTACCATCGACACGAAAAAGGATGGCGATATTCCTTGCATAGCTGTCTACCAGTCTGAAGGCCAGTTCTTGGTAGACGCCGAGGATAAGACTATTACGCTAGAACGCGGTCACTATTTCTTGATGAATGATCGTAGCTCCATGGGACCGACTCCTATGTTAAATATCAAGCCGGATGTATCTGCACCTGGCACCTCTATTGTTGCAGCTTATCCCTATCCCGCTCCAGGCGAAGATCCAGATGCCAATGCCTTTTTAGGCGAAGATGGCGCCTGGTACATCAGCCTGACGGGTACTAGTATGGCCACGCCCCATGTGGCCGGTGTAGCCGCTATCCTGTTGCAGGCTAACCCCGATTGGACGCCAGAACAGGTTAAATTAGCCATCATGAACACGGCAACAGATATTAAACATAGTACTGGCGAGTCCTTCAGACCCATCGAGCAAGGGGCTGGCATGGTCAATGTTTTACGTGCGCTCAACCCCAATGTTTTCATCAAACCAGGCTCCCTCGCTTTCAAGGAAGTAACAGTAGGCGAAACTACTCGTAGCCTCAAGCTAGAAAGCAACGCTGATAAAGCTATCACCTATAGAATTCGGGTAGAAAAACACGATCCGACTCACGACTATGAAATAGTAGTGCCACGCATCCTCTCTTTAGCTGGCAACTCTAGTGTAGATTTGCCGGTTGAACTGCGGGTAGGTGCTGATCTGCCTATCAGCGACGAGGAAAACAACGTCTATTGTGGCTACATCTATTTTGAAAACATCCATGATCCTAATGACACCTATCGGGTGCCCTACCATTTTGTCAACCAAATGGTTATCAGTCAGATGACTGTTGACCCGATAGCCCTGTCTTTCCACCCAGATGCTAGCCATAAGGAAGTTACCTTCTCCTTTGTGCTGTCGCGGCCTGTAAATGATCTGCGTTTCCGCTTCCATGGTTACGCCACCACTAGCTATTTTGGCAATACCGGCCCCTTGGATGCAGGTTTCCATACCGTCGTTTGGGACGGCACCTTTAATGATCCAGAGTTCGATATTCCTGACGGTGTTTATGCCGTTTATCCCCAGTATCAGTTAGAGCCAGGCGACACCTATCGCAATATGCTCAACACCGGTGATCAGACTTCACCAGCTTTAGCTTACTTAGCCATTGACAGGGAGGCGCCCAAGATCTGCGATGTGGCCGTGGAAGTTGCTGACATCGCCAATCATCTGCGGGTAACTGGCTACATTGATGACCTGAGTCGCGATGTCCTCCGCGATGTGCCGGTAGTGTACTTAGATGGCGAGCAACTAGAAACAACTAACCGAGCCGATCTCTCCGGTCCGGGACGCGGGTATGACTTCACTTGCTTTGATGCTTTAGTGCCCGTCGAGTTGGATGGCAGTACTATAAGCTTCACCCTCGAGGCCAAAGACCGGGCTGGAAATAGCAGTGTGCAGGAAATTGAGTTACTGCCATTTGAGCTCGACAACCCGGCCGTCGACTTGATTGACAGTGATGTGCACACGGTTTCCGGTCGGGCCATCCCTGGAATGGAAGTGACCGTGGGCGGTCAAGTAGTAGAAGTCGATAGTGAAGGCTATTTTGTAGCTGAAGTAGCCGTGCCGGCAGCAGTGAGCTTCATCGATGTAGTAGCTGATGTGCCGGGCTGGGATAACTTTACCCCGTTTAAGCAGCAAATACAG
>JAAYHE010000086.1 GCA_012735505.1 Bacillota bacterium
GGAGTAGATGAGGGATTAGAGATATGGTCGGGTATCGCCTTTTCTGCCAGCTTCGTGATTAGTGCTGCCATGTCTCCGGTATGGGGAGCTCTAGCCGACAAATATGGGCGAAAAGTGATGATTATTCGATCGGGAATCGGCATCGCTATTAGTTATTTTGGTTTAGCCTTTGCCGTTGCAGCCTGGCAGGTAGTTGCCTTAAGAATGTTAAACGGGTTTTTGAGCGGCTTTATTCCTTCTGCTATAGCTTTAGTGGCCACTAACACGCCGGACGAGCGCATGGGAAGCTCGCTGGGCCTGCTCCAAACAGGCAGCGCCTGTGGCAATATTATGGGGCCGCTTTTTGGTGGTCTCCTTAGTCACTATATCGGCGTGCAACCCACCTTGCTAGTGGCGGGTGTAATTCTTCTGGGAGCTACCACAGTTGTTATTTTTGGTGTTAAGGAAATAAAGAAGCCTAACCGTACTATTAAGACTAACGTGCTTAATGACCTTCGCATCGCAGCCGGCAATAGCAGCCTGATGACTATGCTACTTACGGTTATGCTCTTTCAATCTGCTGTGATGATCTTGCAGCCTATCTTACCTATCTATGTTGAACAGATCTTAGGTGGGCAAGATGCTTCGTTAGCGACAGGAGTGTTATTTTCCCTGGTGGGCGTAGCCACCGTAATAGCGGCTCCTATATGGGGGGCGTGGGGCGAGAAACACAGTTATCGTAAAGTGTTATTGATAGGCTTAGCTGGTGCTAGCATCTTGAGCATACCGCATGCCTTTACTAACAATATTGTGCTTCTCGGTGTTCTACGCTTCTTGTTTGGCCTTTTCCTGGCAGCCCTAATGCCTGCTAGCAACGCATTGATTGCCAAAGCTGTTCCAGGTGATTTTCGAGGACGAGCTTTTGGTATTAGTTCTAGTTTTAGCCAAATGGGCTCTGTCATCGGTCCCCTTGTGGGAGGCGTTGTGGGCGGACATTGGGGTATTAAACCAGTCTTTGTCGTCACTGGGGCTATGTTAGCTGCGACAGCAATCTGGATGCAAAACAGGGCGATAGAGGTAGAGCCAGTGGCTAGAAGGGCTGTGGAACAAAAAGTAGTCGGTTAAATGCTAGATTAAGAAGGCAGTCGGTAGCGGCTGCCTCTTTTGCTGCCGGGTGCAATTAGCTTCTATTGATTATTGTGCAACAAAATTGCTCTTGTTACGTATCATCTATAAAATAGCCCTAGCGAGGGGGAGTGAATATGGAAGGAAACAAGCAGCAACAGGCAGTCCGGAATACCTTGCGTTCGCTGGGCCCGATCATTTTGGGCGTAGGTGTGCTGTTCACGGTGATAGGTTTCGTTAGTTTTTTAAAAGCTTTTAGCGGCGGTGGACCGCCAACCCGCTTTTGGTGTGCTTTTGTTGGCCTGCCCTTGATTGCCTTAGGCAGCTCCCTAGCGCGTTTTGGCTATATGGGTGACGTATCTCGTTATGTAGCTGGTGAAGTAGCGCCTGTAGCTAAAGATACTATTAACTATCTAGCAGATGGTAGCGCCGAAGCTATCAAAAAGGTTTCCCAGGCGGTTAGCGAAGGTATAGCCGAGAGCAGAGTAGCGGCCACTCCAGCTGGCTCCACGACTTTAGTACGTTGTCACAAATGTAATCACACCAATCGCGTCGACGCAAAATATTGTAATGAGTGTGGTACAGCCCTTCTTAAGGTTAAAAGGTGTCCTGGCTGCCAAGAGCTAAACGATCCCGATGCCAGATTCTGTGACAATTGTGGAACCCAGTTTGCGCACAAATAGCTGATGGTTGTGAGCAAGGGCGGAAATCACGCCTTTGACTCGTATGTCTATTTTTTCCGCCCTCAATTGACTTGCGTAAGTTTGATATCCCGAGTATAATAGCAGAGTGCGTCGACACCAAAAGGCGCAAAACAAACAACCAATAATTACCTGGTTGACAAGTCGACAAGTTTCATGTTAAGCTTGTAAAGCCGCCACCACGACGGCAGATGATCCTTGAAAACTGAACAATGAGTAGCGTACGGTTTTGCTGGTTGCAAAACTAAGTACGAAA
>JAAYHE010000087.1 GCA_012735505.1 Bacillota bacterium
CGATATGCCTAAAACTAGTTTTTCTGGCGCAACGTGCTCAAGAGCCTGCTCAACCGCTTGCACTACCCTATTGATAGGTTCGGGGCGAGGACCGTAGTCATACGCCATGATAATAATCCTATCGGCAATCTGGCCGAGGGTTTTGTAATCATAACCCCTGTAGACGCTGTTAGGTGGATGCAAAGTTAGGGTTAGTGTGAGGCCGTTACTATGTAAAGATGTAGCCAAACTCGATACCATCTGGGTAAAACTACGTTGTGTTTCTTGTACTTGCTCTAGGGTGGAGTAGGCACCCAAGCCGGCTAGGTGCAAATTTACCCCCTTGTAGTGTTTAGACGCTTCCGCCGTAATCTGGGCAACCATATTAGCAACTGCCAATCTATCTACCAATAATTCATCCAGCAGGCGGTCCTCGTTAACCTTATGCACTACCATTTCGGTGCTAATAGCGAGTAGATCGGCCGCAGCCAGAATTGTCTCCCACCCTTGCGGGCGCTCCCAACCGGTGCTGCTACGCGTGCGCAAATTACCAATAACGTCTATACTATACCAACCTGCAGCTAGTTCGCTAACAATGTCTGTGTTGCCCACATCGATCTGCGGAAACCCTCGCCCGAAAAGATTCCCCCAGCCGCTC
The DNA here is from genome assembly GCA_012735505.1 of Bacillota bacterium. Lineage (GTDB taxonomy): Bacteria > Bacillota > UBA994 > UBA5500 > UBA5500 > JAAYHE01. The sequence continues at coordinate 638 of JAAYHE010000087.1, forward strand.
ATAGCCTTGTCTTCAAGGGCGTAAAATCCGATTACTGTCATCTGGTTAGACGGAGATACGATTGTTACCAAGCCTTGTTCTCCGTCCCAGTCTACAGTGCAGCCGAAAGCCTCGCTGAAGAAGCCTATCGGTATTAGCGTTCTACCACTCATGATCAAGGGCGGAGCATCCAAAGAGAAAGGTTCACCATTGCGGTAAGCCACCGGGTTATCGATCTGCATCCAGACCGAATTAGTGCCAGTTTCTCCAGTAACAACCTGTTTGCTGCCATCCCACCCTATAGCCACTCCCAGCGCCTGGGCAATAGCCCGAAAAGGAACCATAGCGCGCCCATCTTGTATTATCGGCGCTACATCTAATTCCACCGGGTAACCATCTAACAGCACACGAATTTCTTGACCCCTGTGCGCCATGACTGACATTGCCAGTGCATTACTCAATGTGAGAGCTAGAACTAACGCTGCCACCAATCGTTTCATTCCCATCCCTCCCAAATCTCAAGAGCATTTTGTAGCCAGGTGAGGCATCCTGCTTCTTCTCGCTGCCATTGGGCATAAAACTGGTGCAGCCAAGCGAGGCGGTGCGCTAGTTCCTGGCGGCTAGCCTGAAAATTAAGTGCGGCCATAGACTCGTGATGCCAGGCTGGATCGACTCGGTGAAAACGTTCAATGGTAGCAGCCTGATTGCGTTGTTCATGGGCACTGTGGCGCATGGCCAACCAAATGGCATTGGCGCCAAAATGATCGATAACATCGGCATCTTGCACCAGCAATACTTCAGTTGGAAAGTTAGGCGCTTGTTTGCCACGCCAATATTTGCTGTTGGGGCGCTCGTAATGGTTGGCTACGATAGTCACGACTTGTTCCAGCTCCTGCGGATGAAAGAGATACCCTATTTCGCGGCGGATAAGCTCCC
>JAAYHE010000019.1 GCA_012735505.1 Bacillota bacterium
CTGGCGGTAGTGCATATGGGTTCTCGTTGGCATGCAGTCTAATTGGCACCGCTCCAGCGACTGCATAGGCCAGCTGTTGGTTTTTCGTTTCTGTCATTATGTTCGCTCCCTTGATGTATTGATCTCGGCTGCCGAGTACTTCTGATTAATATTTCGACTTCTGTTCATTTTTTCCTTGCCCCGCTGCGTGGCGCATGATACTATTATGTCACACGATATATCGTGACGCATAATATCAAATAGGAGGCGCTAGCATGACCGAGGCCATGTATTACATTTTGCTGGCACTGCGCCAACCCTTGCATGGCTACGCCTTGATGGAGGCAATTACAGAGATTTCACGGGGCAGGCTGGTGATCGGGCCAGGTACCCTCTACGGCGTGCTGACGCGGCTGCGCAAAGACAAGCTCATCGCCCTGGCGGAAGATGATGGACGGCGCAAGACCTATCGTCTCACACCTGCTGGCATAAAGGCCCTAAGAAAGGAATATGCTCGCCTGAGTGCCATGGTGGAAGACGGAAAATGGCTATTCGCTGAGGAAGGGGGAAATGTGGATGCCTAAGCAATCGTTACGACGCCAGGGGTGGTGGCTAGAACAATGGCAGCTGGGTGAACAAGAAGCATGGCTGGAAGCCATGTCGGCACAAGGCTGGCACCTAGTGAAAACCGACATCGGGCGAGCCACTTTCCAGCGCGGTGAACCGCAGAATTACCGTTACCGTTGCGACATCTTCAAGGCCGACTCTGCGGAAGGACAAGATAGACTCAACCTTTATAGCGATGTTGGTTGGGAGCACGTGGCCAACCGCGGGTGGGTACAGATTTTCCGTGCCCCCACTGATGCCTCCATTCCCGAAATTCATACCGATCCGGAGGAGCACGCAAGAAGTATTCGCAAACTCATACCGGGATACATTTTTTCTGGCCTGATGCCATGGCTACTTCTACTTTTCGGGATCCTCGTAGGCAAACTGAAACTAGCTGATGTGCTAATAGGCATGAACTGGGTTGGCCTGCTGGGCACACTGTTTTTTCTTTGGTGGGTAAGCTCGGAACTAATCGCTCTTGTGCGCCTGCTCCAGTATATGGCTCGAGTGCGGCGTGCCCAGCGGCCTGCGACACCCGTTCAGTGGCAAAGACAAATACGCCGAGCCAAAGCACGAGTAGTACCGATGGTACTAACGGTCATGGTGCTTGTAGGATATAGAATTGCCAGTGCAATTCTTCCACCACCACCCTATGCTTCTATTCCTGCCGGCGACTTACCAGTAATTCGTTTATCGCAAGTGCTTGGCAGCTCGCTCTATGACCAGGCTATCCCCCATAAGAACAATGTTAGCATCGCTAAAGATATGGGGGATCTGTACAACTTTTACCGCCAGGGCAGTAGCCTACTCGTGCCCGAACAGCATTTTCTGGCAGAAGCTATCGAGTTGCCTAGTGAGACAAGGCCAGATGGCGAAGCAACATATAGCCCGCGCTGGTATTACTGCGATGCTTACAGGGCAGCTTCGCCCCAGATTGCTACAGCCCTCGCTCCCAGCTTAGCACGAGAGCGCCACTTCTACTTTCTCCGTAGCCGTTCACCTCTAAAACGAGCCGCCGAAACCCACGGCTTCGATGGTTTATGGGTACTAGAAGATAATAAACACCGCGAAGTGATCGCCAGGCAAGGCGAATGGGTGTATTACCTCAGTTATAGAGGTAGCGAGCCCTTAGAACTGCTAATACAAGCCCTGCAAGATCATTTGAGGAGCGAGTGATGGAGCTTAAACGGGTGACCGAACGGGGACATAGCCCTGTTCGGTCACTTTGCTTATTATTGGATATAAACTAGGCGGTGATAGCAATGATAATATATCGTAATTTTATTTAACGTGCTTGTCATGTAGAATCATCATATAGACATCATGGGAGGACA
>JAAYHE010000020.1 GCA_012735505.1 Bacillota bacterium
AATACAGACCCACAAGGGAGCCTTCGACTAAGACGACTGATTGAAAGGCTTCCCTTTCAGCAGGCAGTCGCCGCGAAGCAATTACAATGAAGCCAGGGGACAGTAACTGTAGCCAAACGACATACTTTTCAAGAGTAAACTCAAGAGTAAACACCATGACCGCACACCCTCTCCAGCTCACCGTCTCACTATCTCGGGTAAACCTGTTTTTTGATACAGAGTCCTTTACGTCCGATAATGTATCTTATGTTAACTAGCGTTATTTTGAAAATGGACGGCCTGTTAGATACAGTTCAAATCTATGATGAGCTACCAAGACGCATGCTGCATCGCCCGCTGTATATGGCTGAGTACAAAGCTGAAACATAGATCAATCACCATCCCCTGTAATTTTTCATCAAATAGGTAAGTCTACACACTTCATTAAACCCCGATCGTCTCTGCTAACGACAGGCATCACCCAGCTAAATACCCCTACTAGCTGCCGCCAACCACTCACAGGTCAGCCAATACACCATAATCGGCCCATGCTATACCCCTAGGACCTCTTTAAAAACGCCTCCTGGGGCGTTTTTTTGTGCCCAGTTATTGTCAGTTTGGCGCCAATCTATGGTGCCTAGCCAATCCAAGATCCCGGCTGCCGCCAACCCGTGTAGTTTCAAAACCAGCATGATTGCGGCGCCAATTTTGCCAGCAATCGACCAACAATAGATATTAGGTCAGTCAGTTTTGTAGCAATTGGCTGAGCACAACTCATATTCACTTAGGCTCGATTCCCAAACACCACTCATCGGGCACTTAAAAAAGAGGATGAAGCGCTCCAAAAGATTCCTGCAAGAATACTTGACAACTACTACTCTCAGAAAAGAAGATGGGGACGCGCGAGCTGTCTCAAAAGCGACGTAACCTTCGATTCTGAGACGCTAGGAGCCTCCTACCTACGGCTTACTAGTAATCCGATCTCAGAACACCCCACCCCGCCTTGCTCTGCCGACAAGATTGCCCCAGTCTCCTCTTTTCAGGCAAAAAAAAGAGGAAGTGAAGCATTACCTCCCCTTCCCCATCTATTTTAGGAAATTATGAACAGCTAATTTATCTCCCATTCTCACTTAAAGATGCCATCGACGTGTGCCACAAGCCGCACACCTTACTCAATATCTAATGACCTATACACTGGGATACCCAGCAGAGTAATACCGATACTCAGCAGTGAATTCAACGGATTATTAATGAGGGTACTCAGCAGAATGTACATACCACCAATAATAGCCACCAAAGGGGTGAGTGGATAAAGCGGGACTTTATAAGGTCGTGGCAAGTCCGGCCGCCGTCGACGCATGATCATCACCGCGAGCAGTCCCATGATGAAGAAAACCCATAAGGTAAAAATGGCTAAGTCAGTAAGAAAATTAAATGAACCACTGAAGGCATAAAGGGTAGCTAATACACCAAGCAAGAGCAATGATCTAGCAGGCGTCTGGTAGCGCGGATGCAACTTAGAAAAATAATTTGCCCATGGCAGGTTACCTTGCGTGGCCATAGCATAAGGAACGCGTGCTCCTGTCAGGATATAGCCGTTTAGAGCACCAATAATGGAGATGGCAATACCTGCAGCAAACCAGCTAGCACCTCTTGGCCCAAATAGCACCTCCGCCACATCACTAGCTGGCGTAGCGAAGCCGCCAGTTGCTCAGCTGGCAACACCTTAACCATGGCTAGATTGATGCTAACATAAACGATCAGCACCAGACCGAGCCCGCCTATTATGGCCCGCGGCAGATTGCGTTGCGGTTGGCGCACCTCGCCAGCTACATTAGTGACAGCTATCCACCCATCGTACGCCCAGAGCGTTGACAGGATAGTTGTCCCCAAGCCTAATCCCCCACTACTCTTTAGTGGGGCAGCAGCAAGTAGATCGTGCGAGTCTTGCCTGAGCCCAATCACCGTAATCAATGCAATCGGCAGTAGCTTAGCTACCGTAAATGCTACTTGGATGGCACCACCTTGTTTGGAACCTAAAATGTTCCCATAAACCAGCAGAAAAATTACACCCATCGCGATCAAAGTTTGTGTCTTTGACGTCATGGGCAGAAAGAGACTCATCTGCGTAGCAAAGACAATACCTAAAGCAGCCACGCTTCCAGGGAAGCTAATGGTGGTCTGCACCCAGCCAAAAAGGAAACCCCAGAGTCGACCATAAGTTTCTTCCAGATAAACGTAGAGCCCTCCGGTTACTGGCAGTGCCGCTGCTAGCTCGGCTATGGTCAGGCCAGCGGCCAGTGTAATTATTCCTCCTAGAGCCCAGGCCAAAACACTCATCCACACACTGCCCGTATCTCGCAAAACAATCCCCGGCTTAAAGAAGATTCCCGACCCAATCACCATGCCTACTACAATACCAAAGGCCGCGCCGAAACCAAGGCCCTGGCGCAAGCCCTCATTACCAGTTCGTTCTTCTCGCCTCCTAACATTAGGTCTTGGTCGCTTTTTCATGACCATCACTTAACACCCTCTCGGCCAACAACATAGCTACTAATCTACTCATACTTCGCCTCCCCTTCCCCACTGTTATAGCTTAATACTTAACTAAGGTAATCTTAGCAGCTTACGTATTATTCAGCCCTACTTTTTACGGAAATCTAATATTTTATAGGCCTTTTGATCTGCAATTTTGATATCGGTCAAATGATTTCCTTGAAAAACCTGCGATAATAAATCTAGCAAGAACTACGAAATGAGGTGCGAAAATGACAATGAAGCTGAGCTTCGACGAAGTTAGGAAGAAACATGTCCCAACACTAACGCAATATGTGCCTATTGTAGCACGGGTACACGGAGGTAGTCACCCCGAATTCCATGTGGTCCATAAATTGTTTAACACAATCAAAGACAAACTAGAGACTACAGGTTTGACTAGACCCCAACTGACCGAAGAGTTCGCCCAGTTACGGGCTGTAACAAACGACTACAGGGTTCCAGATGACGTATGTGAAAGCTACTCAACCGTGTATAATATGTTGGCTGAACTAGACAGAGCATATCACGGTTAATTAGTGTTGTTCGTATTCTAAGTTGTTCTAGATTTGAACACCAAATAGTGATAGAAAGGGAGTGACACGATGCAGCGTCAAATATTGCGCAACAAGAACAAGATCGCGCTGATTAGCGGTATCCTGATTGCGGTCGGTTTCTTAAGCAAGTGGATACAGGACAACACAGATATCTTAACCTGGTCGTTGATTATTGCCTCCCTCTTCGGTGTAGCTCCTATTGCTATTCAAGCTTATCAGGCTTTACGAGTGAAAGTGGTAAGCATTGATGTTTTGGTCACCATAGCTGTAATTGGGGCGTTCATTATCCGCAACTACGAAGAGGCGGCAATTGTAACTTTTCTCTTCCTGTTTGGAGCCTATCTAGAGCAACGCACATTGAACAAGACACGCTCAGCCATCAAGGAACTGACCGAGATGGCCCCAGAAAGCGCTCTCAGGCAAATGCCAAACGGGGAATTTGAAGAAGTTGAAGTCGACGAAGTTGACGTAGGCGATATCTTACTGGTCAAAACTGGTGCTAAAATACCTGTCGACGGTACGGTTTTATACGGTGAAGGTAGTGTCAACGAAGCCAGTATTACCGGTGAATCCCTGCCAGTTAGCAAAGAAAAGGGTTCAAAGGTATATGCTGGTACAATCTTAGATAATGGAACAATTCAAATTTCCGCCGACCGGGTTGGCGAAGACACGACTTTCGGTAAGATTATTGAATTAGTAGAGGAAGCACAAGACTCGAAATCTGAGGCAGAACGCTTCATAGATCGTTTTTCAAAATACTACACACCAGCCGTCCTAGTGCTAGGATTTGTCGTTTGGCTATTCTCCAGTAACCTTGAACTAGCCATTACGATTCTAGTCCTCGGATGCCCTGGAGCATTAGTTATCGGCGTCCCTGTATCGAACGTTGCCGGTATCGGTAACGGAGCCCGCCACGGTATTCTACTAAAAGGCAGTGAGGTAATTAGCGATTTTAGTAGTTTGGATACCATGGTGTTTGACAAAACGGGTACGCTAACTGTTGGAAATCCTTCGGTTGCAGAACGAGAATATTATGGAGATAATATAGATGAAGTCTTAGGTTACCTGGCGAGTGTTGAGCGAGAATCGGATCATCCGCTAGCAAAAGCAGTACTAGCAGAAATCGGCGAAACGACCTTTTCGCCGGTTGAGAACACAGAAGTTGTGAAAGGCGGCGGCGTTGTAGCCACCGTCGATGGGCACCGGATCGCCGTTGGCAATGTGGCCTTAATGGAACGAGAAGGCGTTGAAATAGATGAAAAGGTGAAAGCAGATATAGCTCGTTGCGAAAGGAATGGAAACTCGCTGGTATTGACTGCCGTTGACGGGGAACTAAAAGTGTTGATGGGAATTCGCGACCAGCTGCGCCCAGGTGTTAAAGAAGACCTACAAAGGCTAAAGAAGCTACGGGTTAAGAACCTGATCATGCTGTCAGGTGATAATCAGGGCACCGTCGATGTAGTTAGCCGCGAGCTAGGCTTAACCGAAGCTCATGGGAACATGCTCCCTGAAGACAAAGCAGCCTATATTAAGCACTTGATTGAGGAAGAAGGTCAAATAGTTGCTTTCGTTGGCGACGGCGTTAACGATAGTCCTTCGCTAGCTTTGGCGCACATTGGTATCGCCATGGGAAGCGGTACAGACGTGGCTATCGAGACCTCCGACGTTGTCTTAATGAATTCCGATTTTGGTCGTTTACCCCACGCCCTGGGGTTGGCAAAAGCCATCTCACGCAATATGAAGCAGAACATCTTTATTGCAGTGGGAGTAGTGCTGCTGCTACTAGCCGGCGTACTATTCAGCGACTGGGTAAACATGACCATCGGTATGTTGGTACACGAAGGTAGTATCCTGCTTGTTATCTTAAACGGGATGCGCTTGTTGCGTTATAAATTGAGATAACAAGAAGCGCCTAACTCAATTAAGAAGGAGAGATATAAATGAAAAAAGCTACGCTTCAATTGGAAACACTGGCCTGCCCCTCCTGTATGCAAAAGATTGAAAACGCCGTAAAATCTCTAGACGGTATAGACAAAGATAGCGTAAAGGTGCTGTTCAACTCCAGCAAAGTCAAATTCGACTTTGATTCGGAAAAACTATCAGTGGAAGCGGTTGAAAGGGCTATCAACGCCCTCGGCTACGAGGTTGAAAAGTCCCAAGTACGAGCAAAATAGCACAGAAGAAGACGATCTCCGAAGCTAGACTGAAGCCTCTAGCCAGGAGATCGTTTCTTTTCTTATATTGATAACGCCTCGCTATTCTTGCAGGCAGATTTTCTCCAGCTCGGCCCTATTCTTAAGGATTATTCCTCGCTGGCCTTTTAACCCGATAAGCCCCTTCTCCTGCAAGGCAGTAAGTTGACGACTTAAGGTTTCTTGGGTCATGCCCAGCTGCGAAGCCAAATCCCCCTTGGTCATGGGCAACAGAATTTCATCCTTGTCCCCCGCTAGCTCTAATAGTGCCTCGGTCAGCCGTTTAGTGCTAGAATCCAAGCTAATAGCCTCGATCCGGCTTTCTGCCTGCTCCAGTCTCCGGGAAAGCTCATCCATCACTTTGAAAGCAATGGCAGGGTATTTGGCCATAAGCTCCTTCAGGCGCTCCCCTTGCAGAACGCACATAGTGGTTGCCTCCAAGGCTTGGGCATTATCGGTGAGGGGTAAGGAGGAAAAGAGGGACAACTCTCCGATAAACTCACCCGGTCCGACCAAGCGCAGCACCTGTTCTTTCCCGTTAGCATTTAGACGGAATAGCTTTACCAGCCCGGTATAAACGACGAATAGCGTTCCGCCCATATCCCCAGCCCTGTATACGATTTCGCCTTTTTCGAAGCTACGAGAAGATGAGATCTCTGCCACTTCCAGCCTTTCTTCTGGGCTGAGGCCGGCGAAAATAGGCACATGTTCAATGCAGCTAGCTTGACTTGCACAGCTGTGGTTACATTGCATCTACATCCCCCTCCCCTAGCCGCGACGCCGAAGGCGTTGCATTATTGTATATTTGATATTCTTGACGCCACCCTCATGTCCCTGTTTCGTATTACAAAAGAGGAAGGTAAAGCTACCTCCCTCTTCAGCCATCAGAAAATTCAATTTTCTCTATGCGGGCAGAGCAGCCCCAGCATGAGCCAGCAACGCCCCTTATTGACGCTAGCCAGCAAGCCATTAAGGGACTAGGCATTCCAACAAACGATCGAGGTACACTGATTTCATCTGCTTACTAGCCATCGCCTGCTTAATAGGTGGTAGCTTTAGAATCACAGAAAGCACGGCAGCCATAGCTCGGTGGCTAGCCAACGCCTGGTTATTGACAAGAAGGTCGTGTAGCTTACCCTTCTCTATTGCCATTAAGACTAGACGGTGGACCGAGTTAACAGGCGTGATGATCCTTTCTTCACGACGTTCCAGTACGATACTGCTACGGGGACAATGCCGGACGCAAATGCCGCAGCCTAAACAGATATCTGTCTTTACCTCAGCCCGACGGTGCCCCAGTTCAGACTCGGTGGCAGATAACTCCAGAGCTAGGGCTGGACATTTGGCGACACAGCGGCCGCACCCGGTACAGCTTTCAGTTACCGATGCTATGAAGTTGGTCGTATGAATAGGCTGCAAGGCGCCGAACTTGCGCACAGCTGTCAAGCCCTCGCAACAGCAACTACAGCAGTTGCAGATAAAGCTAACATTCTTCCTCACATTTTCTCCGCACTGTACCAGGTCATGTTCATACGCCAGTTGTAGGAGTTCCATACCTTCTTGAGCGTCGATCAGGCGCGCATAATTATGCTTGGCTAGCGCAGCGGCCGTATTGCCGAAGGTAAGGCAAATATTTTGCGGCGCATCGCAAGCCCGCCCTAAGTGCTCCATCTTGTGGCGACAATAACACATACTCACCGCCAGTTGAGGCGACGTCTGGATAAAGTGGCTGGCTCGTTCAAAATCTAAAATGTGAATTGCCTGGTCGTTAGTGAGCACCTGCTCTTGCACGAACACCCGGCCTAAACGCGTTTCTGTGCCAAGAAATAGATCTTTTATAAAATCTTCTTCTACATTTAAATATTGATAATACAACTCGGCCAAAAGCTTCTGGTCAATATCTTGGCGAGTGCGCATTAATGAAAACTCGAAAAAGCCAGCCATGGGTGGTGGCAGTGTATATGTCTGCACCCCATTTTGCTCTACATCCAATAAAATGGCCTTACTCGCCAAGCGCTGCAAGATCGCCTCAGTTTCTGCCAAAGACATACCCCAGAGCTTGCTAGCTGTCCGCGCAGTAAAGGGCCGAATAGGGAGTTGCGCGACAAGAGCAGCTTCCCGCTCTGTAAATAAGAGACTTAGGATCTTATATAGGGTTTCCGAAGGAGGTGCCCCCTGGGGCAAGCGATTTAGGCGTTCTTCCAAACTACGGTAGGCAGACTTAGCAACAATATGGGCCATCTAGTTAACCTCATTTCCAAAAATCGATTACAGGAAATATCTTCCCCCTGGCGCGCGCATTCTAACCATGCAATGGCCACTTCTGCTCCCTCCTTCGCAAGAGCAAGAATGATAAGCAAACAGGCTAATTACAATGGCAATTTATTCAGCAATAGCACCAATAAGACCTTACAAAGAAGCCCGATAGGATATGTTGCTCCATAACCGCCAGCCGCCTCATTGCGACCAGTAGTATCTATGGCCGCGCCTAGACCAGGCGTGGAGGTCATAGCGCCGCAAATAGCACCCGAAAGTAGGACCCAATTCATGTGCAATACATACCGGCCAAACAAAAAGCCTACTAAAAGAGACATTGCTGTTGTCAGCATACCCACTAGGACTAAGAGGGCGTTGGGCCCAGCCATTGCGGCCACCGCTTGGTGCCCATAGTTTAAGCCCACATAAGCCAAGAAAAAATAGAGAGCAAGCTGCTTCACCACATTGAGAGCTTTCGCATTCATCCACAGACTGATCGGGCCGAGACGTCCGCGGGCACCTAGCACTAAAGCAGCCACTAACACCCCCCCGGTGGTGCCCAAGCTGATGCTGCCAACACTAGCTAACGGGATGGAAATACGCCCAATACAAAACCCGGTTAGCGCAACCAAGGCAAATGCACGCATATCCAGTCCTTTCGAGACAACTGTAACGGTCGATTTGTGCGCACCAATTTGCTCATTTAACTCGGCTGCCTCGCGGGCGGAGTCTACACCAAACAACTTTGGCAATAGCTGCATACCGGTAATAACTGTGATAACGCTAAAAGGGTAAGCTACCGCATAACCTAAACCGACACTTGCCTGAGCTGTTCTAGCGGCTGCCGATAGAGGGTCGGCAAACATGCTGCCTGCCACCTCCAGGGCAACACCTAACCCCGGTGAGCTGGTCAACGCACCTGTATAAACGCCTGCAATGGACAATGGATTCAATCCGGGAATTAAGCGGAATAACAAATACGCAGTTGCGGCTCCAGTAGAGGTTATCACCACGGCTAAGATCATAAATTTTAGACCGTTGCCCCTAAATACTTTAGCCACATCTTGGGCAGCAAGTAATCCAACAGCAGCCACAAATAATAGAAGCAAGAAATCAAAATAGGCTGCTTCCACTAAACCATTGGCCAAGATGCGGCTTACATATGGAGGTATAGTGGCAATGTTCGTGTCAGCGAAAGGTTCTACCCCGTAGCGATAGACTAACCAGCTCAGGGCCATCCCAGCAAACAGCGTGCCAGAAATACCTAACTTGAAACGGGCCAAGGATATTTTTCCTAGATAGTAGCCTAGGAAAATGGCCATGCACATCAGAAAGAGAGGATTAGTGAGCACATCCATCTGTCATTCATCTCCTGCTAGCTCAGTTCTCCTCTTATCAGTATAACTGATTTAAGCCCCTAGCGCCGATATCCAGCTAAAAGCCTTTTATTCGGTCTATAGAGATGTGTTATTTATTACAAAGAAATCCGTCTATTACCTGCCATGTTTCGAGATCAACAACAGACAGATCGGGCATTCGTAAAGACCGGCACTCTTCTCTAGTGATTTGCCTACCTAGTAGATGGCTATATAATGCAGCTATAGTTCGCCGATGGGAGACTATAGCGAAAGAATAACCAACGTTTTGTTGAGCCAACCTGTGTACACAACGTACAATGCGCTCTTGGGCTGCAGTATAATCTTTATCGAAGTGAAGGTTACCGCTACCTGCTCTCTGCCCTAGGAGGCCTCGTGTCAGCTCCTGCATCGGCAACCTGCCTAAGTCTGCCACTTGCCTGATCGGCATCTGCCAGCGCCCGGCAACAATCTGAGCTGTTTGCATGGCAGCTAAAGCGGGGCAATGGTAGATAGCATTTACAGTTGACCAGAAGCTAGCTTCTGCAATCGGTATAGCCAACATAACCCCAACGCGAGATAAGCGCCAAGCAGCCGGAGCAAGACCCGGTATCTTTTCCGGCTTAGAATGATGGAGCACATACAACTTACTACTCATCTCCGCCCTCCTCGCTCTATCTAGCAACCAACCGACAGCCACTGGCAAGCTTGTGGCGTTGCTAGGGCCATACTACCTACTTCCGCGTGATACTATATCTCTCCTTCCACAAAAACAAAAGACCGCCGTGCAGGCGGTCAGAGGGCCTAATGTAACTTGAATTCTGCTTGATTATATTTGGATAAGGTGGCCTCAATTTGCTGGGCAGATGCTGGGGCATCTTCAATCCATCCCTTTTTTCTAGCCCAGTTAAACATGGCCGATTGGAGTTCATGTTCTTCCATCAGAATGTGCAGCAAATCACTGCGCAAACCGTTGTTACCGGCAGTCTCGTTACTAGCCAAGTTATATGTATTTGTTAGTTCCTGCTGACAGGCCAGCGCATCCTTTAAGATGAGTTCGTCATTCCATTTGCTATTAGGCATTAAACACCCTCCTTCCCGATCTCCCTGGCTTCAAGGTGTTTGAGTAATGTGTCATAGTGGGAACGATGCTTGCGTACACTAGCTTCGCACAGGCGTTGCACCTCTGGGTCGGTAGCCTGTTCGGCATAAGTTTGCAGCTTGGCAATGGCAAGCTTTTCTTGTTCGAGTTGTGCCCTAATTACCGATAACTCTGTACTAGAAAGCCGTGGTTTACCTAGCTCTGGCATATTTCCTCCCTCTTTCTGTGTTAGATAGCTAACTTATTGTGCCCTAAGCTAGGGGAGATTAGACAATTATGCCTCTTGACCGTCAGAGCATCCTATACTATAATAAGCTATGTGACGCAGGGGTGTAGCTCAACTGGTAGAGTAGCGGTCTCCAAAACCGTCGGTTGCGGGTTCGAGTCCTGCCACCCCTGCCAAATTTAGTTTATAAGACGAGAGTCAGATTAGACTCTCGTTTTTTGTGTTTAATAAAGGAATGGCCCAAATGGCTATCTTATTATTAGGGTGACCGCAAAAGCTGCAAGAAAGTGAGTTGAAACCGATGCCCTTATCTGCCAATTGGCAGCACCTTCTCATTGAAAGTCCGGCTACGGTAAAGCTCATGCTATCGCGCCTACAGCCGATAGATGTAGCTGAGATTCTAGCTACATTAAATGACGACCAACTACGCCCCGTTCTCCAAGAAGTCAGCGTGAAGGAGCTCGCCCTTTTGTGCGAAGAATGGGATGTAGATACCGCCTGGCGCGTATTATCTTTGCTGCCACAAGAATGGATATCGGCAATCATTCGACACATGGCCAGTGATGATCGAGCCGATTTGTTGGGCGCGATGCCAGAAACAACTCGGGAAACCGTACTAGAGGCGTTAGCAGCCGATGCTTCCCACATTCGCGAGCTACTTGCTTACGCCGCAGAATCATCGGGTGGCTTGATGGCTACTGAATTTTTATCTGTGCGGCCCGAATGGACCAGCGAACAAGCGCTGGCAGTAGTCCGCCGCGGTGCTCAGGAAGCAGAAACGGCCTATTATGTTTACGTGACTGATCAGGAGCAAAAACTCTTAGGAGTTCTTTCCTTACGTGAATTGGTGTTGGCTACACCCTCAACAAAGGTAAAAGATATTATGCGACTTGAACCCATCACCGTACACGAGAATGCACATCAAGAAGTGGTGGCTGACCTTTTTCGCCGTTACCACTTATTTGCTTTACCTGTGGTCAACGACCATAATGTACTGCTCGGCATTGTCACAGCCGACGATGTGTTAGACGTGGTCGATGAAGAAGCAACGGAAGACATGCAGAAAATGAGTTGGATGACACCAACCGAAGTTCCCTATTTAGAAACCTCTGTCGTTACCTTAGCAAAACAAAGGCTGCCTTGGTTGTTGGTCCTGATGCTCTCGGCGACTTTTACTGGGAAAATTATTCAACGTTTTGAGTACCTGCTCTCACACTTGGTAGCCCTAACAATTTTCATACCCATGTTAATGGATAATGCGGGAAACGCCGGCTCCCAGTCTGCTACCCTGATCATCCGCGGCCTCGCTTTAGGTGAAATTCGTCAAAACGATTGGCTACGTATCATGAGTAACGAGCTCCGTGTCAGCCTCATAGTGGGCTCCGCTCTAGCAGTGGTAAACTTTTTGCGGGTGCTCTTGGTGGAAAAAACGGGGACACCCATAGCTATCGTTGTCAGTTTAGCCTTACTAGCTACGGTCATATTGGCTAAGCTGGTAGGCAGTACCCTGCCCCTATTTGCTAAACTAATAAATGTAGACCCGGCCATCATGGCCGGGCCCCTGATAACTACGGTGGTAGACGCTTTATCACTTATGATCTATTTTTCTTTGGCGCGAGCCCTACTCTAGGTCAATCTGCCTTACTGCCTAAGCGGTTTTCAGTGCCTTGGAGCAGGCGTCCTAGGTTGCTGCGGTGTCGCCATAAACCCAAAATGGCGATAATGATACCAAACTGGATCTCGGGAAGGGCAGCTTGCTTCAGGCTCAACACAATAGGCAATAGTGTGACTAATAACATCGAGCCTACGGACACATAGCGCGTGATCGCTACTACAGTAATGGCAATTAAGAGCAAGATTATGATTACTTTCGGAAAAAGAGCGAAACAAACACCTATGGTGGTAGCTATGCCTTTGCCGCCCCTAAGCCGTAAGTATAGCGAGTAGTTATGGCCTAAGACGGCTGCCAAAGCTACGCAAAGAGTTGGCCAGGTCTGGCCCCCCAAGAGCCTGATAGCCAGTAGTGTGGGCAAAAAGCCCTTGCCAACATCCACTAGGGCTACCACGATTGCTGGGCCTGCCCCTAGAACGCGAAAAGCGTTGGTGCCCCCAACATTTCCGCTACCATGCTGGGTAATGTCCACACCCGCGACAAGTCTACCCATTATATATGCCGAAGGAATACTTCCCAGTAGATAGGCAGCAACGATAAGTACAAACGCTTGTAGATTCACTAGTGCTCCTCCACCTGTCTAGAATGATGCAAGCTAAGTCCCCGAGACAACCACATTGTTTGTCAGCTCGCAAACCCACCTTTCAGCTTAGGGCCCGCCTTACTTGTCCCGGTCCCTACCAAAAAACAGGTTGCGATCAGGATCATCGGCAGCTGGGAAAAAGATAATCTTCAAGACGAACAGTATACCTACAAAAATCAAGATTATAAAAGGGTACGCAGAAATGCGGAAAATAAATTCCACCACGTGGTAGGTAAGGGTATTCGGTCTAATCCCGGGCCGCATACCATTAATAAAGGCCAAAGTCACACCAAAAACACTCAGGTATGCTACTAGACGCTTGGGAAAAAATCTGGTAGTCGTTAGGTGGCGCCAAAAGCCCAATTGCTCGTGCGTGTATACATATTTTCGATCAACTAAATAGAACACATATAAGAGTCCTATGCTCAACAGACACCCTAAGGCGAAATCAGTCCATGACAGTAGCAAGTGTAAACCCTCCTCTCTTGCATTGGCGAGGTCTAGATACAGAGCTAGCAACGGCTAACGATTAACCAGATTATTTGACACGTATAAGATAGCTTCAGCCAACTGTTCGTCGGTTTGGGCTTCTTCTGGCTGAGTAATAGCGACATCCGGCGCCAGTCCATGCTGGTTAATGTCCCGTCCATTCGGCGTCAGATAGCGATATTGGGTAATCCACAGCCTGGAACCATCGGACAAGTTATACGGAACCTGTACCGTACCCTTGCCAAAAGATACTTCCCCTAACAACACAGCCCTTCCGTAATCTTGTAGCGCTCCCGCTACTATCTCGGAAGCAGAAGCACTAGCGCCATTCATGAGTATGGCTAAAGGACCATCCCAAATTGCTTCTGCACGAGTTTTCAACACTTGCTCGCGCCCGTCCCTATCCACCTGACGTACAACAACCATGTCAGGCGGGAGGAAAAAGTCTACTATTTCTTGGGCGCTATAAAGCAACCCGCCTCCATTGGACCGCAAATCCAGCAAAATGGCTGCAACATTCTTGCTCTTCAAATCCAAAATAGCTTCCCGCAACTGCCCTGGAGCCGTCTCGGTGAACCGATACATAGCTATTACACCTATGTCACCTTCAACCCAGTGGTCAACCACGGGCAGGGCAATAACCCCACGTTTAATAGTGATATTTAAGGGAGCAGGTTCCCCCTCGCGCATAATAGTTAGGGTAACCAAAGTACCTGCTTCGCCTCGAATTCTGCTATTGATCTCCATCTGAGACAAGCCCTTAATAGACTGTCCGTCGACGGCGATAATCTTATCCCGCACCTTAACTCCGCTAGCTTCCGCAGGTGAGCCACGAAAAACGATTTCTACTTCCATCTCGTCGGGGCGATATATCGATTGAATACCCACTCCGGTGTACGTACCTTCTATGGTAGACTGAACGAATTCCTTGGCTTCTTCCGGTGTCTCATAGCGTGTATAGCCGCCATCTACGTGGGGCAACATACCGCGGATAGCACCATCAATTGCGCTAGGCAAATCAAGGGCATCGGGATCTACATGGTAGCTTTTGACTAAGTTATATATAGCCTCCAGCTTGCCAAACCTGTTTCCGACAGTTTCAAAGCCTAGGTAATGGGCAAAGTTTCGCACATTAGCGCCAAATAGCACGCCGGATATAAAGATCGCTAATAACAGGGCAACTACACGAAGATTCCCTCTTCTATCCACTGCCCTTCGTTTATCTTCCACGCAATAACGCCCCCCGTTTTCAGTCTACCGCAGCTAAAGCTACCTGCAACAGATAGTCTTCAACCCAAGTGTTCCCTTTTTTCTGCGGGGTTTACCCCCATCCTTATTCATTCGGCGCTTCATAATATTATCCTGCCATACTCTTTTTAGACTAGAAAAGGCCAGTCTGCCTGGCCTTTTCCACACTTCTAGGCTACTTCTTTGTGCGAAGCAAACCCTCAAGTTTGGACCTTTAGCCCTTATATTCGGTCTCCATCAGTTTTACTAGGAAACGCACGCCATGCTCTACATCCCGGTAATCAACCATTTCGGACGCAGTGTGAATGTAGCGGCAAGGAATAGACATTACACCCGCAGGCACACCGCTCTTGGTCAGTTGAATTGCGCCTGCATCGGTGCCACCACGCTCGAGAACCTCGAGCTGATACGGGATATTGTTGGCTTTAGCAACCTCTTCCATGTGGTGTCGCACAGCTGGAGTGCAAAGCACGCTAGAGTCACGCACCTTAACAGTTGGTCCTTTGCCCAAGGCCACGTCCATGGTAGCACTCTTTGGCGTATCTCCGGTACGGGTAACATCGATAGCAATGCCTAAGTCGGGAGTAATGCCAAAGGCAGCTACGCGAGCCCCCCGCAAACCGACTTCTTCTTGCACAGAAAAGACGGCGTAAACATCATAGACCGGTTTCTCTACCTGTTTCAAAGCCTCAATTTGTATGGCGCATGCTATACGATCGTCCATGGCTTTAGCTACTAGGCGGTTGCCTAGGTCAACAAATTCACGTTTGATGGCTGCCGTATCGCCAATTCTGACCTTCTCAGCGGCTTCTTCGCGGCTGGCTGCACCAATATCAATGAACATTTTGCTCATGGTCAAATCTTTCATAGCGTCGAGCTGCTCAGTACCAAAAACACCGACCGTGCCATTAGCGAAGTAGCAACGATTGCCAATGAGACTGAAGGGAGACAGCCCCCCGACGTTATAAAAACGCAAGAAACCGTTTTCGTCAATGTGAGTAACCATGACGCCAATCTCATCCATATGGCTCGAGAGCATTAATTTTTTGCTCCCACCACGTTTAATTGCGATCAGGTTACCTAATGCATCGACTTGAACTTCGTCGACATAGGGCCTTACCTCTTCCATGATAAGGTTACGCACACATTCTTCGCTGCCTGCTGGGCCATAGGCTTCTACCAGACGCTTGATCAATTCTTTCATACTCGAAAACCTCCTTCGATACTACGTAGGAAAAGCTTAACCAGCGCAATGGTATGCTCAAAATCCGATAGCTGCAAAACCGAAACCGGTGAATGAATGTAGCGGCAAGGCACAGATACAACGACTACCGGCACACCATCCCGGCTTACGTTAATACGGCCGGCGTCACTACCACCTGTTATGGAGCGCTTAAACTGGTACGGAATGTTATGTTCTTCTGCTAGGCGCACCAACTCCGCCACCATCTTCTTATTGCTTATCGCAGAAGCATCCATCACAGTAATTGCAGGTCCTCCGCCTAGGTGAGTACAATACCCGTGTTCGTCTGCACCAGAAACGTCGTTACAGGTAGTGCCCTCTAGGACGATAGCCAGATCAGGATCTACAGCGTAAGCAGCCACTCCAGCTCCCCGTAAACCAATCTCTTCTTGTACGGTAAAAGCACCGTAAACAGGCATCGAATAGTCTTCTTTCAATACTTCAGCCAAGACGGCGCAACCAGCTCGGTCGTCAAAAGCTTTACCCTTTACCATGCCTGTACCAAACTCACCGAACTTGGTGTCGAAAACCACATAGTCACCAATATTGACCATCTTGAGAGCTTCTTCTTTGCTTTTCGCCCCAATATCGATGTACAAAGAATTGTGCGGAATTACTTGGGTACGCTCTTGCGGCTTCTGCAAGTGAATGGCCTTAGCACCAATCACACCTGCCACCCGCTTCTTACCCACCACTACCGATTTGGAAACTAGCACTCGATCATCTAATCCACCAACTTTACGGAAGTGCAAAAGACCTGCCCCATCAACATGGGTAACCATCAGGCCACACTCATCCATATGGGCAGCCAACATCACTCGCGGCCCAGAAGACGCTGGTTTAACAGCGATCAAATTGCCGAGGGCATCCCGTTTCCATTCCGATATGTAGTCATTAAGCTCTTCCTGCAGTACGGCACGAACGTCTTGCTCCTGACCAGACGGACCAAACGCTTCGGAGAGCCTCTTTAATAGCATAGCAATCCCTCCACAAAGGCAGCGTCGATGCTAGCTATGAAGTAGGCTAGCAGACGCCCCGACATTTTTACATCAGCCATGCTTACAGTTTCAACAGAAGTGTGCATGTAGCGCGATGGGATAGAAATTAGGCCAGTCGGGATACCAGCGCGAGAAATCTGCATTGCCCAAAGATCAGTTCCAGTACCAGCCGGTGTCGGATCTGGCGTGAAAGGAATATTATATTCTTTGGCAACTTCTACTAGGCGCTCGTAAATTTTCGGATGAATATTGGCTCCGAAAGCTAAACTGGGTCCTTTCCCCATCGGAGCAGTGTCTTGTTCCGGTACGCCGGGCATTGCAGCGTGGCAAACATCAAGGGCAATGCCAATATCAGGATTAATGCCATAAGTGCTCACAGTAGCTCCGCGCAATCCGACTTCTTCTTGAACAGTAGCTACTGCATAAACGTCAGCTACGTGGCGCAACTTCTTTAATTCTTGCAGACATTCGTAGATAACAGCTACAGCAACCCGATCGTCCATGGCTTTGCAAGCCACAACATCTTTGCCCAGTTCCATAAAGGAACGTTTGACTGTAACTACGTCGCCTACTCGAATAAGCTCTTTGACTTTTTCTACAGGCATGCCCACATCGATCTGTAGGTCGTGCATGGGAATCGCCTTGTTCCTGTCTGCTGGTGACATTAGATGAGGCGGCTTGAGGCCGATAATACCCAATACATCCTCCCGGCCATGCACAACCACTTCTTGCGACACCAGCGTACGCGGGTCGATGCCACCCACCTGGGTGAACTTCAGGAAGCCCCGTTCATCGATCTTGGTAACCATAAGGCCAATTTCATCCATATGCCCTGCTAGCATGATAGAAGGACGCTTCCCATCTCCTTCGCCCCTACGCACAGCTATTACGTTACCCAAGACATCTCTCTGCACATCGTCGCAAACTTCGCCAAAAACACGACTGAT
This sequence comes from Bacillota bacterium, assembly GCA_012735505.1. GTDB lineage: Bacteria > Bacillota > UBA994 > UBA5500 > UBA5500 > JAAYHE01. The sequence goes on from JAAYHE010000020.1 coordinate 17,383, forward strand.
TAAGCCTGCGACTCGGCATTCGAAACCAGACACACCGGTTTCCTCGACCATCTGTTTTAGGAACTCTTTGGTCTCCAAGTGCAAATCCTCCTTCCATTGCTCTCGTCAACACTGAACGATCAAAAGAGGCACAAGCTGATTCGTGCTGCGCAACCATCACTTCATTAACCCGCAACGCTTGCGCGTTGCTAGTAGGTACAAGCTGATAGTTGCTGCGCAACCATCACTTCATTAACCCGCAACGCTTGCGCGTTGCTAGTAGGGTTTGGTTCTATTCTATTTTCGACATCAAGTTATAGTCCCCTTCTTAATCAGTTCAAATTATCTTGAGATTAAGTATGGTCATCGGCGGGTGAGAGCAAACTAGGTATGCGACGCAAGAGGAGGGATAGAATGCCTAACAAAAAGCCCCGAAGCCGCGAACAATTGGTCAGTCATATCGAGCGCTGGCAGGTAGAGCTAGCCGAGGACTTAGGAATTATCGAAGAAATTAGATTGGGGCAATTGGCGAGTGGGCAACGGCCAGTCATACGTTCTAGCCATAGCCGCCCTTATACGCGGTATCCTAAAAGCAAGAAAAATAATTAGGGTCCCTGCCGTAAGGAGCAGGGACCCAAGTTCGTTCTAGCTTAAGCTTCGTAGATGGTCACCGTCATTTTATCACCCGTTTTGCTTAACCCGAAGATTAGCCCCCTGTCGCGCAAAGTGCGATTACAGAGGTCTACAATCTTATACAATTCAGGATGGGCGGCGATTTGCTTACTAGCCAAAACAGTCAGCTGTGTCGGTGACGTTAGTTTTACTTCCGTGTCCGGGTTTTCTTCTACGGACATTAAATATCTCCCCCTGTTTATTGCTAAATGCAGGTTTCTCATGTCTTATTATACGCTATGCAAACGAGCCTTGCACGCCAGTATTGAGTTTTTGCCAATGAAAAAGTATAGACGTTCACTTTTTGGTAAAATTATCGCCTCGCCCTTGGGGAAACCTACACCTAAAGGAGGTGAGGCTTGCACAATGAAAAAGAGATGGACGTTGCTAATTGTTACGGTGCTCATTATCGCTAGCCTTGCCGGGTGCACGGCTTACCGACGCCCGACACCAACGCCTACTCCCACACCGACACCTGATCCGGAAGCACCTGAAATGCCAATGACACCGGCGCCACAAACAGCGCAACCGACCACTGCAGACAGAGTCGTCAAGGTAGTCAATTCTATGGCTGAAGTCAAATCTAGCTACGCTGTGGTGGTTGGCAACGTGGCAATGGTCGGCGTCGACCTGCGCGACAAGCTGACGACCAGTCAAGAAGAATCGCTTAAGAACCGGATCAGTAGTGAAACCAAACGCCAAATGCCCGAACTAGCAGAAGTTTGGGTAACGTCCGATCCAGATCTAGTTAAGAGTATTCGGGATCTGGCAGCGCGCATTAGTCGGGGAGAGCCTATTAGTGGCTTCTTCGATGAAATCACACAAATAATGCGCAAGTTAGAGCCAGAGCGAAGTTAAGAAAAAAGGCGAGCCAACTTTCGGGCTCGCTTTAATTTTCTACCACCGTTATAGGGCGGGCCATAAGATACACACTCTCTAAAATAGGGTCCAAAATACCACAAGTCGAATCTTGCACTGGTTCCCGTAGCGTCATGATCAATTTTGGCACTAGTATTAGAGCTGGACTGAGGTATTCTACCGGTTGTAGCCCTAATACCTGGCGTTGCTGCTCATCCCATTGCAGATCCTCTAAGGTGGTTGTGCCGTCTTGTTCTCTATACATGCTTCGATGGCGCCTATGAGCTTTAGCAGTGTCGCACCAGGCCAAACTCGAGCGCCCCGTTTCTTCATTAGCAAGAAGGACCTCCATTATGGCAGCGGCAACAGCAAAAGCTTCTGCTAAGCCAAAATTCGGAGCAATGATGGCCTTGAGACCTGTCGTTGTTAAGGGAAACTGTCGCATATAGTCTAGCAGCTTGGGAGCAAACAAACCGTTGAATAAGCTCACAGGCACAGCAATCACAGGCCCATTTGTATCTTCCCAGGTAGAAAAGTAGAAAACAATAAAAGGAGCAGCAATAAGCTCTACTTTGGCAATGTTGTCGGCGTGGAAAGGCGGGGCTAGTTTCATGGCTCCTTCTAGCAGCTCGTCCTCAAATCGCAAGAACTGTGCCGTTAGTTCCTCCTCTTGTGGTGGCCGCTGGGCCAGAAGTGCTTCTTTAATTGTGATGAACTCTAGACGCGAGGCAGAGGTGGAAAAAGTTGTGGTGATTGTCTGACCAGCGGATTCCATTTGTTGCCTACCGACCTGGCTAAAAAGGTAAACTACTTTACTAGCATCGCCTTGGGGCGTAATCACCTTCAATTGTTGCCATTTGCAGCTAGTAACCACTGTACCACCTTCTTTCCGGTAGCTTTCGTGCAGCTACTTCATTTCTAGCATGCTGCCACGAGCGTTAGCTTATCAGGTTAATGTATGGTTATGAAGGTAGCTGTAGGGCCATTTGGCAAAAATAAAAAAAGACTACCGCCTCCCATCGAAGCGGTAGTCTTGTTGCGAGCCAAAAACTACCTTAAGATCGCGACACGCCGAGATAGTCGGCGATATTGGCTCTCTCTACCAATTTGGGTCTAATTTTACCCTTGCTGCTGACAAAAAGGGTAGTGACTCCCGGACCATGGCCTGCAACCACGCAATCGCTGTGTACGATTACACCAATGGTGATTGCGCCTTTAAGGTAGCCGCGACCAAAGGTGGTATCGCAGTCTTGCAGTGCCACAATATCGCCAAAACGCAATTTATGCAAGTTGAACTGCTCATAAGCCTCGGGGTCAGCAGTCATAATGTCGTAGTCACCACGGTAGGCCGTTGACGAACCAATACCTGAACCCATGAGGTATGCCGGGACCTTCGCTGCCACAGGTATCTCTAAAACCCCGTCTTCGTCAACAGAAACATTCATTTTTTCCAGCAAATCAGGGTCTAAGTTCATGACCTTAACATCGGGGCAGTCTTCAATTTCTAAACCGGTACCGAAACTCTTGATCAAAATTTTGTCGCCAATAGCCATCTTTTCTAGATCCTCGCGAGGGAAATAGACCAGCACATGTTCTGCCCCGCCATGGGTGCCGGTCACATAGCCGCGCGCCCCCTTAGCGTCGCCGCTCACGACCCGTGCCTCGTTACCAACGCATGCAAGAACGTTGAGACCGCTATTTTCGCTAACGTCAGACCGTTTGATAGTGACGCCTGGCTCTACGTGGTCAACTGCTAGGCCCATGCAGCAGTCTCCAATTTGCACATTGTAGCAGATACCACCTGTTCCCGGTAAGACGACGGGTTTGCCGAAGGCGGTTACCTTATAGCCGCCGACACGGGGATGAGTAATCTCGCCCTGCACACTTAGCATCGCTAGCTTGTCTACATTAGTTTTCATAAGCTTCTTCCTCCTCTTTATCCTTATCGCCGCAATGGCGAATAGGTACCATTTAACATTGCACTCGGATCTTATACTCGTTCTTAATAGATTGGTTAGTTGGCAATGTCAAAACTAACTCCAGTTTTAGGTCCTCACAAACACCTTCTGGAATGGTAAAAGTGAGTCTGCCAGCACGACTAACCGAATCGGCTGCCACGTCAGCCACTCCGCGCTCACGCATTAAGCTCTCGCCCGCCGCCGTCAGCAGTTGCCACGTGACCCCGACCGCAATAAAGGGACGATGCCAATCGTTGACAATATAAATCGGACTCGACCACTTTTCGCCCGGGAAATAGTAAGGTTTAGGCCAATTTACCATAATCTGAATCGGCTCCATGGCACGCTGAGTAACAAAATAGGCTAATTTGGGCTGGCGTTTAGCATCCAGCAAAGACCACGAAATTAAGGGCATGGCGTCGGCAAAATAGAAGGATAATGCTCCACCACAAGGCCTGTACTTATGCCGGCGCAAGAACTCATGATAAAACTGCAGAAGCTCGGCCTGATATTGCTGGGTTGCCTCGGCATAAGCCCGCACATCCGCGTATTCGCCGGGAGGTACATGCTGGTGTAGCAGATGCGTGTTAGCCTGGTATTCGCGCTCGACCGCTTCCCAATCTAGCTCTGGCCAAGCACCTAATGCTGTCAGCTCTGCCAAAAATTCCGGATCTGTAGGCACCGATTGGGCACCATATTCACTCACCAGGCGTAAAATACGAGGAAACAGCCGGGCCAATATGGCTAACGTACGATAATCGTGTGTATTCCAGCCGTAATAGTGATGAGTGTCGGACCCCCCGCGCAGAAAACCAAAAACACCCGAATGGGCTAACACGGGGCGGGATTGATCTAGCTTTAGCACCGCCTCCCGCAAACGGGGGTCTAAGATGTCTTTGTTCCAACTGGGCTTAGTGCTACGAGCCGTATTTCGCAGCATATTAGGTCGCCGTTGCTGACTTCTCGGTAGCGCATAAGGCTCATTGTGGCATGACCAAAAGCAAATAGCCGGCTCATTCCGCAGGAGAGTTACCATCGAACGAATTTGGCGAAGGGCAACGCCTGTAATGTTGCGATCATAGCGCTTATCCAGCGCAAAGTCTTGCCAAACGAGTAAGCCTGCTTCAGCACAAAATTGGTAGAAAGCGGGAGGCGCTATATGACCATGCACCCTTACCGAATTAAGATTAGCCTCTCTTAGCAGTTTGACATCCTGCTCTAAAGTCGCAACGTCTACTTCAGCAGGGAAAAAGCTTGTAGGCCCATAGTTTGTTCCTCGCAGAAATAAGCGTTGTCCGTTAAGGGAGAGTTGCCAGTCTTTCCATCCTATGTCGCGTACCCCTAAGTAAGAGCTGTAACTATCTATTTCATGCCCTTGCTCATCGAACAGCTGCAGGGTGACATTGTAAAGATGCGGTTGCCCTAGGTCCCATGTAGACCATAGCTTAGGTTCAGGCAAGGTTAGTTTCAGGTCTAGCTGGTTTTCACCGGGTTGTACGTTACAGTCGTATGTTTGGGATATAGATTTACCAACAAAATTGCGAGGGGTAATGGAAACTACGGCCTTGACTTGCCCTGCGACAGAACGCCACACGACTTCCGCTTGCACTCTAATTTGTGCCGAATTCCAAGCAGTAAGGCGCGATTCAATCTGAGGTTGCCGCAGGTAGCCACGAAAAGTTTCTATCACTACTACATCGCCCCAAATACCACCTGGGTTAACCCAGTCGGGTTTACAATCCCATTCGCCATAGATGCCGATCACTATGTCTCGCCAAGTTTTCCCGGGCGGAGGGCAATCGACGCGCATTGCTAAAACATTGGTGGTAGGTTGCAACTGTTCGGGCCGCAGCTCCCACGTCATAGGCTCAAAATAGCCATCATGTTGACCTAACTTCTCTCCGTTAAGCCAAACCGTGGTCGTGTAGAAGGCACCGCCAATATGTAAACGGATGACAGGCCAGGTAAAGCTTGGCTGCCAGTCGAAGGTGGTGCGATAAAAAACGCTGCCTTGATGGCGGGCGAGTTGAGCCTCGCGCTGCCAGTGGCCTGGTATCTGCAATTTATACTCGGGCTGGGCCGCGAATTCACGCAGATAAAAACTATCAGCAACCAGCTCGTCTATCCAAGCATCCCAGCGGCCACTCACGTCAACTATAGGCATCGTTTTCACCTCATCTCTAGCACAAGCCTTACTGGAACAGGCGTTCAAAGGCTGGCGTAAAAGGTGGATAAATAAGCCCTTTCTCAGTAATAAAGGCGGTAACCAGCTGGTGGGGGGTGACATCAAATGCCGGATTCCAGACGCGAGCGCCTGCAGGAGCTAGGCGGATGTCTCTGATATGGGTTATCTCTTTAGCTTCCCGCTCCTCAATAATAATCTCTTGTCCTGTTGCCAAGGTAAGATCTAGAGTGGAAAGCGGACAAGCCACGTAAAATGGTATTTGATGTTCTTTTGCTAGCACGGCCAAAGTATAGGTACCAATTTTGTTGGCTACATCGCCGTTCCTAGCCACTCTATCAGCCCCTACTATGACAAGATCAACGCCACCGGAGGCCATCAGCCAACCAGCCATACTATCTGTAATTAAGGTTACCGGGATATTATCTTGCATTAGTTCAAAGGTTGTCAGCCGGCTCCCCTGCAAATAGGGCCGAGTTTCGTCAGCAAATACTTCTACCCTTTTGCCTTGCTCGACAGCGGCCCGGATGACACCGAGAGCTGTTCCATAACCAACGGTCGCAAGGGCGCCCGCGTTGCAGTGAGTCAACACACGCCCCCCGTCGGGCACAAGTTCTGCGCCGAATTGCCCTAAGGTGCGGTTTATTTTTACGTCCTCCTCGGCAATAGTGTTAGCCTCAGTCTCCAAACATTCCGCTAAGGCAGCTGCTGCCAATCCTTCTCCAGCTCTCAACATCCGCTGCAGCGCCCAAGCCAGATTTACAGCCGTTGGCCTAGTAGCACGCAACACATCAGCTGCTGCCTGCAACTCTTGCCAACAAACCTCAGCTTCCTTGCTAGTACAAGCTTGCGCCGCCAACACCAGAGCATATGCAGCCGCCGCGCCGATAGCTGGTGCCCCCCGCACTATCATCTGTCTGATCGCAGTAGCTACTTCATCGTACGTCCGACATTCAACCCACACGATTTCCTCAGGCAATTTTGTCTGATCTAGGAGGCGCAGGCTGTGGCCAGTCCAATCGATCGCTTTCATTCCCTTCCCCCTTTCCTCCTACCTACATTTCGCCGTAACCCGCCTACTTCCTGCTCTCTCCTTGCTCGAGAATGTGATCAAGGCTTTGAGCTATATTTTGCACCGGAGCAAACAAGTCTCCCATATTGCGTACACGTTGTAATATGTTGTTAATGGTGAAGTCAGCTGGACGCAATTCTGCCTCTGCTACCTCCTCCCAAGTGAGAGGAGCAGATACGGTTGCCCCTGGTTTGGGTCGTACTCCGTAAACGGTTGCCAGCGTCTTGCCTAAGCCGTTTTGCAGGTAGTCCAAGTACAGCTTCCCTTCGCGCTTGGCAATTTTGCGCTCCAAAGTTGTCATATGTGGCAATACGCTTTGCACCGCTTGGCAAATAGCTAGGGCAAATTTCCGGACCTGCTCATAGGTGTACCCTAGTTTGATTGGAACGAATATCTGCATACCAGTAGAGCCAGATGTCTTAGGGAAAGCATGTAAGCCCCATAACTCTAATGCTTTAGCAATGGCTAAAGCGGTCTCACATACATGTTGCCAAGTTGCCTTTTCCATAGGGTCTAAGTCAAATACCACGTAGTCGGGTTGCTCGATTGTCGCTACGCGCGACAAGAAAGGGTGTATCTCGAAGGCGCCAGAATTGACAATCCATATCAGGTCAGCTAGATCGTCTGCTAGGCAATAGTTGATAATGCGGCCACTATCGCTCTGCAGTGGAAAGGTGCGCAGCCACTCCGGAGCGTGCGCCGGCGTATTTTTCTGATAAAATGACTTGCCTTCATAGCCATCTGGATAACGGGTCAATACCAAGGGGCGATTTTGCAAGTGGGGTAAGAGCCATGGCGCAATTTCAACATAATATCGAATCACATCGCCTTTGGTGATGCCGGACTGGGGCCACCACACTTTGTCCAAATTGGTGACAGTAAGCTCCTTGCCAGCTACCTCGATCACAGCCACCTTCACACCCCCTGGTGAGCAAAACTACATTGTTCAGAATCTGCAGGCTGAAAACCAAGAACAACTGGAGAACGTAGCTTTAAGGCCGCCGACCACTCCATAAACTTTACTCTGGCTGCTAACTTTGGCTCCACCCATCTAATTTCGCAGTCGGTAAGGCGAGGAGGTTGCCAAAAGGGACTTTCCTGCCGTTGCGCCGCCAAAAGAAAGAAGTCTAATGCTTGCCAATCGCCATTGCCTAACCCGCTACCTGCCCGCCCTACATAAATGAGACGACTGTCGTCGTATAACCCCAGCAATAAAGCTGACGGCTGTCCAGCACGCAATGTATACCCGCCTACTACACAGCTAGCGTAGCGCCAGTGCTTCACTTTTCGCCATGCGTCTGATTTCTTACCGGGTATATAGGAACTAGACCGCCGTTTAGCTACAATCCCTTCTAGGCCTTGTTCGCCAACAGCTGCAAATAGTTTCGTGCCTTCAGAAAAGCTCTCTACTAGGTGTAACGATGGAACATTGCCTGGCCAGATTTGACGGAGAGCCATTTGACGTTCTTCTAACGGACTGCTGCGCATATCTTGCCCGCGCAAATATAGTAAATCGAACACAGCATAGAGGGCAGGCCATTGGCGTGCCCTAGCCCGAATAACATCCACGCGCCGCGCTAAATCACGGCGCAGAACCAGGTTAAAACTAGGCTTTAAGCCATTTAAGACCACTATCTCCCCATCCAACAAGGTGCCGGCAGGGAATGCTGATGAGAGGCAAGCTAACTCGGGATATTGGGCTGAACGCTCAGCACCTTTTCGATTTAGCAAGCGTACCCCTCCGGCGCTCCACAGGCTGAGAATACGTACCCCATCCCATTTCACCTGATAGAGCCAATCGGGGTCGTCAAAAACTTCGGGCCAAGGCACAGGCTCCATCGGCCGCCAATCATAGGCCGACACGGCGCTAATCACCTGTAGGGCGGCGTGCTTTTCTGTCCTCTTCCACCATGGCCAAACTTGCCTTCAGTGCCTCCATCAGATCAATGACTTTTCCTGGCTGTTGCGCCTGTGGCAAGGTCACAGCATCGCCCGCGATCTTGGACTCGATCATTTGTAACAGTTCAGCTCGATAATCATCGGTATACTTAGCAGCAACAAAAGGAGTGCTCAGACTTTCAATGAGCTGAGTCGCCATCTTAATTTCATTTTCATGCACCTGAATTTCTTGTTTAGGCGCTAGAGGTGCCGCTGAACGAATTTCATCAGGATAGAACATCAACGCTAATGACAGACATTCGGGTAAAACACGAACTGCAGCTAGATGCTGCTTATTTCTAAGGACAATTCTGGCTACAGCAATCTTCCCTGTGGCCTCCATAGCGCGCCTCAACAACCAGTATGCCTTGTGGCCAGTGTCACCAGGTGCCAGGTAATAAGATTTGTAGAAATAAATAGGATCAATCTCTGATAGATTGACAAAGTCCATGATATCTATAGAACGCGTCTGAGCGACCGCTAGAGCATCAAGTTCTTCCTGGGTAACGATAACGAAACGTCCCTTTTCGTATTCGAAAGCCTTCACCAGATCGTCTGCTCCTACTTCTTTATCACAGGTGGGGCAAAACTTACGATATTGGATAGGCGTATGGCACTCTCGATGCAATGTGCGGAAACGGACATCCTTATCGGTAGTAGCGGCATACATTTTGACGGGCACGTTGACCAAACCGAAACTGATCGCTCCATTCCATAAACTGCGCACAAAAAACCACCTCCGCGCTAGACTCTAATTTTAGCCTAACCGTCGGTGGTTTTTTTACTCGAAATAATCACCTTGCACAGGGGTTCGAACACTCTTGGCAATTACGCTTTTCCACGGTAAAGGGTTGCTCCTCCTTTAATTCGCATACCAGTTCGGTCACAGCAGTGATTGCTTCCTCATTGCCTTGCACAGCCAGAGTAATGGCACCTTCCGAGCCGGCCACTCCCCCCGCTGCCACTGCTGTAGCTTCAACACAGAAAAGACCGGCTAAGGCCTCTATTTCTGTAATAATCTGTCCTGTAGTGACAACATACAAGCCGCAGGCCATGCCCCAGTGTTGATCAATTTGCTTTTGTCCCATGACTGCTGCAGCCTGCCCCACATCTGGTACCAATTTTTCAAGGCCTACTGGCATTATCAGCCTAGCCCCGCTCGCCGCTAGATATCCCATTGCCTGTCCGATAGTACCACCGTTAGCAGCGCCTACCAAAACCCCGGCGTTACCTGCAAGATCTATAGCATTAGCTCCTTTGACAAATACATCATCAGCAGTAAACTCCTGCAAAACCTCTAACCAAGGTCGTTCTACTCTCGCACCGTTAACGAATACCGCAGGCGCTTGCCGCGTAGTCGCATCTGTTACACAAGCAACCCCCTCGGTAATTACACCGGCTGTATAACTGCCTTTAGCTACAGGCTCGCCTGTCAACTCCTCTAAAACATAAGCATTGGTGGTACCGCCTGCTACGATCAGGCGACCATGCTGATAGGCGCGTTGCACACAAGCCATTTGTGCCACGGCGCGACCTAACAGTCTCTTAGATTCAACAGGCAGCAATGTAAATACACAAGTTTTCATTGACATCAGCCTCCTATGCTCTACCCTACCACTATAGCCTACTTAAGCTGAAGCAGAAACTTTGATCCGTTCTTCTATCTTGCGCTTGGCACGACATAAGGCGTTGTCGACTGCCTTCGGTGTTGTTTCCAAGGCACTAGCTATTTCTCGATAAGATTGCTCCCCCAGGTAGAGCATGAAAACCTGATATTCAAAGTCACTTAATAAATGCCGTAAACTGCCCCACACGTCGGCTAATTCTTCTCGCACCAAGAACATTTCCTCTGGATCGCAAACCCGGTGATCTGGCAAAACATCCAATAGGTGGCGATCAGTGCCGTCGGAGTAAATCGGTTTATCTAGCGAGAGATAATAGTTCAAGGGAGCATGTTTCTGTCGCGAAGCTGCCTTGACAGCCGTAATGACCTGGCGCGTAATGCACATCTCGGCAAAAGGACGAAAGCTTGCCCCTCGTGACGGGCAAAAGTCCCTCACAGCTTTGTGTAACCCGATCATTCCTTCTTGTAGGATGTCGTCCCGGTCTGCCCCAGCAATAAAATATGTACGTGCTTTGCCCATTATCATTGGACGATATTTCTTAAGCAAGAATTCACTTGCCCCTATATCTCCATTTTGAGCTGCCGCTACCAACGCTTCATCTGTTTGTTGAGCATAAGCCTGATCTGCCGAAAGCATCTATTACCCCCCGATTCAAGTTATTTATCTAATACTTGTCCGCTAACAAGATGATATCTAATCTCTTAGGAATATGTCAATGAATTAGCTGAAAATTACGCACTGTGCAATACATAATTTATTGAAGTGTACTAACAATGTACACGATTCAACAGATTTCGCTATGCTTCGCCATGTTTTTCCTCTTGCCCAGCTTAAAATCCAATGCTATAATAATATTCGCTATCGCCTGCTACCCAATTAAATTTTACGCAGGCAAGCCCTTGACGACTTAGCTAAAATCCGCTATACTTCTAGTTGTGCGTCGCGGGGCGTAGCGCAGTTTGGCTAGCGCGCCTGCCTTGGGAGCAGGAGGCCGGGGGTTCAAATCCCTCCGCCCCGACCATAATACGTGGCCCCATAGTGAAGCGGTTAACACACCAGCCTTTCACGCTGGCGACGCGGGTTCGAATCCCGCTGGGGTCACCAAATTTAATAATTCGCCGCCGTAGCTCAATTGGTAGAGCAACTGACTTGTAATCAGTAGGTTGCGGGTTCGAGTCCCACCGTCGGCTCCATTATGGAGGAGTTCCCGAGCTGGCCAAAGGGGGCAGACTGTAAATATGCTGGCATCGCCTTCACTGGTTCGAATCCAGTCTCCTCCACCATTCGCTGGGGCGTCGCCAAGCGGTAAGGCACAGGACTTTGACTCCTGCATTCGTTGGTTCGAATCCAGCCGCCCCAGCCAATTTTCTTGGGCCATTAGCTCAGTCGGTAGAGCATCCGCCTTTTAAGCGGAGAGTCGTTGGTTCGAGTCCAACATGGCCCACCATTTTTGGTTTTTGGTAGTGAGAAATGGGAAAGATGAACGCCCTACTCTCACCTTTCTTTTCTTATATATTTGCGAGGGTGGCGGAATTGGCAGACGCGCTAGACTTAGGATCTAGTACCCTTGTGGTGTAGGGGTTCGACTCCCCTCCTTCGCACCAAACGCCTATGTAGTAAGGGTTTGTAGGTATTAAGTTAAATCAAAGTTATCTAGTACCCTACTCCCTACTGCTTAAAGTTTGAACGGCTACTTGATTGAGTTTCAAAACTCATGAAAGGAGCCGTTTTTATGTTGCTTAAATTCGCTATCAAGGACTTCATGGATGATGCTGATTTTCGTAACCTGCGCCCCGAAACGCTAAAGAGTTATAATTACACCTTACAAGATTTCCATTCCTTCTGCGTTGAAAGAGAAGTTGTAGATACTAACGACATAACTACGCCCTTAATTCGTTCCTTTCTGTTGCATTGTAAAAACGACAGGAACAACAACCCTGTAACGCTCAACCATAAACTACGCAACATCAAAGCTCTGTGCAATTATCTAGAAAACATTGACCTGTATACAAGCAAAACCAACCCGGCTAGGAAAATTCCCTTCATCAAAGAGGATGTTAAGATTCAACCCTTCACCGAAGAACAGGTCAAGAAAATGCTTAACTACTACCAACGGCAGAAAAGGCGTGGTGGAGAATTCCATGCTTACAGGAATTACGCCATCATAATTACCTTGTTATCTACAGGTATGCGATTAGGTGAACTCTGCAATATGCGCTGGCAGGATATTGATTGGCAGAATGACATTATAACGCTAGAAGGTAAGAAACGTGACCAAAGCACTATTCCGATCGTGGACAAGCTGAAAAAGGAACTTGCCGAGTACCGTCTATATATAGAAGCGATTTTTGACAAGCCCTGTGAGTACGTCTGGACAAACCAGTTCAACAAGCGTCTTACAGTCAATGCGGCGAAACATATCTTCCAACGCCTTGCCGAAGTGATGAACTTCAAAGACGTTCGCTTATCTGCTCATACCTTCCGTCATACATTTGCGGTCAATCTTGTTTTAGCTGGTGCAGACGCCTTTACCGTCCAAAAGCTACTTAGGCACTCCAGCATGACTATGACAATGCGCTATGTTAATCTGTACGGCCAAAGTACGACAAACCGCTTGTAATACGGCTTCAATTTCACAGGAACGTAGCGATTCCCGTACTTTCATCCCCTTGATGGAAAAACTATTGCCCTTTGGCTACACAAAACCAGTAGCAGACGCAGGCTTTGAG
>JAAYHE010000001.1 GCA_012735505.1 Bacillota bacterium
GGCCAAGCAGATCAGGAGGCGCTAAGGCAGGCAATAGGTGTAGAGGAATTATCTGCAGACGCGCTAGTCAATTTCCTTAAGACGACAACAGGGGTAGCGATGGCCCAACTCTTGCTAGGTAGCTTTGGTTTTGGGGCATTTCTCTTTCTTACCACTTTCCTCAAGGCATTTTCACTGCTGCTGGGCACAACCTTTTCCTTTGGAACCTATCTGACAGCTACGGGGCTCTTAGCGTTCATACTTAGTTTTCCGTTCCTATTACTCCTAGCTACATCTACTGGCGGTATCATGCTTGTGCAGTTGCAGAGACAGCTGGCGGATGAAGTTGCCAAACTTGTCGTCCTAGCGGGACGGTCAAAGCTGTTGAGCTAGATACCAGCTTATAGCAGAATCAGCAAACTTGGCTATATATCCAAACGGCGAACGCCGAGTAACCCTGCAGGCTGTCCTTACCAACCTAAATGGCCGCACCTATTGGCCTATTCGTGATGCGGCTGACGCCTCTTGCATTCTCCTGTGTTCCTGTGTTACAATATAGTAGTCAACAGCAGTATCTTCATTCTACTGCGGGTGTAGCTCAATGGTAGAGCACTGGCTTCCCAAGCCAGGTGCGTGGGTTCGATTCCCATCACCCGCTCCATCAGACTCATCAACCCTGCAACCTAGTCAATAAACTAGGCGGCAGGGTTTATTTTTTCAGTCTTTCTGTAAGAGGTTATGCGTATCTATGTAGAGAAAGTGAGGGATTACCTTTGCTACTCTACATAGCACTTCCTGTTGTAGGTTTATTCATTTTTCTTCTGGGGCTTCGTTTAATGAGTGCCGCTTTGTTACGCTTGACCGGAAGCCGCCTACAAATATGGTTGGCGCGCATGACCAAAACGCCTTTTCGCGGCACTCTTGTAGGAACTATTGTTACAGCCATCATTCAAAGTAGCAGCGCTACTACCGTAATAATTGTAGCTGCTGTTAATGCCGGCATACTGACCCTGAAACAGGCTGTTTCCCTCATAGCGGGTGCTAATGTCGGCACCACCCTAACCACCCAGTTGGTAGCTTTACAGTTATACCAAATAGTGGTGCCAGCCTTTATCGCTGGTTTCCTGCTAGCGATCTTTCCTGGTAGTCGCCAAATCGGCTGGGTCTTGATAGGTCTGGGTATGTGTTTTTTTGGCCTGCAAATGATGAGCCAAAATCTTAGTTTCATTTTAGAGCTACCACTGGTGCAGCAGCTGCTTTTGGCTTGCAGCCACTCGCCCTACTTAGGAATAATGGTAGGTATCGTAATAACCGCCATTGTGCAAAGTAGCACTGCAGTCGCAGCTGTTGTTATCAGCCTAGCGGCTACTAATGCCCTTGATCTATCAGCAGCCATCAGTATTGCCCTCGGTAGCAATATCGGCACCTGTGTTACCGCCATGTTGGCTGCTTTAGGTACTAACCGCGCTGCCAGGCAAGCTGCTATGGCCCACTTGTTGTTTAATGTTAGCGGAGTGGTAGCCGTTTTGCCTTTTTATGCCGCCTTTTTAGATCTAGTCGCCAGTACAGCTCCAGATCTCATGCGTCAAATTGCAAACGGCCATACTTTATTTAACCTGCTTAGCGCCCTTGTGTTTTTGCTTCTAGCGACGCCGCTATCCCGCACCCTAGAGAGAATGTCCTAGTTATGTTATTATTATTGGGGCATTGAGCTATAATCAATGTGGCAGGAAGCCTGTCGGTATTCCTACATATGGAATTCGCCCTTTACCATTAAATATTTTTTTCTCAAGAGGCAGGAGCATGGCTACTCTAGGGCGAAAGTTACAAAAGGATTACACCAGGCGAGAGGTGGTGAGGGGATTGACCCCCCTTTGGAAGCAGCAGTTAGCCGGTTTGACCGACAAGGGCAAGCAAGTCGTTGACGACTGGTGGCTGCAGAACAAAGATAAGTATATGAAAATAATTGAAAAACCAGGTGTAATACCTAGTATACTCTCGGCACTTTGCCTATCGGTAGTGCTTAACCTCACCGACCAGTGGCAAGTAGTCGTAGATGGAAAGGTACTAGGTGTTGTTAAAGACCCAGAAGCTGTAGTCTGTTTCGTACAGGAATTAGACGAATTTAATAGAGAAAATTATAACTCGGCCTTGCTACTAAACGACCTGAAATTGGCCCGTAGTTATGGTAAGCCCGCTGGTGATGCTGAAGACCTGCAAGTAATCTTACAGAACGAGCTAACTTGGGGTGTTCAAGGTGCAGTTATTAAGGTCAATAATCAGGAGATTGTAGCCTTAAGGGATAGAGACTGTGCTCAAACTGTATTAGAGAATCTAAAACAAAAAGTTGTAGATCAGCTGTCGCGTCTTTACAGCTCTGTAACAATTATTGATATAGATATACAAGAAGACGTACAGGTGGTTGAGAAAGCTGTAGCCATCAACAACCTAGTCGATGAAGCAACGGCTGAGACGCTGCTGCTCAGCGGCAAGACGGAGCGCTCGCGGCACGTGGTTTCCCGGGGCGAAACTTTTTCAAGTATCGCTGCATCTCGGGGCTTACGATCTTCCGATTTGCGGGCTGCTAATCCTGATGTAGAACCTACCCGCTTGCAGATCGGGCAAACAATAAACTTAGAAATTACTGAGCCCCACGTCAACGTTACCGCTACAGCTGAAGTAACCGAAACTAGGTCTATCCCTTACGAAACGAGATATATCAACGATAGCAACCTCTACAAAGGGCAAACCCAAACAGTAACCAAGGGCCAAGCTGGAACAGAAGAAATCACCAGTATCGTTACCATTGTTAATGGGAAGGTAGTAGACTCGCAGGTCAAGAGTAGCAAAAGACTGAAAGAGCCGGTGACTGCCGTTGTTAAGAAAGGAACCAAGCAAGTAGTCGTCACCGGCAGTGGGCAGTTCGTCTGGCCAGTAAACGGCACTATTACGTCCCGCTTTGGCCCACGCTGGGGTAAATTCCATTACGGGCTCGACATTGCAGCAGCTAGTGGCACCCCCATTGTGGCCGCCGACAGCGGTGTTGTTAAGTTTGCTGGTTGGCGTGGTAGTTACGGTTATCTGGTAGAAATCGACCACGGCAATGGTTATGTCACTCGTTATGGCCATTGCTCTAAGCTACTGGTAGCTACCGGGGCCAAAGTTAGCCGGGGGCAAACTATAGCACGGGTGGGTCGTACTGGTTTTGCTACAGGCAATCATGTCCACTTTGAGGTTATTTATAAAGGAGTTAACAAGAACCCCCTTAACTACTTGCGCTAAATTAGACGCCAAAGGGCAGCAAAAAGTTGCTGCCCTTTTTTTGTTTTTTAGCTTTTCATCTAGCCGAGAAGAATTCAGTTTGCTATTATTTTAGGACAAGCTAAACTACGGGAGGTATATTGCTTGCTTAACGACCGGCAAAATCAGCTTCAGCTTGGCAAATATTTGCCTATTTTCTATTTGGGTATTCTATTTGTAATCGCTCTGGCCTGGCCCGACCCTACGCCTCTAGCGCAAGGCATGACTGCTATCGTGCAAAGCCCAGATGTCTTAATCCATGATTATCTAGCTAGCGGTGGCGTACGAGCCGCCTTGCTTAACGCTGCCCTAGTAGGTTGCCTCGGTTATGCTCTACTCCTCATTACAAAAACAACCATTAGCGGCCCAGCTTTGGCGGGCATCTTTACCATGACAGGCTTTGCCCTCTTTGGCAAAAACCTAGTCAACACCATTCCCATAATTGTCGGTGTTTATCTTTACGCCCGCATACGGCGGGAACAATTTCAAACCTATGTCTTAGTAGCCATGTTTGGCACCTGTTTAGCGCCCATTGTCAGCCAATTCGCTTATGGCTTTGGCTATGGCCTGCCCATAGGCATAGCTGTCGGCATTGTCACCGGTTTCCTGATTCCCAGCGTTGTCACTCATCTATTGCCTAACCATCAAGGCTTCTTGCTCTATAATGTCGGTTTTACGGCCGGCTTTGTCGGCACTCTAATATTTTCGCAAGTGCGTGCTTATGGGGGGCTGGGGGAAACCTCTTTGATCTGGTCATCCGCCTATCACCACCACCTGGTCATAATTTTCGCCCTCTACTTTGCTAGTTTCATCCTACTTGGTCTTTGCCTAGACAGGCAAAGTTGGCGGCGGCTACCGCGTTTATTGAAATATCCTGGTGCCCTGGTCACCGACTTTCCATCTCTGGTAGGCTGGCCGGCAACCCTGATCAATATGGGGCTGGTCAGTTTAATCGGTCTTAACTATACAATATTAGTAGGGGGTACTCTTACCGGCCCAACCTTGGGCGGTCTATTTACCATGTTAGGGTTTGCTGCTTTTGGTAAGCATCCGCGTAATATCTTACCCCCCATGCTAGGGGTTTACCTCGGGACTTTGGTCAAGGTTTATAACGCTGCCGACCCGGCGCCCCTCTTGGCTGCTCTATTCGTTACCGGCATAGCTCCGGTGAGCGGCTATTACGGTCCTTGGGTAGGATTGCTTGCCGGCTACTTACACCTAGCGATGGTCATGCATGTTGGCTGGTTACATGGTGGTCTTAACCTGTATAACAACGGCTTTTCGGGCGGCTTAGTGACTATGCTTATTGTTGCCATAGCGAAAGGTTTGCGACGTGCAGATTAAAGGGGAGGTGAGGCACCGGTGCTACAAGAGCGTTTAAAGATCCAAGACATCTTGTTTGAGCTAATCCATAACTCCATGCGCGCTAAAGCGACCAGAATCAATATTGAAATCGCCGACCTCGGCGACACCGTGCGTCTTACTGTGGAAGACAATGGGGAAGGCATAGAGCCCCAGAAAGCAGCACGGTTAGAAGCAGCATTGAATAGTGGCCGTCGTGATGAATTGGAGATATTAGCTGGCGCCGATCATACCCGCACCGGCCTGCGGATGGTAGGTTTCATGACCGACAAAGCCCAATTAGAATCTACACCCGGTGTTGGCACTAAGATTGTGATTTATAGAAACAAAACCACTGACCATTAGTTGGGCTACTACAGCATTTACCCAGCGGCAGGGAAACTTGTCCTAGTTCACGAATAGGATATATTGGGCGCATTGTTATAGGCGAAAAGGGCGGGGTGCAGGCGTTTTTACACCCGTCTCAAAAGGGGGCGGAATACGCCCCCTTTCAGTAATCCAAGGTGCAACCACTGTATCCGTAACTAGAGGAGGCCGAAAAATGGGACAGCTAATACTGGTTGTGGAAGATGAGAAACCGATTGCAGAGATAGTTAAGTACAACCTAGAGAACGAAGGTTATAAAGTGGAACTGGCGTTTGATGGTCGGGAGGCCTTAGAAAAGGTTTTTCGTATACAACCTGACCTCATTCTACTCGACATCATGTTGCCTAAAATAAACGGTCTAGAAGTTTGTAAACATATCCGCAGCTCACTCAATACGCCCATTCTGATGGTAACAGCTAAGGCCACCGAAAGTGATAAAGTTAATGGTTTAGAATTGGGAGCCGACGATTATATCACCAAGCCCTTTAGCCCACGGGAGCTGATCGCCCGAGTCAAGGCTGCCTTGCGTCGAGCCAACGACTTTTCCCAGGAAAAGCAGCAATCCAGCTCACTACAAGTATTAGACTTAGAAATTGATTTCGCCAAGTATTGCGTTATCAAAAGGGGAGAACCTATCGATCTCACTGTGCGCGAATATGAATTACTTAAATACTTAGCGCTCAGCCCGGGCACCGTTTTTGATCGGGAACACCTGCTGAAAGAAGTTTGGGGCTACGATTACTTTGGCCATGTACGCACGGTAGATGTCACCGTGCGGCGTTTGCGGGAAAAAATCGAAGATGACCCCAGCCAGCCCAAATATATCTTGATGCGACGTGGGGTGGGTTACTACTTCCGGGAGATTTAAAAATGCGTAGTATTCAATGGCGTATAGTGATCATTCACGTGTTACTGATCGTCCTTGCCATGATCGTGGTTAGTGTTTACCTCCTAAGTCGCTGGGAGGACTACTATATCGAAAGTGCGCAACACGACCTAGAGCTGAAAGGGCGGGTTCTCACCGACCAAAACCTGTTGAGTGATGCTGACCTCATTGAGGCTGCGGCAGTTCTAGGTTTTGCCGACGAAGAAGGTTCTAACCTAGTCTTGCTTAATAATGCCATGCAGGCTATCGTCTCTTACGGCCCTGATATCGGCATTAAACCTGGCAGTAACTTAATTGAAAACAAGCCGGTGAGCGACCTTATTGCCGAGCCCGATGCCGATGGCCCCTTTGTTGGCCTTTATTATCACAACGGGGTAGAGTATGTCACAATGGCGATCCGGGCCAGCGGCCGGGTGGAAGGACAAGATATCAGTGCGATCTTTCTGCTGCAGCCCCTTACCAGTGTCTATGGCATTTTGCGCGATATCCAAGATACCTTGTTTAGTGCAACTGTCTTAGCCATAGTAGTGATCGCTATTTTAGGTTTGGCATCGGCTCGCACCATTACCCAGCCTATTTTAGAGATCACTTCCCAGGCAGAAAAACTGGCAGCCGGCGACTTTGATATTCGTGTTCCCGTCCGTTCTCGCGACGAGGTCGGGCGTTTAGCAGAAGTTTTCAACTACCTAACCGAACGGCTGCGGCAGAGCTTACACGATATGGCCAACGAAAAAGGTAAACTCGAAGCCATTTTAGAGTACATGTCTAACGGGGTAGTAGCCTTCGACAACTCGGGGCGCCTCATGCACATTAACCCCAAGGCCAGCGAGCTTCTAGCTCTGCCCGAGGGAGCTAGCACCGAGGCGGTGGTAGAGAGGCTGCAGCTGGGTAGCCCAGATGAAATTCTGGCTTTAGCACCAGCTACTCTAGAACTTATCCTAGACGATAACAATGCTACAGTATTACGAGCCTATTTAGCACCTGTTAAAAGCCATAGCGAGCAACTCAGCGGTGTTGTCGTCGTTTTACAGGACATGACCGAGCAGTCTCGTCTAGACCAAATGCGGCGCGATTTCGTGGCCAACGTGTCCCACGAACTACGCACCCCGCTCACTACCATTAAAAGCTATGTAGAAACACTGTTAGACGGGGCCGTTGAAGACCGGGCCACCGCCAACCGTTTCTTAGCTGTTGTCAACGAGGAAAGCGACCGCATGACCCGGCTAGTGCGAGATCTACTGACTCTATCTATCCTCGACAATCAGCGCAGCGGGCCCAAACAAAATATTTTTCTAGATGAGCTTGTCATAGATGTGGCCGATCGATTAGCTGTAGCCGCCCAGCAGCAAGGCTTGCAGCTGAGCATCTCTTTACCCGACGAGATGCCCTTAGTTTGTGCCAGCCGCGATGAAATCGAGCAGGTATTAGTCAACATCGTTTCTAACGCCATTAAGTTCACACCAGCAGGTGGCAAAGTCTCCATCATGGTGCAGCCACGAGAGCAGGAAGTAGCCATCGCAGTGCAAGATACAGGGGTAGGCATCCCGGCTGCCGATCTGCCTCGCATCTTCGAGCGCTTCTATCGCGTAGATAAGGCGCGTTCGCGGCAAATGGGAGGGACAGGCTTGGGCTTGTCTATTGCTCACCAAATTGTGGTCAGCCATGGCGGCCAGATTGAGATCGAAAGCGAGCTGGGCGAAGGCACCTTAGTCACCTTTACCTTACCTATTGTGAAGCAAGAAGAGGATGAAGCTCATGCTTGAGCGTCTAAAGAGCTTATTACTACTAGTATTGATTGGGATTTGTATTCGTTTTACTGGCCTTTATTTCTCTCGTGTGCATGCGCCAGCGCCTTTATTGGTGGCGCCAGCGCCTTCATTAGTGGAACTACCAGAAGAAGAAGTGCCTTCTTCCTACATCGACCTATTCGCACCCCAATATATGCTTGTACATAACTACGACGACCATTACTGCATCGACGCCGAACAGGAACAGTACCAAAAGTTATGGGAGGCCTTAAAAGCGGCTGTCGACGAGGCCAAAAACTCGGTTGAAGCCAGCAAAGCTGAGCTGATACCCATCAAGGCAGCCGACTGGCAGCGCGCAGCACTCCTTAGCTATGAATATCGCTATGCGGGCCCGCTCCAGTTTCATTATTGGTGGTTGGCGGCCAGCAAGGCGACCCTACAACGCTTTCCCGAAGAAGTCTATTTCAACCGCATTTTGATTCCCCTGGGCGAGTCTTCCATCTACTTGATGAATACCCGTACCGAGGAAATGTGGCGGTGGCGGTGGGCAGACGAAGCTAACGCTAACTTATTCCCTAGCATTAGCCGCCTCAATTTAGGGTCATCCCAACGGGCGCGGGTAGCTCGCCTGCCAGAAGGTGTGCAGCTGGTGCCTGGCAGCCAAATTTACACGCCCCAGGGCACCCTAACCAAGCCAGAAATATTGGCTAGCCTGCCTATCAGCGAAGCTAACAAGGCTAGTATTGTCAAACGTTTCTTTAGCATTACACCTCGCATGCACAAAACCGACTCTCTCGGCAATGGTGTGATAGTGGAAAACTATATTACGGCGCGGCAGCAAGTATTATCTTTGCATAATACGGGCCTCATTCACTATACAGAAAATCCGCCCAAGCCACCTGCGGGGGCACCTGGCGGTACTACGGTAGAACAATTCCAACAGGTGTTTAATTTTGTTTTAAGCCGAGGGGGGTGGCCGAAAGGGGCGGTCAGTGCTGGCATGGAGCCTATTCCCAGCGGTACCGATAAACCCGGCTACCGTTTCCAATTTGTCCAGCTCTATGGGGGTGTCCCTGTTATAGATTTTGTGCCCACCCTCTCTATAGAAGTCGTACCTGGTGGAGTAAAAAGCTACCATCGCTTGCTTTACAACATCATCAAACCAGGCTATTTTCAGTTTCAAGTGCGTGGTGTTGAAGATGCCTTAGCTCAGGCTGCCCCTGCCATTGGCAGTCGGAAAGTGAGCGACGTCTACTTAGCCTACTACCAGCGACCCTATATCTTGTCAGAAGATGCGCCTTTTCGTTCTGATCCCATGTACCTTTACCCGGTTTGGGCCATCGAGCTCAGCGATGGCGACCAACTCTTGGTGCATGCCTACAAACTGCTTAACGACCCTGGTCTGATTAAACCCTAGGGGAGGGAGGGGAAACGACATGGATTGGCCTAGAGCTAAGACCATCCTCATCATCGCTTTTTTGCTCCTAGACTTGTACTTAGCTTACTTGCTCTTTTACCTGCCGGGGATTGACAAAGTCAAAACCGAAGTCACGGCAGCCGATCTGGCAGCGCTCGTTACCCTCGGCAGGCACTACAATGTCGAGTTGGCTACCCAACCAAAACCCATGGTTGTTGGCCGCCTTTCCCCGATACTCATAAACAAAATCCGCCTCGATGAAGCAGTGGCTATCGCCTTGGCCCAGCGTTGGCTAGGAGATGCTAGCCAGGAGAGCAAGCAAGATAACGGCCTACAGTTTATTAGTGGCAGCAAAACCCTGACTATCAGCCAGGCCAACCCTTACTTCTATACTCTCACCTATACAGATGCCAGCCCCATCGTTGAGAGCGAACCCCAGACCAAGGAAGAAGCGATCGCGACGGCACGTCTGTGGTTAGAAGAATACCTGGGAGCGCCCCAGGTGGCCGAATATCAGGTAAATATGGCGGTCGCCGACCCTAAACTAGAGGATGGCTATGTGGTAGAATTCAGCCGCGTGCATAAAGGCTATCCCATATTTGCCGATTCCTATCGCTTGCATGTGCAGGGCCAGCAGATAGTGTCCTTTACTGCTAAACAAGCCCATATTGGTGAAGTTCAGCGTTCGCGCAAAACTATAGTCTCGGCCGATCAGGCAGTCAGGCGCTATTTGGCCCGCTTAGGCGTACCACAAGAAGAACAAATCAGCATCCTCGACCTTAGCCTCGGCTACGATGCTCCGACTGATCCCGAGGCTGCTGGCGAGTTGCGGCCGGTGTGGCGGTTCTATCTAGCGGGTAACCAAGAGGTCGTCATTCCTGCCGACCATGCCTTTTGGGAAGAAAAAGGCGGTAACACAAGGCAGAATATTGTAAAATATTACGGATTGATAACAAAAAGAGAAAATTACCTTGTGCTTCCTCAATTAGGCATGTTATCATCGGTAATGTAAATAATATAGAAAAGGAGGTGGGTAGGATGAGCTTCATTTTTGTCATAAGTGTTATAAGGACCGAGTCATGTGTGCAATTTGTACAATCTGGTGATGATCTACCCACCGCTTGGCAGGAGGGCTGCTAGCCCTAACTAGCAGTGCCTAACTCGCAGCTATGCGGCCGTGGGTAGATCATGCCCATGGCTTTTTGCATATCTGGCCTAAGATGATGCTAGGCCAGAGGAGAACAACTGCGGGGGAGGCATCCACCTTGAAATATCAGAATGCTGAATCGGTGCTGCCAGCTCGCCTGGTAGCTGAAATACAAAAGTACGTGCAAGGCACCCAGCTCTACATCCCTAAGCAAAACGGCAAGCGTTTGGGCTGGGGCGAGCGCAACGGCCAACGCCGTTTGATCAAACAGCGCAACCAAGAAATCCGCCAGCGCTATCGAGAAGGAGCAAGCATCGAAGAGCTGATGGCCGCATACCATTTGGGCTATGAAAGCATTCGTAAAATCATTTATCAGCGTGAAAGCGATGGTTAGTTTCACCAAGCATTCTCGCTTGACGCTTTGGCGAGACCGTGCTATAATCAATCATGACGTTGGGGATTCGTCTAAGGGTAGGACGGCTGACTCTGGATCAGCTAGTGGTGGTTCGAATCCATCATCCCCAGCCATTTGTGGCGCATTAGTCTAGTGGTTAGGACGCCGCCCTCTCAAGGCGGTAGCACGGGTTCGAGTCCCGTATGCGCTACCAACTGCAAATCAAGGCTGACTTTTTAGTCAGCCTTTTTTATTTCGCTTGGCCAGCGGCATGTAATTAGTCATACATGCTATAATAAGTAAAAAATCATCTAGTTGACTCCGGAGGTGAGCTTGTTGAACGATTTTTATAATAGCCCATACTACGAAAACGGCCCTCAGCGCAGCTATGGTTTTACCACCGTGGCCATCGTCGCCTTGGTGAGTGCTTTGCTGGGGGGAATAATGGCTGCTTACATCGGGCCTAAATATATTTTTGGGCAACTTCTGCCTTGGCCAGACATGCACGCTACACCTCAACCGGGATACGAATTGCCACCCATCACCGGTGACTCTCCGGCTGACTTGGCCGCGGCTGGAGTAGTAGCGCAAGTGGCAGCCAGAGTCGGGCCTGCTGTTGTCGGCATCACCAATCGCTTTGTAGTACAAAGCATATTCCGAGCTTATGAAAACGAGGCGGTAGGCTCGGGTATCATTATCGATAAGAGCGGCTACATCGTTACCAACAACCATGTGGTTGAAAACAGCCGGCAATTGATCGTCACCCTAGCACCTGGTGTAGAAACTCAAGCTAGTTTGGTAGGCCGCGATCCGGTGACCGATCTGGCAGTTATAAAAATAGATCCGAATTCCCTGCCCGAAGCTTACCGCAACCTGACGGTAGCCGAATTTGCCAATTCTGATCAAGTGCGCGTGGGACAGCTGGCTGTGGCCATAGGCAACCCGTTAGGACTACAGTTTCAGCGTTCGGTAGCAGCAGGGGTTATTAGTGGTTTAGACCGCGACCTGCAAATGTCGGGTGTGCAGCTCAAGCTCTTACAGACCGACGCAGCGATTAACTCGGGTAATAGTGGCGGTGCCTTAGCAGACCAAAACGGCAAAATCATAGGCATTAATCAAGCCAAAATAAAACTGGAAGGTGTCGAAGGCATGGGCTTTGCTATCCCTAGCAATGCTGCTCGCCCCGTGATCGAACAGCTGATTCAAAAGGGTAAGGTAATTCGCCCCTTCCTAGGCGTGTCTATCGAGCTAGAAATTACCCCCCAAATCAACGCTCGTTATAACCTAGGTACCGACCATGGCTTGTATATCGGCTCCGTCGGAGCAGGTAGTCCGGCTGCCAAAGCTGGTATCCGACAAGGTGACATCCTCGTGCAGCTGGCAGGGGAAGATGTGACTACCTTTAACGAAATGCAGCGCATCCTCTACTCCAAAGAAATCGGAGAAGAAATTGAGGCCGTTATCGTCCGCAATCGCACTCGCCAGACAGTCACAGTCAAGCTGGCGGCTACGCCCTAGCCATGCAATTTACGATTGTTGCTGTCGGTAGTTTGCGGGAAAAATATTGGCGACAAGCCGCCCTCGAATACGAGAGGCGGCTATCGCCTTATGCTAAAGTGCGCGTACATGAAATAGCACCCGAACGTGTGCAGAATGAAAGTTCGCCTGCCCAGATCCAGCAGGCGCTGGCTAAAGAGGCCGAAAAAATTCGGCGGGTTTTGCCCGCCAACCATACCCTAGTAGCCTTAGATATCGCCGGCCGCACTTTCTCTTCCGAGCAGTTGGCCGCCTATCTGGATAAGGAAGCTACCTATGGCCGTGCCAATTTTATCTGGCTCATCGGCGGCTCCTATGGCTTAGATCCTAGCCTCCTAGCTGAAGCCGACCTGCGCCTATCCTTTTCCGCCTTCACTTTCCCGCACCAACTGATGCGGATTATTCTGCTGGAACAACTCTATCGCGCTATGAAAATCCGCCGCGGCGAAGCCTACCATAAATAATGCAGGGTTGCAGTCATCCTTCGCGCGCTTTGTTGGCCGCTGGCATTGTGGTCATCCTCGCGCGCTGGTAGCCAGCGACTGTAAGTAAGGGCTTCGTCGCCAAGGGGAGCGGCCAGAAGTCTGGAAGCCTAAACTTACTGCTGGCCGTTCTTTTTCCTTGGCCCCGCCGCTCTTTTGATTCATGGCTCCC
>JAAYHE010000021.1 GCA_012735505.1 Bacillota bacterium
CGGCCCCTACAAACGCCTATTGACACAAGAGCCGGCCGCTTTTGTCGGCCGGCTCTTTGCCAAATAAGGGGTGATATACCTTGAAGATGAGTAGCGTTAATCCTACCCTAAACGTGTTGCCAGCCAAGGTGGACACGGTTCAGCCACCGAAGGCGGTAGAACGCCAGATGGAGGCCGTACGTAAGGTAGCCAAGAGTCAGCCGGAGCAGGAGTTACAGGAGCAACCAACGGTCACGTCGGTGCAGGAGGCCGTTGACGAGGTTAATAAGGCGCTATACCTTTTGAACGAGCGCTTAGAGTTTTCTGTGCACGAAGCCACCAATCGCATTGTGGTGCGGGTGTTAGATCGGGAGACGGAAGAAGTATTAAGGGAAATTCCACCGGAACAGATTCTCGATTTGGTGGCTAAGCTGTGGGAATTAGTTGGCTTATTGGTAGATAAGAAGGCCTAAAGTGGAGAGGGGTGACTGGCCATGTCGATGAGGATTAGTGGTTTGGCTAGCGGTATCGATATGGATGGGATTATTGAACAACTGATGGCCATCGAGCGGCGGCCGCTAGTAATGATGCAACAGAAGCAGCAAGAGCTGGAAGCCCAGAAGGGAGCTTGGCGCGATGTGAACACGCGGCTAAGAAACCTGACAGATAAATTTAGCGCGCTCAAGCTCCAGGCCACTTATTTGGCTAAGGCGGCCGAGTCGAGCGATAAGGATGTGCTGACTGCTACTGCAGGCCACAACGCCGGCATGGGCACTTATAAGATTGAAGTGGAACAGTTGGCTACTGGCTTTGTTAAGCATGGTGAAGTGGTGGCAGAGGGCGCTAGTAAACCCCTAGCGGTTACTGGCACTATTACTATTTCTACCGAGGCGGGCGAATGGCAAATAGAGGTTGGCATTAACGACACCTTAAACGATATCGTGCGCAAGCTTAATTCGGTAAAGAATGAAGATGACAAATCTGCCCCGGTAAGCGCTAGTGTGGTAGCTAGCCGCTTGGTGCTGGCTAGCAAGGAGACGGGCCAACAGAACGACTTTACTGTGCAGGTGACCGGCGACTTAGCTGATAAACTAGGTGCGTGGCAAGAAGTACAACAAGGGCAAGACGCCAAGGTAAAAATAAACGGTATTGAAGTAGAATCAGCCTCGAATAGCCTGAAAGACGTTATTCAAGGGGTAACGATAGACCTGAAAGATACTGGTACCAGCACCTTAACGGTAACGCAGGATACCAAAGCGGTAGTTGATGCGGTGCAGGCTTTTGTGGACCAGTATAACTCGACTATAGATTTTATTAACGAGAAACTGCAGGCTAAGAGTCAAAATGACCCCAATTCGGTGCGGGGAGCCTTAAGTGGCGATACTACTCTCATGCGACTGCAGAATAGCCTGCGCAACATGGTGGTGAGCCGTTCTTCTTATACGGAAGGTAAATATGTGACCTTGGCAGATATTGGTGTGGCTACGGCCAAGTTCGTGCCGGGGGCTGCCGATTATTCTGGTAAGCTAAATTTAGATGTGGCCAAGCTGGAAGAAGCACTTAAGGCTGATCCTTTAGCCGTGAAAGACATTCTCTTTAAACAGACCAATGTGGCGGCCTTGGGTACAGCTAGCCTAGGTCCAGATTCGGCTTCCTTTGACGATAACCTTTGTCCGCTAGATAGCGTTTTGAATGGAGTGACCGACGCTACCAACTGGGGCAAGGGTGAAGGTTGGGCTAGCGCAGGTTTACCCCAAAGCCTGATTGTCAATTTTAACGGCACCCGTACCCTCGACTCGGTTAGGTTATATACTCTGGATACGGATGAATTCCCCGCTGAGATTTGGGGTGTCAGTGATTATAAGATTTATTACCTAGACGACAAGGGTAACGAGCACCTGTTGGCTGAGGTGGAAGGTAACAAGCGGGGTGTAGTCACCAGCAGCGCCAATGGGGCGCGGGCTCAGGCCCTACGCTTTGAGTTTACTGGCAGCAACCATCCGAGTAACATAGCTCGGGTAGTAGAAATTGAGGCTTTCGAGAGTTCGGGTGTGTTATATAACCTAGAGCAATATATTCGCGATTTTACCCGCGCCGGCGATGGCATTTTGACAGAGAAAGACAAGAGTTACGAAAGGCAGATTAACGATCTAAAGGAGCAGGCCGAAAGGTTGGAGTATCGCTTAGAACTGCGGCAGGAACGGCTGGTAGTCCAGTTCATTGCCTTAGAGCGGGCGTTATCTACCATGCAATCGCAGGGCAATTGGCTAACGTCCCAAATAGCTCAGCTCAATAATATGTTCAGCCAGCCCAAGAAATAGGATGGTGACAACAAATGCTTAACCCCTATGCCAAGTATCGGCAAACCCAAGTGCAAACGGCTGCCCCCGAGCAGTTGATATTGATGTTGTATGATGGGGCCATTAAGTTTTCCTTACTGGCGAAAGAAAGTATTGAGAAAAAAGATATGGTAGCGGCTAATAGTGCGTTAATCCGCGTGCAAGACATTATCAGTGAGCTGCAATTTGCAGTTAACGAGGATGCCGGCGAAATCGCCCAGCAGTTGGCCTTGCTCTACGACTATATGTATCGTCGAGCTATCGATGCTAACTTAAGCAAAGACGTAGCCATCATCGATGAGCTCGTAGGTATGGTGCGCGATTTGCGCAGCACTTGGGTAGAGGCAATAACCCTGGCGCGGCGGCAGGCAGGAGCGGCCGATGGCAATCACTAAGCTAGAAAAACTGCTGGCAGTTTACAGCGAGGAGCGCGAGCTTTTCTGCCGTATGCTGGCTTTAGCCCAGGAACAAGTCAAATGTGTGGCGGTAAGCAATTACACGGTGTTAGCTACGATCTTAGAGCGGCGGCAGGCTCTGGCTGAAGAAATTAGTGCAGTGGCATCCCGAGCCCAGTCTGTGGCCCAAGAGATAGCCCGCGATCTCGACTTGCCCGAGACCAACATTAGCAATCTGCGGCAAAAGCTACCGGAGGCAGCCGTAGCTCCTTTAGAGAAGCTATTGGCGCAGATCTGCTTGGTGGCAGAAGAAATTCAGCAGATTGATGCTAAGAGCGAGGCTGAAATGCAGCAGGCCATGCAAGGGCTGCGCGGCGATTTGAAACAGGTGCAACGGGGGCAAACCGCCTTGCGGGCCTACAAGAACGCGCCCCAACCGCATACGGCTCGTTTCATCGATCGTCAGAGATAAGAGTATACAGAAAATGTTTTTGGCAGTGTCGAAAAATAAGGCAGATTTGATTTGACTTCCAGCTAATGGGGTGGTATAGTTAGTCTGCGCTTCGGCGCGGCATCAATTTTAGGAGGAATGTCCTTACATGATCGGTACTGTCAAATGGTTTAACCAGAAAAAAGGCTACGGTTTCATTACTACAGAGAACAACGAAGATGTCTTCGTGCATTTCTCTGCCATTCAGGGCGAAGGTTTCAAAACGCTCGATGAAGGCCAGCAAGTTGAGTTTGATGTGGTTGATGGCCCGCGCGGTCCGCAGGCTGCCAACGTTACCAAGCTCTAATTTGATATAGTCTTCCAATGCCCCGGGGTGTGGCCACCCCGGGGTGTTTGATTTTAGGCAATTCTTTAGGATAGGTAGGCGGGGCGATGTGCCTAAGTCCGACCTGCCTTTTGCTTTTCTTGTACATTGTATTATGGATACTTTTTACGGTTAAGCTTGAATGACAGGATTGTTGCTCGGTTGCGTCGAATATTAATAATACGAAGCCGCGAAAGGAGTGGATCAGATGCAGATCACTGTTAGGGGTAAGAACATCGAGATTACTGATGCCCTGCGCGACTATGCAACCAAGAAAGTGGCTAGGCTGGATAAGTATTTCGATCGCCCAGTCGAGGCCCAGGTGACACTCACGGTAGAGAAGGATCGCCACAGAGTGGAAGTAACCGCCATGGTCGACGGTTTGATCCTGCGTGGCGAGGAATCCAGCCCCGACATGTATGCCTCCATTGACCTGGTCTCTGATAAGTTGGAGAAACAGATCGAGCGGTACAAAACGCGCATCTCGCGCCGTCTCCGTAGTAACGGATTGAAGAATGGTGTGGCCCCTGCTTATGTGCCAGAGGAAGACGAGGAAGACGGGCCACGAGTAGTCCGCTCAAAGCGCTTTGCCATGAAACCTATGCCTGTTGAAGAAGCCATTCTGCAGATGAACTTGCTTAACCACGACTTTTTCGTCTTTATGAACGCGGAAACGGAGAATTTTGCAGTCCTCTATAAACGAAAAGATGGTAATTACGGCTTGATAGAACCAGAGAACTAAAAAGAATAGAAGCCATTGGGGAAGGAGCCGATCCTGCGGGGTCGGCTCCTATGTTTTTCTCTGCTTGCTAATGATGATTGCTAGGCAGGAGAGGTTTGTCTGCATGGCGAAAACATCTACAACGCTTTAGCGTTGCAGGCAATGAAGTGATGGTTGCGCAGCAACTATCGGCTTGCGATTTTGTTAGTATGTTGCCTAACGGTTTGATAATATCTAAGGGAAATGCTGTGCCAAAATTCTGCTGCAGGCCCAGCCCGATCATAGCGTACCTGGGAATACAGGGCGGCTTTCGCCGTCTGTTAACACGGGTAGCAGGAAAGGATGAGCAATGTGTATAGAGAGCGCATCGGCGTTGTGATTCTCGAAGGCGGGCATCCTGCTGAACTAGTAGAGCGGCAGATGGTTAGTGTCCGCCGCGGTATGACTCTAGATGCTATCGTCAAAGTGCGTGATATTCCTGAAATAGACGTTGTTTATCTATCTACAAATTATCCCGAATTGGCCGAGGCGGCAGCCCAACTGGGTGCTATTGTGGTGCCCGAGGAAGCGCCTTTTCATTTTGGCCGTTGTTTACAGTATGTCATCAATCAAGGACAGTTAGATGGGGTTATATATATTGGCGGTGCTTCTTGTCCTTTCCTGACAGCCGATGAATTTCGCCTCATGGCCCAAGGCTTACGGGCGCGCAAGAACGTAGTTTTCACCAATAACCCCCAATCGGCAGATATTGCTGCTTTTACCCCAGCCCAGGCAATAAACTTTATAGATCTACCAGATAACGATAATGTTTTGCCCACCCTCTTGCGGCAGCAGGCTGGGCTCGAGCGGGTATTTTTGCCTCATTCGGTGGGCGTGCATTTTGACATCGACACCCCTAGCGACGTCTTAGTGATGTCCCTGTCGCCGCGGCTAGAGCCTCATACCCGGCAAGCCATTGCGGCATTGAACTGGGACAATTCCCGGGTGCGTCTAGCCTTTGAACAAATGGCTTCGCGCCAAAGCAACGTGTTTGTGGCTGGGCGGGTAAATCCCTGGACCATGCAACATGTGGGCATGTATTGTCGTGCCCGTATGCGGGTCCTTTCGGAAGAACGGGGCATGCGGGCTACCGGCCGCGCCGAGCGCGGAGAAGTCCATTCCATGTTAGCCTTCCTGTTACAACAATTAGGCCCCCAAGGCCTGATCGATTATATCAGTTCTATTGCTGATGCAGCCTTTATCGATACCCGCATTATTTTTGCTCATTTCCGTCTACAATTAACAGAAGGGCAGCGCTTTGCTTCCGATTTGGGTTGGCTCGATCAAATCGGGCACCCCCTGGTGCGGGACTTGACGGAAGCTGCCTTTAACGCCCCCATCCCGATTATTCTAGGGGGTCACTCGCTGGTGGCTGGCAGCATGTGGTCTTTGGTAGATACTCTGCGTTTTGCCGAAGGGCAGGAGCAGTTGCCGGCTACGTATCGGACCGAAATTATCGTGCCCGGGCATCCCTGGCTGGGACGAGCCTTGCGAGAGATTAAAGATTTCCCAGGCCAGTTGGTAGGCATCCAGAGCGGTGGCGTCTGGCGGGAGGTGCCCTTGCCGCACTCTACGCTCGTCGGGCCTGGAGATAGGCTTTATTTCAAAGGGAACTTTCAGTAAGGTTAACGTCAGAACAGATGTAGGGTGGTTGGCACCACAGCCTAAATTAGAATCGAGGTGAGCAGTTTTGCTCGGCATATTTCGTAACCTTTTCGACTACAACAGCAAAGAACTAAAGCGGTTGGAAAAGATTTTGGCTCGGGTTAACGCCCTAGAGCCAAGTATGCAGGCCTTGAGCGACGAAGCTTTGCGGGCCAAGACGCCTGAATTTAGGGAGCGCCTGGCCAATGGCGCTACCCTCGACAGCTTGCTGCCAGAAGCCTTTGCCGCAGTGCGGGAAGCCGCCAGGCGGGTAATAGGCAAGCGGCATTTTGATGTGCAAATTCTAGGTGGCATTGTTTTACACCAGGGCCGCATTGCTGAGATGAAAACGGGTGAGGGTAAGACCCTGGTGGCTACCTTGCCTGCCTATTTAAACGCCCTCACGGGCAGAGGCGTGCATATCGTGACGGTGAACGACTATCTAGCTGGCTTCCACGCCGAATGGATGGGGCCGATCTATCGCTTCTTAGGCATGTCGGTAGGTGTTATTTTGCACGATATGACCTTTGCCCAACGGCGGGCAGCCTACCAGGCCGATATTACCTACGCAACTAACAACGAGCTAGGCTTTGATTATCTGCGCGATAACATGGCCATTCAACCCGAGCAACTGGTGCAAAGGGGTTTACATTATGCCATCGTCGACGAGGTAGACAGTATCCTGATCGACGAAGCGCGCACCCCCTTAATTATTTCGGGCCAAGGCGAGCAATCGACCGATCTCTACTATCGTTTTGCTGCCTTGGTGGAAGGTTTCCGAGAAGGCGAAGATTACACGGTAGATGAAAAAGCAAAACAGGTGGCCCCGACGGCGCAAGCTATCGCTAAGGCCGAGCGGGCTATGGGTGTGGAAAACCTGTATGATAGTGCTAATGAAGACTTATCTCATTATCTAAACCAGGCTATTCGGGCTAAGGCCCTGATGAAGCGTGACCGCGACTACGTGGTGCATGACGGCCAAGTGGTCATCGTCGACGAGTTTACCGGCCGCCTGATGTTTGGGCGCCGTTACAGCGCTGGCTTACACCAAGCCATTGAAGCCAAAGAAGGGCTAAAAATCGAGCGGGAAAACCAAACCTTAGCCAGCATCACCTTCCAGAATTTCTTCCGCATGTATGAGAAATTAGCGGGTATGACAGGTACGGCCGCTACCGAAGAAGACGAGTTCCGCCATATTTACGGCCTCGACGTGGTGGTTATCCCCACCAACAAGCCCATGATCCGCCAAGACTTGGGTGATGTTGTCTATAAAAGCGAAGCTAGCAAGTTTAGAGCCGTAGTGGACGAGATTGAACGCCGCCACGCTACTGGCCAGCCCCTGTTGGTGGGTACTATTTCCATTGAAAAGTCGGAGATGCTCAGTAACATGTTAAAATGGCGTGGCATACCCCATCAGGTGCTCAACGCCAAGCACCATGAAAAAGAGGCAGAAATTATCGCCCAAGCGGGCCGCTTCGGTGCTGTTACTATTTCTACCAACATGGCTGGCCGCGGGACCGACATTTTGCTCGGCGGCAACCCCGAGTTCTTGGCTCGCGCCGAAGTATTGCGACGGGGTGTAAGTCACGATGAACTAGTGGCTGCCTTAGATTATGGACAAGCCGATGCGAGGGCTGCCGAGGTACGGGCCTTGTACCAAGAAGTCTTGCAGGAGATGGAGGAGCAGTGCCAGCGCGAGCGGGAGCAAGTGCTGGCCGCCGGCGGCTTGCACGTGATCGGTACCGAGCGGCATGAATCTCGCCGCATCGATAACCAGCTGCGGGGTCGGGCCGGACGCCAAGGCGACCCGGGCTCGTCGCAGTTTTTCATCTCCTTGGAAGACGACCTCATGCGCCTTTTTGGCTCCGACATGATTTCTGGGGTGATGAATCGCCTTGGCCTGGAAGAAGACATGCCTATTGAAGCCGGCATGCTTACCAAGGCCATTGAAAAGGCTCAAAAGCGGGTGGAAACTCGCAACTTCGATATCCGCAAGCATGTGTTGCAGTACGACGATGTGCTGAATAAGCAGCGGGAAGTTATCTATGCCCAACGGCGAGAGGTGCTCATGGGAACCGACATGCGAGAATCGGTCCTAGACATGGTTGCCGCTGTCATTGAACAGTTAGTGGATCAATATGCCCCTGAGCGAGAAGAATGGGATCTGGCCGCCTTGCGCCAAGCCTTGTCGGAATATATTCCTGCAGCAGCCGAGCTCGATGTAGCTGCATGGGAGGGCTTAACTCGCACTGCTTTGCTCGAGGAATTAGAGCACTTTGCTGAACAAGCCTATGCCCAGCGGGAGGCTGAGATCGGTGCTGACGTGATGCGCGATGTGGAACGTATGGTAGTTTTACGCGTGGTCGATACCATCTGGATGGCGCATCTGGATGCTATGGACGAGCTTCGCGACGGTATCGGCCTCAGGGCTTATGGTCAGAAAGACCCCCTAGTGGAATACCAACTGGAAAGCTATGAGATGTTTGAACAGATGGTCAACCAGATTAAGCACGATGTCACGCGCCTCATGTATCATGTGCAGGTAAGTCAGCCGCCCCAGGCTCAGCGGGTGGCCCGCCCAGCGGCACCGGTAGCTCCAGCGGCTACGCGGGCGAGTGCGCGTAGATCAAGTGAGCAACGGGTGGGACGCAACGACCCTTGCCCCTGCGGTAGTGGAAAGAAATATAAGAGATGCTGTGGGAGATAAGCTTTGAAGCAGATACTTCCTGTATACACCTCCTTGGCAGAGGGGGCTGGCTTCGTTCGCGATCAAAGCTTTCCTCATCAGCTGGCTCGTTCTTTGAGTTTAGAATATGGCTTGAAGATAGCCCAGTTTAAGCCGCGCCGGGGCAAGAAGAATGTATCCCAATGGCCAGGCCTAAAGCCACAGCAGGCTGAGCTAGCCTTGCTGGCTGAGCAATACCAGGTTTATATTCTCACCCGCACCCAGGCTTTAGCAGTTAGCCCCTGGGCGTTGGTGTTTCCCCAAGAACTGCCTAATAAAGAACTGTTGCCCATAGTGGTAACCGAGCTGCAGCAGCGGGGTTTGCTTTAGAGGCAGCCGATGGTTATACGATATGTGTGGTATGTTGCTATATCGTAGGGGCGCCCGCTTTGGATCTGAGTACAGGCCCTGGGCCAACTGCTTGGGCTTGGAGCATGCTCCAAGGGGCCTATGCGGTAAGCTCAGGCTCGCACAGGATGTATGGGCGGGGCATTTTGCACCAGCCCGTAAGGAGGACGATAGATGTTAGTCGACCCAAATGCACTACGCAAAGACTTTGAGTCCTTGCATGAATCCATCGTAGAGATTAGGGATTCTCTTTGACCTACCGACAAAACAAGCTCGTTTAGCAGAATTGGAGGCTAAACAGCAGGAAACAGGTTTCTGGGATGATCAGCGGCAGGCCCAAGCCGTAATCAACGAGGCTAATAGCCTGCGAGAGCAAATTACTGAGGTGCAAAGCCTCGAACAACAGATAAGCGATGTTTTGGATTTGCTTTTGATGGCTATGGCCGAGGGGGAGACTGAGGTATTGCAAGAATTGCAGTCCCAATATCACGAGCTGGCTAAGGCCGCAAAAAGTTTCGAACTGCAGATTTTGCTGCGAGGTCCTTACGACCGCAATAACGCCATCTTGAATATCCATTCGGGCGCTGGCGGCACCGAGTCGCAAGATTGGGCGGCTATGCTGCTACGCATGTATACCCGGTGGGCAGAAGGCAGCGGCTACAAGGTTCAGATTCTAGATTATGTGGGTGCCGACGAGGCCGGTTTAAAGAACGTTACTCTGCTGGTCAGTGGCCCCTTAGCCTATGGCTACTTGCGAGCTGAAAAGGGAGTACACCGCCTGGTGCGTATTTCGCCCTTTGATGCTTCTGGGCGCAGGCACACCAGCTTTGCCTCGGTGGAAGTGATGCCAGAAATCGATAATGACGAGGAAGTGGAAATTAGGCAGGAGGATTTACGCATCGACACCTACCGGGCTGGTGGTGCCGGTGGGCAACACGTAAATAAGACTGACTCGGCGGTGCGGATTACCCATGTGCCGACGGGGATTGTGGTCCAATGCCAAAATGAACGCTCCCAGCACGCCAATAAGGAGACGGCCATGCGCATGTTGCGCTCTAAGTTGTTAGAGAAGCGGTTGCAGGAGCAGGAGGAAGAACTGGCTAAGCTGCGAGGCGAAGTGAAAGATATTGCTTGGGGCAGTCAGATTCGCTCGTATGTTTTTCATCCCTATAGCCTCGTGAAAGACCACCGCACCGGCCTGGAAGTAGGCGATGTGCAGGCAGTTATGGATGGCGACCTTGATCCCTTTATTGACGCCTACCTCCGTTCCCCCCATAATTGGTACGGAGTGTAGTCGTTTGCACAGACTATTTGATTGCGCCATATCGTGGGGGCGTCTTGAAAAATGGGCAGCCTTCAGGCAGAACATTTTGAAACACGCCCGCCCGGGAGGCGCAGGCCGACCGGGGAACAGTTGCCCCGGCCGGTATACACATACAGCGAAAGAGGAACGCGCGCGAGCATGACCGCGACCGACGACAGCCGAATTGCATATTGAGAACATAAAATATGGGCTACATTCTTTGGGAGGAGAGAACTATGCGCAAAGTTAACTTGCAGCTGACTGCCTGCCTCGTGGTGGGCGCCTTATTGGTCGGCGTCTGGGTAGGGCATGGCTATGCTGCCAGCTCGACAGCTGCGCCTGGCAGCGATCTAGACCCCTTAGTGACCAAAAGCTACGTAGACGATGCGATTTCCAAATTGGCCAGCCAAGTAGAAAATAACGGTCAATCTGGCGAACCCAATGGCGACGCGGCTCCGACTCTGACTGTGGTAACCGTGCCGGCAGGCAGCCGCCTAATCGCCTATGAGGGGACAGAGTTTGTTTTGCGTTCAGGCAAAGCGACTATTATTGGTTCTGCCGCAGGGGGTGTCCCTGACCTGACAGCAGGTAAGGACCTGCCAAATAATGCGACCGCCCCTGCTAACCACCTCTTGTTGTTCCCTCGCTCCGACCAGCGAGGACTCAAGGCTAGCACCAATATTATAGTGATGGTGCGCGGCGAATACACAGTCGAACCATAGTTACTTTGGGGCAGGGGGCTAGCCCTATGCCCCTTTTGCGAAGAGGAGCGGATAAGATGTCACAACTCAGTATTTTGCTTTTGTCGATGGCCCTAGACTTTGGTGGGGCCGAGACCCATGTAATTTCTTTAGCTAAAGCCCTTCAACGGACTGGGCTCCGCGTATTGGTCGCTTCTAACGGAGGTCGTTTAGTGCCAGAGCTAGAGGCGGCAGGTATCAAACACTATCCGGTGGCGCTGCACGCGCGCAACCCCTTAGCGTTGCTGCGCAGTATAGATATAATTAAGCGGATCGTCCAGTCGGAAGATGTGCGCCTGATGCACGCCCATGCTCGTATACCAGCGTGGGTGGCCCAAAGGGTAGGTAGGGCTACTGGTGTGCCCTTGGTTACCACTTACCATGGCTGCTATAGCGCCCATTGGTTTTTGCGCCTGTTTACAACGGGTGGGCAGCAGACTATCGCTGTGGCTCCCGACGTAAAGGATTATTTGATCGAAAGATTCAATTTCCCACCAGAACAGATTACGGTCATTCATAATGGCATAGATACTGAGCAGTTTGCTGTGGCAGAGTATCCACCTCCAAATAGACAGCAGGTCACCTATATTAGTCGCATGTCGGGAGAGCGAGGAGGTGTGGCTTTATCTCTGTTGGAAGCTGTGGCTCTCTTGCACGACGATTTTCCGGCCTTGCGGGTAGTTATCGTGGGCGATGGCGATCGCCTGCCCGAGGTGCAGGCTTTGGCAAGTCGTTTAAACGAAGAGTGGGGAGGCGAATATTGCCAGGTGCTCGGGGGCAGGGCCGACATCCCCCAGTTGCTAGCGCAAGCCGGCATCGTAGTAGGTGTGGGGCGGGTCGCCTTAGAAGCGATGTCTACCGGGCGGCCGGTTATAGTGGCTAATGAGTATGGTTGTTATGGATTGTTAGAAGCTGCAACTTTGCAGCTTGCCATGCAACATAATTTTAGTGGCCGTGGTGCCACCCAAGAAACTAATCCAGTCACTATTGCTAATGCTTTGCGCGAGGTGTTATTGGATCCCGAGCGGGCAGATAGGGCTGTGCAGGTGGCAAGAGAAGCAGTTGAAACTCATTATTCAGTGACAGAAAAAGCGCGCGAAGTTTTGAATGTGTATAGCAAATTGGTTCCTGAATTAGCAAAGCGCGAGGAAGGAGACAACGATGATCGATAAACAGGGGCGTCTATTTGGTAAAATCAATGTCTTCGACTTGCTAGTAATAGTTGTTTTAGCCGTGATTGTAGGACGCATTATTTACGATAAGATGAATGTGCAGCAAATAGTGACTCCGCCGCAAGATACAATCTTAATCGAGCTACAAGCCGACTTGCTAAATCCTATTGGGCAAACTGTGGCAGAAGGTCAAAAAGTTTACGACAAACGAACGGGGGTCTATTTGGGCCAAGTGCGGGAGGTAAGTATTAGGCCTGTTCCTGTAGCTGTTGCAGCCACTAATGGCGATGTTATTTGGGTTGATTCGCAGCGGAGTAGCGAAGTACGGCTGGTACTGGTCAATCAAGGTACCATCACTGAAAACGCATACCAAGTGGGAGCTTTAGCTATTAGGATTGGCGAGCGTATTACCCTAGTGGGACCCCAGTTCTCTTTTGATGCTTCTATTATTGGCTTAGGTAAGGAGTAATAATCCATGTTAAAGACTATCCAATCTTGGTGGTCTGCAGCTTGGGTGGTACGTGCTATAGAGAGAATGGCTGCGTTGATTGCAGCTATTGCTCGCGGCTGTTTCTTGGGGCGTCTAATGTCAGTTGCGTGGGATGATCTTCCGGCCGTCTACGCAGACAGTCGTTGTTGCCAAGTATGGTTGCGATGCAGAGAGCAACTACAGTCGTTAGGAGCTAAGTTGCCCCCTCTAAAGCATAGTTATTTTCTCAGCCAGTGGCCGCACTGGCTCGTGGCTGACTTTGCCTGGCTGTGGCAAGGTAGTTGGCTGCGGCGCCTATTAGTTTTCTGGCAGCGCTACAGCGTGGGGCTCGAAAGTTCCTCAGAAGCTACCCAATCAGAACAAGCCCCACCCCGCTGGCGCTTGCTGCTCTATGCTGTCGGTGCAACCCTGGCGGTTGTGTTTGTTTTCGTTTTGCCCCAGGGCGGTAGCTTAATTAAATGGGCGGTTTTAGGCATACTGCTGGTGCACGTGTGGGTGCGCCCCCAACTGGCGGTTTATGCAGTTGCCTTTTTGCTGCCATTCTTGCCGATTCTCAGCCTTACCTATTTGCTGCTAGTAGCTATGGTGGCGCATTGGCTACAAGGACAACGTTTGGCTTCTCGCAGTTCTTTGCTCCGAACCTTAGCCGCTTTATTTTGCCTAGTGGCCCTTGCCGCTGCTTTCGCTAGCCCCGACAAGTTACCTAGTTTGCGTTACTGGCGTTACTATTTGGCAGGTTTTTTCTTGTTGGCGTTGCTGCTGGATACGATCCAGACCGAAACCCACTTGGCTCGGGTGGTAAGCTGGGGGTTGTTGGCGGCTATGGTTGTGGCGGGCTTCTCTGTTTGGGAATATTTGGGCGGCGCTGCTACTAACCTATCCTGGGTAGATATTCGTGTGGCTGCGGTAAGAACACGCGTCGTGGGTACTTTCGATAATCCCAATATGCTGGCTGCCTACTTGGTAGCCTGGTTACCTTTTGCGGCTGCACGTATCTTTGATAAAAATTCGACTATAGCGGTACGCCTCACCAATTTGTTCGTTACTGGCCTCTTAGGCTTATCATTGGTCTTGACTTTTTCTCGGGGTGGCTGGCTGGCGGCTGCTGCAGCCTTGTTTGTGGTTGTAACTCTGCAGGCGCCTCGCCTGCTGTGGGCCTTACCTGGGCTCATTTTGCTGGCACCGTTAGTTTTACCGCCAATAATTTGGCAGCGCTTGCTCAGCATCGTCAACTTAGAAGATACGTCTAACATGGTACGGTTATATGTATGGGATAGCTCTTTCCAGATGTTTTTCCATAATTGGATCTTGGGAATCGGTCAAGGCCTGGTGCCTTTCGCCCGTGTGTATCCTATTTTCCAGTTTGGTGTCGTGCCAGCTCTACATGCCCACAGCCTCATCTTACAGTTAGCGGTAGAGGGAGGCATCTTTCTGTTGCTTTTCTTCCTCTGGATTAGCTTGGCCACTTGGCGTATAGCCACGACCCGCTGGGAAAAGGCTCCTGTGTGGGCCGTGCCATCAGCGGCAGCTTTACTAGGGCAATTAGTGCACGGGTTGTTTGATCATACTTGGTATGACGTGCGCCTCATGTTGGCCTTTTGGTTGCTTGTCGGCTTAACTCTAGCGGCCTATCGCCTACGTTTAGGAGAGACTAGGTGATGAGGATAGCCCATGTGATTAGCGATACGAACATCGGCGGTGCTGGGCGCTATCTGTTGGCCCTATTGCCAGGAGCTACGACCCATGACTGGCAAATCACAGTCTATGCCCCGGAAGGTGCGTTAGCGGCAGCCTTGCGGTCTCAGGGTATAGCCCGAGT
The DNA here is from genome assembly GCA_012735505.1 of Bacillota bacterium. GTDB lineage: Bacteria > Bacillota > UBA994 > UBA5500 > UBA5500 > JAAYHE01. The sequence continues at coordinate 14,530 of JAAYHE010000021.1, forward strand.
TATCCCCTTGCCCCAAGGCGAATGTTCCTTCAGTTTCGGGTTGTGGCGTTGGCTGCTGCACCGCCTAGAACCGGCCGATGTGGTCCATACTCATGCCAGTTTGGCAGCTCGTTTGGTGGCCAAGCATAAGGGTTACCCAGTGGTGCTTACGCGGCACACTCTCGGGCCCGACCTTCCCCCCGGTGGATATAAGGGCTGGCAACGTTGGCTACATCGCTGGGTTGCTGTCAATTTGAGCGATGCAGTGATCGCTGTCTCTGAAGCTTGTCGCCAACGTTTGCTAGCGGAAGGGGTGCCCGAGTCTTGTGTGCGGCTGATATATCATGGTATCGACCCCACTCCTTATTTATCAGCTACAAGGGCAGGCTGGCGGCAGCGGTTAGGTTTGACCGCTACCGAGCCAGTATTGATTACAGTCGCTCGCCTTGCTCCTGTGAAAGGTCTTAAGTTTGCCCTAGAAGCTGCCGCCATCTTGCAGCGGGATAACATTCCCTTTACTTGGCTTTTCGTCGGGCAGGGGTCTGAGTTAAGCAGCTTACAGGAACAAACTGCTGCCCTAGGTCTAGGGCAGCAGGTGCGCTGGCTAGGGTACCAAACAGATATTCCTGGTCTCATGGCGGCAGCTGATATCAAGATTTTGCCCTCGCTACAAGAGGCTCTGGGGTTAGTAATTTTGGAAGCGATGGCTGCCGGCTTGCCGATAGTAGCTAGCAACGTAGGCGGTATTCCAGAACTAGTGCAAGATGGGCAGTCTGGTATTCTGGTGCCACCGGGCACTAGTATAGCCTTGGCTAGCGCTATCAAGCAGCTCTTAGCCGACCAGAGCCGAGCCAGTAGTATGGGTTTAGTTGGGCGACAACGAGTGCTGGCTCAATTCACCATCACTAGGATGTGGCAACAGACAGATGCTGTTTACCGTCAGGTAGGGGGCAATCGGAGGTGTAACTGATGAGGCGGTCTAATTGGCTGCTAGCAATAGTAGTATTAAGCATGTTGGCTTGTGGTGGGGCGCTGGTGAACAAGGCACAATTGGAGCCTTGGCAGCGGCAGATAGGTTTAGCCGTCGCTTATGGTGAAATCCCGGAAACGAGCTGGTGGCCGCTGCTGCAAGATGCAGGAGTGCATTTTGCTTTGATAACCGAACCTAGTCAGGCTAGTCAACTGCCAGAGGGAGTCCAGCCAGTTGTCGTTGTCACGCCAGACTCGTGGCCTTCTTGGCGTGAGCAGACCACTATGCCAGCAGCAATTATTTTTGCTGATAACCAATTCACTGATGTCATGGCAGCCGAGGCGCGCGCTAGTGCGGTGCCGATAGGCTTGCTAGAATTTAGGCTGCCCACTAATTTTGCAGCCGATATCAATAGTTGGGGAGGGCAGTTGCTGCGTGTTTATGACCAGCCCGCCCACCCCTTTATCAGTGAATTTACTATTGCTGCCCGTGAACGACAAGTCGACTTAGTGGTGGTGCGATTAGCTCTAGACGCTGATCGCCCCTTAGGGTTGGAGCATGTTCAAACCATCAGTGAAGATCTGCAGCGTGATGGGCATGTTCTTACTACCAGCTTGCAACCGCGAGCCGAGTTAGTGACGCCTATTTGGGTTCTGGGAGCGGTAGTGCTTGCTTTGGGGTGTTTGTTTGTCTGGATGTTAAGCCTAGTGTTGCCCCTGAGCTGGCGGCGTTATTTGTTGGCCTTGCCGCTAGTAGCTGGGGCTGGAACGTGGGTAGTTTGGCGCTGGCTAGGGCCATGGCAGACTCGCCAACTCATAGCCCTAGGAGCAGCTGTGCTTTACCCGAGCGCCGGTATCTTCTGGTGGTGGGCTAAAGCAAAAGGGGAGGATCAATATCCTGCGCCAGTTAGAGGTGCATTGCTTGATTTTGCTGTTATTACCGGATTTGCTCTGTTAGGCGGCTTGTCTGTCCATGCCACCTTGGCCGATTTTGCTTGGCACCTGAACATTTTGCAGTTTTGGGGCGTTAAAGCTGCCTATGCCTTGCCCTTAGCCTTGGCTTTAGTCTTAGTGGGTCTGTATTGGTTATGGCACGGTTGGAGCACTGGTCTGCGTTTGCGGCACCGTTTCCTCCGCTACCTAATCTTGGCCGTGGCACTCTTGATCTTTCTAGCTGCCGTCTACATTTTGCTCAACCGAACAGGAAATCAGTCGCGGGTTCGCATTCTGCCTATCGAACTAGAATTTAGAGAATGGTTGTATCGCACTTTAAGGGTGCGGCCGCGTACTAAGGAGTTCTTAGGTTATCCTATCCTGCTAGCCGGTCTCTATTTGTGGCGTCGGAATATTCGCTGGTTGGGTGGTTTAGCTGTTCTTTTGGGTTACATTGCTGAACTATCGTTAGTCAATACTTTTGAGCACCTGCATCATCCTATTTGGCTGAGTTTGCTCCGTAGTGGCTTAGGTTTAGCCATCGGCTTGACTTTAGGCCTGGTAACTTTAGCAGTAGTGCACTTGCTATTGCCTGCCACTAAGGAGGCCTATCGATGAGCAAATATGTGATTTCTGGTTACTACGGCTTTGGTAACGCGGGCGACGAGGCTATTCTAGAAGCAATTATTCGGTCTTTGCAGGAACAGGATGAACAAGCCGAGATTACTGTGTTGTCGGCGCAACCCGAACGGACAACGGCCGAGCATGGGGTGCGAGCGGTGCATCGCACCCGTCTGGGGCAGATTGTGCCAGCTTTGCGCCGAGCCGATCTCTTTATCAGCGGGGGTGGGGGCCTGCTGCAAGACGCTACTAGCAGCCGTTCTTTGCTCTATTATCTAGGCTTGCTCAGGTTAGCCCGCCTGTTGGGCTGTAAGACCATGGTGTATGCCAACAGCATCGGCCCCATTCGGCGGCAAAGAAATCAGCGCTTAACCGCCAACATATTAAAGAAGACGGATTATATTACGGTGCGCGACCAGCTTTCTTTACAGCTGTTAGCTGATCTGGGCGTGCAGGGGCCGCCGATGAAGTTGACGGCTGACCCGGTCTTGTTGTTGCCTACTCCTGTTATCGAGCCGAAGCCCCAGACCCTTGTTATAGCTGTGCGCGAGTGGCCGAGTGAACACGACTTCCTCGAGCAGGTAAAATTAGCCGGCCGGCGTTGGGTGCAGGATGGCTTTAGTCTACGGTTTATTCCCTTTCATTACTCGCGGGATTTAGCCATCTCCCAGCAGTTGGCTGCCGAGATTGGCCCCGGGGCTAGCTGTCTCAGCCAACCGCAAGGCTTTAACGATCTGTTGGGTGAGCTGGCGCAGGCCGAAGTTGTGGTAGCTATGCGCTTGCATGCCTTGATCATGGCCGCTGCTTGTAACCGTCCGTTGGTGGGTATCGCTTATGACCCTAAGATAATTGGCTTCTTACAGAGCGTAGATCAACCGCTGGCCGGCACCACCGATAACTTACAGGCGCAGCAACTGTATGAACAGGTTTTGGCAGTGTATCGGCAGCGGGACAAACTAAAGCAGCATTTGGCCGACCAACTGGTGCTCCTGCAGAAATTGGCTGCGAATAATGCCAGGATCGCTAGGGCATTAGCAAAAGGAGAAGAAATATGATTGAACAGATAGATATCCTCGGCAGCCCAGTCAACTTTTTGACTATGGAAACAGCGATCCAAGCGATCGCCCGCTGTATCGAGGAGAAGAAGGTTTGCCAAGTAGTTACGGCTAATGCAGAAATTCTGTATACGGCTCAGCATGACCCAGGTCTTTTCCTAGCTCTCCATGATGCCGGGCTGGTAACTGCTGATGGCATGGGGGTGGTGTTAGCTTCCCGCATTCTGGGGCAACCGCTGCCAGAACGGGTAGCTGGTGTAGATCTGGTGTATGCTTTAGCCGAGCGCGGGGTGAGAGCCGGTTGGCGTTTCTATTTGCTGGGCGCAAAACCCGAAGTCTTAAAGGTGGCGGTTGAGCGTTTAGAATTACATTACCCGGGGATTCAGATAGTAGGCAGCCATCACGGTTATTTCTCTCAGGCAGATAACGTGGCAATCCTCGAGGGAATAAGAAATAGCCAGCCAGACATATTGCTGGTGGCCATGGGGGCACCTAAACAAGATATTTGGCTTCACGATTATTTAGATAAAAGCGGGGCCTATGTGGGCATTGGTGTGGGGGGGACCTTTGATATCTTGGCGGGAGCCGTACAACGAGCCCCGCTGTGGATGCAGCGTTTCGGTTTGGAATGGCTATTTCGCCTCTGGCAAGAGCCACGACGTTGGCGCCGTGTTTTACTACTGCCGAGATTTATTTGGGCCGTGCTCTGGCAACGTTTCCGCCGCTAGATTATATTGATAGATAAGGGGCAAAAGCGTTAAGCTGGGGCCGATACACCGAATAGGGAGGGGAAGCAGTGAGCAAGCGTCTTTATAAGTCTAGCGATGATGCCATGATAGCCGGCGTCTGCGCTGGCATAGCCGAGTATTTTAATGTAGACCCTACTTTGATTCGCTTAGGTTTCGTATTGTTGATGTTTATGGGTGGTAGTGGAGTTTTGGCTTATCTTGTAGCAGCCATCGTTATGCCCGAGCGGCCCCGGGATGATAGGTGGCAACCCACAGGTGAGGCTGGCCACTATTATGATAAAACGACAGTAGATGGTGGTAGCCGGCACGAAACTTCGCAAGCAAGCGGTCCAGAAACACCGCCTGGTGCTGGCACCAAGGCGAAACCAGTTCGCAGCAATAATGGCCAAACATTGTTAGCCTATATTTTAATCGGCATTGGTGGTTACATGCTGGTTTCTCGCCATGTAAATTGGCATCGTTTACTGCGTCTGTTGCAACCTTATTGGCCTGCGCTCTTTATCATCTTGGGACTGATCCTGCTAGCCCAGTCACTGGATCGCAGATAGCGGGCTCGAGCCTGTCTACGGCCCGTTGCTATGCAACAAAAAAGCGCCTTTCAGCTAAACTGAAGGGCGCTTTCTTATGCCTTTAAACCTCCATGATAATCGGCAGAATCATAGGCCGGCGTTTAGTTCGCTCGTACAAGAAGCTGCCAAGTACTTCTTTGGCGGCCGACTTAAGCATCGACCATTCGGTTATCTCACCGCGCAAGCAGGTCTGCAAACTTGCTTTCACCTGTTCTTCCGCTTCGGCAATCAGGTTTTCTGATTCGCGCACATAGACGAAGCCTCGGGTGATGATATCAGGCCCGGCTTTGATGGTGCGGGTTTCTTTATCAATGGTGACCACGACGACTAGCACTCCATCTAACGAGAGTTGCTGTCGGTCGCGGAGCACGACATTGCCCACGTCGCCGATACCCAAGCCGTCTACTAGCACCACACCAGCCGGTGCTTTACCAGCTATGCGGGCTCCATCCGCATCGAATTCCAAAATATCGCCGTTTTGCAGGGTGAAAACATTGTCCCGGGGCACGCCTACTTCTTCTGCCAGATTAGCAAAGGCAGATATATGGCGATATTCTCCATGAAAGGGTACCACGTATTTCGGACGTACCAGATTGATCAATAGCTTCAGTTCTTCTTGGCTAGCATGGCCCGATACGTGCACTTGGGCACTTTCCTGGGAGATAACATGGGCCCCGGCTCTAGCTAAACCGTCGATGACGCGGTTGACCAATTTTTCGTTGCCCGGAACTGGCGTAGATGACAGGATGACGGTGTCTCCTGGTACGATGTTAACGCAATTGTGGCTTTGCTTCGCCATCCGTGTTAGGCCCGATAGGGGCTCGCCCTGACTTCCGGTTGACAAAATCAACACCTTATGAGCTGGCAAGCGGCTAACTTCTTCGGGCTCGATATATGCCCCTTCCGGGTATTGTAGATAACCTAACTCGGTACTGATGCGCACGTTATTGATCATGCTGCGCCCGATCACTGCCACCTTGCGGCCATATTTAACTGCCGTATCAAAGGCTTGCTGAATACGATGGATGTTAGACGCAAAAGTGGCCATGATGATGCGATCACGGGTCCGGTTAAAAATCTCGTCTAGTGTGCGCCCCACAACCCTTTCCGAAGGGGTATAGCCTGGTCGATGCGCGTTAGTCGAATCAGCGAAAAGGGCCAAAACACCTTTCTTACCATATTCGGCCAGAGTATGGTAATCCGCTACCTTGCCATCAACCGGTGTTTGGTCGAACTTGAAATCGCCACTATGCAAAAGCACGCCAATGGGAGTTTCTATGGCCAAAGCCACCCCATCGGGGATACTATGATTCATATGAATGAAGCGCACTTTAAAGTTGCGACCTAGAGAGACGAGCTCGCCCGCTTTCACCTCATGGGTCTTGGCAGTAAGCCGATGTTCATCGAGCTTGCCTCGCAAAATGCCTAAAGTCAGGCGCGTGCCATATATTGGCGTATCAATTTCTTGCAGGATATAGGGGATAGCCCCGATATGATCTTCATGCCCATGGGTGAGCACGATGCCCCGTATCTTCTTGCGGTTCTCAATCAAGTAGGAAATATTAGGGATGACATAATCAATGCCGAGCATCTCATCTTCCGGAAACTTAAGACCAGCGTCGACGACGATAATATCGCCACGACACTCTACAGCAAACATATTTTTGCCGATCTCTCCGATTCCCCCTAAGGGAATCACTTGCACTTTTGTATCATTTGTCACGATTACCTTCCTCTTTCTGTATTCTCTAATCCTTGTTCCCTAGGCATCTTTACCCGATCCACATAGCCTATTCAATATGGTTAGTATTCCCTTTAGATCCACAGCCGATTGCCCCCGCTGGGCCACGCGAAACCACATTAATTAATTCTAGCACATTTTCCAGTTACCTAGAAGTGCGCCGCCCCGCGACTAGGCGCTAACTGCCAATTTCCTATAAAAAGCAACATAAAAAGCCGATTGCGACAAGGATTTGTTAGGGCCCGTGTCGAAGCTGCGAAGGTGCAGGATTATATCTTGGCGTATGCAAACGAAATACGTCGTACTATTTTACAGCTGTCTCTCAGGTCTGTAGTAAAGGTCGAGCCCCACCTTTACTAGCACGCCATCTGCAGGCATGGCCGGATCTAGTGACACTGGTAGGTAGCAAGAGACAAGGCACCATGGAGGTACACGCAAGAAGGAAGGTGGTTAGCTTGCTCGAGCTCTATGCCATTACCAAGATTTACGGCAACGGGGTAGTAGCTTTACGAGATGTTAATTTGAAAGTCGACAAAGGGGAGTTTGTCTTTATCGTCGGCCCTAGTGGCGCTGGCAAGACAACCGTAACCCGTTTAATATTAGCTGAAGAAAAACCGACCAAGGGTCAGATTATTGTCAATAACAAAGTAGTCAACAACCTGAAACCACGGGAGATTCCCTTTCTGCGGCGGCAGATTGGTACCGTCTTTCAGGATTTCCGGCTCATGCCTAATTGGACTGTTGAGGAGAATGTTTCTTTCGCCATGAAAGTGGTGGAAGCACCTACGCGGGCTATCCGTAGGCGAGTGCCTGAGGTATTAGCCTTGGTGGGCTTGTCTAGTAAAGCAAAACATTTGCCTCACCAGCTATCCGGCGGTGAGCAACAGCGGGTGGCGTTGGCTCGCGCCATCGTCAACCAACCTTATATTCTGTTAGCCGACGAGCCTACGGGTAACCTCGATCCCGATACTGCTTGGGGCATCATGGACATCTTGCAGGATATTAATGCCCAAGGCACCACGGTGCTGATGGTGACCCATGCCAAGAACATCGTCGACGCTATGCGCAAGCGAGTGGTAGCTTTAGAAGCTGGGCGCATAGTCAGAGATGAGTACAGGGGGTCTTACGGCGATGAAAATTAGAACTTGGGCCTATTTTCATGGACAGGCCTTTGCCAGTATGCGGCGCAACAGTTGGATGACCATCGCCTCTATCGGGACAGTGGCTGTAACCATGGTTGTTTTTGGAGCTTTCCTCTTGCTGGCCAACAATATCACCCATATGGCAGGCAATATCGAATCCAAAGTGGAGATTTCTGTTTACTTGCAAGACGAAATCACCAGCGAAGAGATAGATCGTCTGGCTCAGGAATTTACTAGCCTAGAGCAGATTGCCTTAGTTAAATACGTAAGCAAAGAAGAAGCGCTCTTACGCATGCGCGATTGGTTTGGCGAGAGTTCTGACTTCTTAGCCGGGCTGGAAATGGACAACCCTTTGCGCAATGGTTTTGATCTGCGTACCCACCGCCCAGAGCAGGTATTAGAAGTAGTGCCTATCCTGCAAACCTTCGATGGTGTGGCCGATGTGCAGTACGGCCAGGGTATCGTTGAGCAATTGTTTGCTGTGACTGGCATGCTGCGGGTTATAGCTTTAGGTTTAATGTTAGGGCTAGCGGCTGCTGCCACCTTCATTATAGCTAACACTATTCGGATTACAGTTTTCGCCCGGCGGCGCGAGATTAGCATCATGAAGTACGTAGGCGCCACCGACTGGTTTATCCGCTGGCCGTTCATCATCGAAGGCATGACTCTAGGCCTGATTGGCTCCTTGGTGGCTAGCGGCTTGGTAATTTGGTTTTACCAGGCAGCAGTTCGTTCCTTAGCCGTATCATTGCCAGTTTTACCTCTGGTCAAACCCTGGCCTTTCTTATTGGGCGTGACCGGATGGCTAGTTTTGTTAGGTACTGCTATCGGCGTGGTTGGTAGTACTATCTCCTTACGCCGTTTCCTCAGGGTATAAGTTTTATTTCCTAGCAACGCAGAGCGTTGCGGGCCAATAAAGTGCTAGTTGCGTAGCAACTAGCAGCTTGTACTTATATACTAGCTCAGCCAGAAAGGAGGGAGAGAATGGAACGCTTGCGGCAAAGGCTATCAGTTGCTTTGGTCTTGCTGCTTGTCTTGAGCCTGGGACTACCGGCTTTTGCTAGCAACATCAGTGATAAGCAGGCCGAGTATGAACGGGTGCAGCGAGAGATTGCCCAGATAGAAAAGAGAATTTACGACAACCAACAAGAGGCCAAGTCTATTAATAGCGAGATTGTCCGCTTAGACAAGGAAATCCAGCAGGCGGAACAACAGCTAGGTTACTTAGAAACGCGACTAAAAACAACAGAGACAGAAATAGCTGCTATAGAAGAGGACCTGACCGAGGCAGAAGAAAAACTTGCCTTCCGGCAGGAAATGCTGAAGACGCGCGTGCGTGCTTTATACGAGCGGGGCACCGTTAGCTACTTAGAAGTGTTGCTCAATGCGCGTAGCTTCTCTGACCTGATTAACCGCGTCAATCTGTTGCGGCAGGTGGTAGCCCATGACGTGAACGTGGTAGATTCCATCAGGAGCGAGAAGGCGCGCATCGAAGAACAGAAGAATATTTTGGAGCTTAAACGACAAGACTTAGCACGCCTTCGGCAAGAAACCGAACGCAATAGAGGAGCTCTTGCTTCGCGGCAGGCAGAACACCGCAGCTATCTCACCAAGCTAGAACGAGATCGTGAGGCATGGCTCGAGAGCCTACGTGACATCGAATTGGTAGCGCAAGAGCTAGAGAGACTGATTAGGGAAGGCCAGGGTGCGAATCCTAACCCGGTTCAGGGTACTGGTACTTACACTTGGCCGACACCCGGATATACTAGGATCACGTCGCCTTATGGTCAGCGCAACCATCCGATATTTGGCGGCAGCAGTTTCCACTATGGTATAGATATAGGCGCACCCATGGGAGCAAAAATTGTGGCTGCCGACTCGGGGACGGTTCTATTTGCCGGTTGGATGACCGGTTATGGGCAAGTAGTTATTCTCGACCATGGTAATGGTCGTTCCACCCTCTATGCCCACGCATCAGTTCTGTTGGTAAAAAACAATCAGCGGGTCATCAAAGGACAGCAGATTGCTAAAGTGGGTTCGACGGGCTGGAGCACCGGTGCGCATCTGCACTTCGAGTTCCGCATTAATGGGGCTAAGCAGAACCCGCTCAACTATGTAAAACGACCATAATTGAATACAAAACTATTACCCCTTCGCTCTCGCCTAAGGCTATAGCAAATGTCTGAAATGATTGAGGTCCGCCGAGGAGTGCAGGAGTGAGGGATGAGAAACACCCCTCTGGATGATGCCCTATCTCCAGAGGGGTATTTGTTATATAATTTTATAATATAAGGGAGGTGTAGCCATGCCCCCAATCTGGGAACTTGCTGGGGCCTATTATGAGGCGTTAGAGGAGTTTTTTGGTAACTACATGTTTTGGCTGGTGCTGGGGTTGATTGCTTGGCAGTTTCGCCGGTCGGAGAAAATGGAGCGAGTCTTTTATGGGCGGCCGCGACAACCCTTGCTGGGGAGGGTTTTGTTAGCTTTAGTCTTTGGCCTAATAGGAGGTTTTATCGGCAGTTTGCTCTTGACAGGTATCGGGATCTCTATCTCTATTCATTCGACCCGCTACGTCCTCTTGCTCTCTCTATTATTATCCCTAATCCATATGCGGTTTATCTGCTTCGCTTATTCGGGTGGTCTGTTGTCCTTGATCAGCCTCATATTCGGTTGGCCTGAGCTGGATGTGGCTTCTTTATTGGGTCTAATTGCTGTTTTACATTGTGTGGAAAGTATTTTAATGCTTATGAGCGGCCACATCAACTCTTTCCCTGTGGCGGTACGCCAGCCTTCGGGGCGTTTGGTTGGTGGTTATAGTTTGCAGATGTTCTGGCCTTTGCCCCTCTTGGCCTTAGTCTTTATTCCCCACATAGCTGGCGGCACGGCGAGTGGGGGCATCGCTATGCCTAGCTGGTGGCCTTTGATACGCCCCGCTGGCACAGACAATTTGACTCAGCTAACCCTCTATATGACTCCCCTTTTGGCCGGCCTCGGTTATGGTGATCTGGCTGTAACCATGCCTCCGAAGCAGAAAGCACGGGATTCGGCCATCCGTTTACTCGGCTATAGCCTAGTTTTGTTAGGCCTGGCGTGGCTAGGTAGCAAGGTGCCGGCCTTGCTACCCCTAGGTGTGTTGTTTGCACCTTTGGGCCACGAAATGTTGATAGTCATTGCTAACCAACGGGAACAAGAGGGCAAGCCTCTTTTCGCCCACGACGGGCCAGGCTTAATGATTATGGAAGTGTTAGACGGCAGCCTGGCGGAGCGGGCAGGCTTACGTCCCCATGACATAATTCTTACCGTTAACGGGCAGGAAGTGGAAACTATTGCCCAACTGGGGACTATTTTGCAAAGTGAGCCACAAGTGGTGATGACCATTATGCGGGGCCACTATACTTCAACGGTTGTTTTGGTTTTGCCTATAGACGGAGGGCCACAGCAGTTAGGTGCTCTGATGGTGCCCAGCCAAGATACTGGCGCTTATGTAGAAGCTCGACTCAAAAGCCCCCTGCAACCTTTGCTCAGATGGTGGCAGCGGGGGTAGCGGCACAAGGAGGTTGCTAGCGCTATGTTTGAACTAAAGTCTGAATTCCGGCCAACGGGTGACCAACCCCGGGCCATTGCTGCCTTGGCGGAGGGTGTTAAGGCTGGGGATCCTGCCCAGACGCTGCTGGGGGTCACCGGGTCGGGAAAAACTTTTACCATTGCCAACGTCATTGCCCAGGTCAACAAACCAACCCTGGTTTTGGCCCATAACAAAACCTTGGCTGCTCAACTCTGTGCCGAATTTCGAGAGTTTTTCCCTAATAACGCTGTCGAATATTTTGTCAGCTACTATGACTACTACCAGCCCGAGGCTTATATCCCCTCGACGGATACCTATATAGAAAAGGATGCGCAGATTAACGAGGAGATAGACAAGCTGCGTCACTCGGCCACTTCCGCCCTATTTGAACGCCGAGATGTAATTATCGTGGCCAGTGTTTCTTGTATTTACGGTTTAGGCAATCCCCAAGAATACAAAAAACTGTGTGTTTCGCTGCGGCCAGGGATGCAGAAAGATCGAGACGAGGTTTTGAGGGCCCTAGTAGGCATCCAGTATAGCCGGAACGACATTGATTTTGCCCGTACTACTTTCCGAGTGCGTGGTGATAGCGTCGAAATTTTCCCGGCCTCCTCTACCGAGAGGGCAGTGCGGGTTGAGTTCTTTGGTGATGAAATCGATCGGATTTTAGAGATAGATACCTTGACAGGTGAGGTGATTGGCGAGCGTCACCATGTTGCCATTTTCCCTGCCTCTCACTTCGTCACTTCCGAGGAAGAAATGGCCCGCGCTATTGCTAGCATTGCGGCTGAACTAGAAGAACAGTTAGCTCTGTTGCGCAAAGAAAACAAGCTCTTAGAGGCTCAGCGCCTGGAGCAGCGTACCCGTTATGATTTGGAGATGATGCAAGAACTCGGCTTTTGCCCAGGGATAGAAAACTATTCGCGTCACCTCGACGGTCGCGCCCCAGGGGAACCTCCCTTCACCTTGTTAGATTATTTCCCCGACGATTGGCTCTTAATTGTAGACGAATCTCACGTCACCATCCCTCAGGTCCGCGGCATGTATGCTGGCGACCGCTCTCGGAAAGAGACACTAGTAGCCCATGGCTTTCGTTTGCCATCAGCTCTAGATAACCGCCCCCTCAATTTTGAGGAGTTTTATAGCCGGCTCAATCAGGTTATTTATGTTTCTGCTACACCTGCCCCCTTCGAACTAGGCGAAAGCACCCAAGTAGTAGAGCAGATTATCCGGCCTACCGGGCTCCTAGATCCTGAGGTGATTGTGCGTCCTATCCAGGGGCAGATCGATGACCTTTATGGTGAGATCAGGCAGCGGGTGGAGCGGGACGAGCGGGTCTTGGTGACGACCTTAACTAAGAGAATGGCAGAAGCTCTCACCGACTATTTCCGCGAGATGGGGATTCGGGTGCGCTATTTGCATTCAGACATTGATACCCTGGAACGCATGGAAATTATCCGCGGCTTGCGCTTAGGCGAATTCGATGTCTTAGTTGGCATCAACCTGCTGCGAGAAGGGCTAGACCTGCCCGAAGTGTCGTTGGTTGCCATTCTCGATGCTGATAAAGAAGGTTTCCTGCGCTCGACGCCGTCGTTGATTCAAACTATCGGCCGCGCCGCCCGTAACGTGAACGGCCAGGTGATTATGTATGCCGATCGCATCACCCAATCCATGGAAACGGCCATCCGCGAGACTAATAGGCGGCGCCAGATACAGATGCAGTATAATCAGGAGCATGGCATCATTCCGCGGAGTGTGCAAAAAGCCGTGCGCGATGTTATCGAGGCGACCAAGGTGGCTGAAAAGCAAGCCGAGTACATCACTAAGGAGAAGGTTGCCTCCCTCAGCCGTCGCGAGCTAGCAGATTTGATCAAGCGCCTTGAAAAGGAAATGAAAGATGCGGCCCGCCAGCTAGACTTCGAGCGTGCCGCCGACCTGCGCGACTTGATCATCGAGCTCCGCGGTCGTTAGGTGCTCTGCGTGTAATCTGCCTAGGTAACTATTCCCCAGCCGGCCTATGGCCTCCCGTGCGGGCGCCCGCAATGTTCCGCCAAAGGGTTGCTCGTCGCGAGTGTCTGCAGCTGTCCTTATTGCAGAAACTTGCCTACAAGCGGCTATAGTGATAAAATGCGAATGTATGTACGATGGGCGGGAGGGAAGAGCATGGCCCAAGACAAAATAGTGGTGCGCGGAGCGCGTGCCCATAACCTACAAAATATTGATGTCGATATCCCCCGCGATAAACTAGTAGTTGTGACCGGTTTGTCGGGTTCTGGAAAATCATCCCTAGCCTTCGATACCATTTACGCAGAGGGGCAGCGACGTTACGTAGAATCCTTGTCGGCGTACGCCCGGCAGTTTCTCGGGCAAATGGACAAGCCCGATGTAGATTATATTGAAGGGCTATCACCAGCCATTGCTATCGATCAAAAGACGACCAGCCGCAACCCGCGCTCAACGGTGGGTACGGTTACCGAAATATACGACTACCTGCGCTTGCTCTATGCCCGCGTCGGTAGTCCTTATTGTCCTAATTGCGGAGTAGCCATTAGCCAGCAGACCATTGAACAGATTGTAGATCAGGTATTAACCCTGCCCGAGCGCACCCGCTTCCTAGTGCTGGCTCCAGTGGTGCGGGGCCAAAAAGGCGAGCATGTAAAATTGCTTGCCGACCTGCAGCGGGAAGGTTACGTACGGGTGAGGGTTGATGGCAGTATGTACGAGCTAGGTGACCCGATCGAGCTGAACAAGAATCAGAAACACGATATTGAGGTCGTGGTGGATCGGCTGATCGTGCGCCCAGATATCGGCAGCCGCTTGGCAGATTCTATCGCAACGGCGACCATGCTGAGCCAGGGGTTAGTTATTATCAGCCAAGTGGATGGTGACGAGACTCTCTATAGCCTGAACTTTGCTTGCACCGAATGTGGCTTCAGCTATTCGGAAATTAGCCCGCGCTTATTTTCGTTTAACAACCCCTATGGCGCCTGTCCCGAGTGTGACGGTTTGGGGGCTAGTCGGGAGTTTGACCCCGACCTCATTATTCCTGACCCGAACTTGTCCCTTGCCGAAGGGGCGATCGCGCCGTGGGCAAATTCCACCAGCAACTACTACCCAGCCTTGTTTCAGGCTGTTTGCGATAATTACCAGATAGACTATAACGCGCCGATAGCAGACCTGACCGAAGAACAGCTGAATATTATTTTGCATGGTGGCCCCGATCACTTAACGGTGGCCTATGAAGATACTGTTGGCAGAAATCGCCAGTTCAAGATGCGATTTCGCGGTGTAATTCCCATGTTGGAACGCATGTATCGAGAGACCGGATCAGCAGCTATCCGGGAAAATATAGAGCAATATATGACCGATGTTCTCTGTTCAGCTTGTGAGGGCCAGCGCCTGAAACCAGAAAGTTTGTCTGTAAAGGTTGGGGGCAAAAGTATCGCTGAGGTAACCCGGATGTCTATTGTAGAGGCACTACAATTCTTTGATAATCTCGAGCTCAGTGAACGGCAACAGCTAATTGCGCGGCAAATCCTTAGGGAAATTAAAGCCCGTTTAGGCTTTTTAGTTAACGTTGGTCTAGATTATTTGACTTTGGACCGGCAAGCTGGCACCTTGTCTGGCGGCGAATCCCAGCGTATTCGATTGGCCACACAGATCGGTTCCAGTCTAATGGGTGTGCTTTATATCTTAGACGAGCCGAGTATCGGCTTGCACCAACGTGATAATACCCGCTTGCTAGAAACCCTTAAGCGGTTGCGAGACTTGGGCAATACCGTGATCGTGGTCGAGCACGACCAAGAGACCATGGAGGCAGCCGATTATATTATCGACATGGGGCCGGGTGCTGGTTTGCACGGTGGTAAAGTTGTTGCTACCGGCACACTGCAGGAAATTTGCCAGGTGCCCGAGTCTATCACTGGTCAATATTTGTCGGGCAAGAGGCGGATTGTGGTGCCGGAGGAACGCCGCCGACCCAACGATAGATTTCTGGAAGTGCGCGGGGCGCGGGAAAACAATCTGAAGAACATTAACGTGCGTATCCCGCTGGGTCTGTTCATCTGTGTGACCGGAGTTTCTGGCTCGGGTAAAAGCACGTTAGTGAATGAAATTGTCTATAAACGGTTGGCTATGGAGCTCAACCGGGCCAAACGCAAGCCCGGCGAGCATGATGCTATCCTCGGCCTTGAACATCTAGACAAAGTAATCAACATCGATCAGGCACCAATCGGGCGCACCCCTCGTTCTAACCCTGCAACTTATACGGGCACCTTTGATTTGATTAGGCAGCTTTATGCCCAAACACAAGAAGCTAAAATGCGGGGGTATGCTGCCGGCCGCTTTAGCTTTAATGTTAAAGGTGGACGCTGCGAGGCCTGTCGCGGCGATGGCATTATCAAAATTGAAATGCATTTTCTACCCGATGTGTATGTGCCTTGTGAGGTCTGTGGTGGCAAGCGTTATAATCGCGAGACTTTAGAGGTGCGCTACAAAGGCAAGAACATTGCCGATGTGTTGGCCATGTCTATTGAAGAAGCCCTACACTATTTTCAGAATATCCCTCGGATAGAACGTAAATTGCAGACCCTAGTGGATGTCGGGCTCGGGTATATGCAGCTGGGACAGCCAGCCCCTACCCTATCTGGTGGGGAAGCCCAGCGGGTGAAGCTGGCCACCCAGCTCAGCCGGCGGAGCAATGGCCGCACCTTTTATATCTTAGATGAACCGACAACCGGCTTGCACATGGCCGACATCGAGCGCCTCTTGCTTGTTTTACAACGCTTAGTAGACGCAGGCGATACAGTTTTGGTGATCGAGCATAACTTAGACGTCATCAAGACGGCCGACTATATCATCGACCTTGGACCAGAAGGCGGTGACCGGGGTGGCACCATTGTGGCTGAAGGCACGCCAGAAGAAGTCGCCGCTAATCCGGACTCGTATACCGGGCATTTCCTAAAAACATTATTACTCTAGCTTGTTACCAGGGGGCTGTTAGCGTTAACAGCCCCCTTAGGTTCTTGCAGAAAGGATTGGCGATACGCCCTGCCAAGATTAGAGAAGTAGATCATTTTTTGCTTAGACACTGTGATAGTATAGTAATAACTATTTGGGTTACGGGGACGGGGTGTTAGTGTGTCGTTCGTTAGGTACATGGTGCTGGGCTTGGTGATCGGCATCGGTTCTATCACTCCCGGATTAAGTGGCGGCGCCTTAGCCGCTGCTTTCGGACTATATGAGCCGATAATCAAGGCGGTTAGCCACCCCTTGCACAATCTTAAGGAAAATTTGCTTTTCCTGGCTCCAGTCGGCGTGGGTATGGCTGCAGGTATTATCGCCTTTGGTAATGCGATGGAAATGTTGATGAGGGTAGCTCCCAATCATGTAAAGTGGCTGTTTTTGGGACTAGTGGCGGGAAGTTTGCCCGAGTTGATTCGCACTGCTAATGCTAATGGATTTCGTCTCCGCTATCTCCTTTACACGCTCTTGACCTTGCTAGTTGTTTTCGGGCTGGGCAGGCTGCAGCCGGTTTGGGCCGGCACAGATTTGTCTGTTGCAGTCGTAGGCTGGAAGCAATATTTTAGCTGTGGCTTGATTTTGGGCGTGGGCACGATTGTGCCGGGTATCAGCGTTTCGTTTATTTTGATGTCTATGGGTGTCTACGACGATTTGCTAGGTGCCCTCGCCCATCTTGATTTACACGTCCTGCTGCCTGTTGCCCTAGGGTTCGGTGTAGCTGTTGTGCTTCTGGTGCGGTTAGTCGAAAACCTTTTTGATCGTTTCCACTCCCAGGCCTACTATAGCGTGCTCGGGTTACTTTTAGGGTCGGCACTCATAATTTTTCCCCAAGTTATAGGGGGCTGGTCGCTAATAATGGGTATCGGCTTGTTCCTGCTAGGTATTGTTCTCAGCCTCCTGCTATTACGCCTAGGCAATTGAGGATATACCTCCTTAATGCATGCCTCAGCGACATACATCAGCAGGGTACTTCGAAGACAATACTCCGAGCACGGATGATAGACTAGCTTTGCTATAATGAAAGATGAATCAAGATGATTGAGGGAGGTGAGGGTGTGTCTATTAGTGAGAAATTGGCTCTGCTGCCGGACGAGCCCGGTGTTTATTTATTTAAGGATGAGAAGGGAAACATTCTGTATATCGGCAAGGCGGTATCCTTGCGGCAGCGAGTGCGCTCTTATTTTCATGCTAGTGCTGATCATTCGGCCAAGGTGCGCGCTTTAGTAGAAAAAGTGCGTGATTTAGAGTTCATTATCACCGATAATGAAGTGGAAGCTCTTATTTTGGAGAGTAACCTGATCAAAGAGCATCAGCCCTGGTATAATATCCGGATCAAAGACGACAAGCACTATCCATATCTGAAATTGACTATGTCCGAGCCTTATCCCCGCCTCTTGATTGCTCGGCGTATTGTAAAAGATGGCTCCAAATATTACGGCCCCTATCCGAGTGGCAACGCTGTGCGTCAGGCATTAAAGCTGATTCGACGCATTTTTCCGCTGCGCACTTGCAAGCAGCCCCTCACCGGCGAGCCAACTGGGCGCCCTTGCCTCAATCATCATATCGGACGGTGTATCGCTCCCTGTACCGGTCAGGTAAGTCGAGAGCAATATCATGAGATTGTTCACGCTGTCGACATGTTTCTGTCGGGGCGTTACGACAATTTGATAGAACAATTGACTGCCCGTATGCATCAGGCTGCTGAGGCCTTACAGTTTGAGAAAGCAGCCGAAATTCGTAACCAACTGGCCGCTGTAGAGCACATCTTGGAGAAGCAGAAAATGATTTCGGCCGGTTTAGAAGACCGCGACGTCATCGGTTTAGCCCGCGGCATCGAGGAGACTTGTATCGGGGTATTAGTGATGCGAGAAGGACGAGCTATCGGGCGAGAGCAATACTTTCTCACGGGCACCGAGGACCTTTCACGGGGTGAGGTTGTAGCGGCATTTTTAAAGCAGCATTATGCTAATCATCCTTATGTGCCCCCTGAAATCATCTTGCCGACTGCCTTGCCGGAAAAGGATGCTGAGCTTATCGGGGAATGGTTGAGCCAACGCCGGGGGCGCAAAGTCAATTTGGTAGTCCCTAAACGCGGTGAGAAAAAGCAACTAGTAGAAATGGTCGGGAAAAATGCGGTAGCCGCCTTAGAGGCACGCTTCGCTAAGATCCTTAGCCAAGGGGAGCTATTGCAGTCTGCTTTGACAGAGCTTGCTTTCTATCTGGCTTTACCGGATCCGCCCAGGCGCATCGAGTGCTACGATATCTCCAATATATCTGGAAGCGAGGCCGTCGGTAGCATGGTCGTTTTCTTAAACGGGGAGCCGGCTACCGGAGAATACCGTCGCTTTCGTATCCGCGACCTAGATGGTCCCGATGATTATGCTATGATGCAGCAAGTGTTGCGGCGCCGTTTCCGCCGAGTACAACAAGACGATGCTAAATTTGCCGATTTACCAGACTTAGTTATTGTCGATGGTGGTAAAGGACAGCTGACAGCCGCGCTACAGGCAATGCAGGAGGTCGGGTTTGCTTCGATTCCGACGGTAGCCTTAGCCGAAAAGCATGAGCATATTTTCCGACCCGGCAGCAGTGAGCCGGTTGTTTTGCCGCGCCAGTCGCAAAGCTTGTATCTGGTACAGCGAATTCGGGATGAGGCCCACCGCTCTGCTTTGACCTACCACCGCCGACTGCGCGCAAGCAGGCAGGTAGAGTCTTGGTTGGAAGGCTGCCCCGGCATTGGGTCGGCGAGGCGTAAGGCCTTGCTCAAGGCTTTCGGCTCCATCAAGAAAATGAAGGCAGCTACCGAAGCAGAGTTGGCCCAAGTCCCGGGCATGAACAAGACAGCGGCAGCTAATCTTTATCGCTATTTGCGCCAGTCGACCGAGGCTGAGACAAGTGATTCTAAGTAATTTCTATTCATAAAGGAGGAGGTAGCCATGCGCCAAGCTGGTGTCGTCTATCCATTAGATGACCGACGAGATTTTAGTATCATCTACGACGAGCTTTGGGACTGCTATCTGCCTTATCTCGGACCAGCAGCGGCTTTGCTCTATTGTTTTTTAATGCGCTCGGTGCGGCAGGGCCTAGCGGGTCCGATGGGGCCCCACTGGGCAGCGGAGGTCTGTGCGCCACTGGGTTTATCTGTCCCCGATAGCCACCAGGCATGGGCGCGGTTACAGGAGATGGGGCTAGTGATAGCTAATTCGGATGGCAGCTATTCTCTGGTCTATCCCAAAACTAAAGCCGAATTCCAGCAAGCCTTTGCTGACTTAGCACCCCGCCAGCAGCAGTTCTTGAGTGTTGCCATGGAGCCTAGCATCAAGGCGGATGCGCAAGCACGCCGCGCGCGGCGTAGCCGGGCCCAAAAGACTCTATACCTGTTTGTGGAGCAAGAGTTTGGTCGTGCCCTGACCTCCACAGAAGCGCAAAAACTAGCCGAGTTGGAGAAAAAATATCCGCGCGAGCTGGTAGAGGTGGCAGTAGAAATGGCCATTATTGCCCAAGCGTTTAGTCTCGCCTATGTGGAGCAGGTTTTGCTTAACTGGCAAGTTAAGGGGATCACGACCGCTCAGGCTGCGCGCGAAGAAGCCGAACGGCATCGCTTACAAAAAGCCCGCCGTGGCACCCGCAGCAAGGCTAGAACTGCTCCTAAATCGACAGCGGAACGGCAGGATGATTTAGACCTATATCGCTTGCGCCCAACTAGGCCTGTTAAGGAGGATTGACCATGTTTGATGAAAGACGCCAAGCTAAATTACGTGAGGCGCGACAGCGATATGAGCAAACACTGGCAGGTCATCCAGAATTGGCAGCTATCGAGATGCGACTGATTGAGCTTTACCAGCAGAGAGTTTTGCGCTCCCAGAGTAGGGAGTCTGCAAGCTGGCAGGCCGAGGTGGAGGCTCTAGAGCGGCAACGCCAGGATTATCTGCGCCAACATAATATTCCCCAGGATTTTGGAGAACCCCAGTGGGATTGTGCCTTATGCCAAGATACAGGTATCGTAGAGGGCAAAATTTGTCGTTGCGAACAACAGCGCTTGTTAGAGAGCCGTTTCCGGGGGGCTCGCTTGCCAGCGCGGCTGCGGGAACAAACTTTTAGTCGTTTTAGCTTGGATTGGTATTCGCCAACTAGAAAAACGCCTTTAGGAAATTCGGAACGGGAACATGCTGCTGATGTTCTGTATGCTTGCCAAGCTTTCGTAGCCTCGGTTATTGAGGACCCCCATAGTGCCACCGGTCTTTTTCTTACGGGACAAAGTGGATTGGGAAAAACTTTCCTCTGTAGTGCAATTTGCCACTCCCTCGCAGAAAATAACATCGTGCCTTTGTATGTTGTATTTTCTGACCTGATTTCGGATATGCGAGCCAGCTTTCAGGATACTGGCGATTCTCTTTTATTGGCTACGGCCCGTGAGGTTCCCGTGCTTATCCTAGACGACCTGGGAGCTGAGCACGTGACTGACTATGCTGTCAGTCGCCTTTTCGATATTGTCAATCACCGGCGTAACGAGCGCTTGCCGATGGTTATTTCTTCGAATCTGACTCTAACTGAAGTAGCTACCGTTTATTCGGAACGGGTGGCTTCGCGTATCATTGAGGCTTGTCAGCCCATAATGCTATATGGAGAAGATATTCGAGCGCAGAAACGCAAACTGGGTCTTGTAGATTAGTTAATATTGATATCACCCTTGTGATTATTGATATTTAGCCTCAATGTTGTTATAATACAAGTAACAAATTGCAAATGTGTGAGGAGGGATGGTGCGTGGCGCACCCAGTACCTGGCTTGTGTCCCGTCTGTGGTCAAAAGCTGTCTGTCAGCAAGTTAACCTGTCATCATTGCGAAACGACTATCGAAGGCGATTTTGTTAACTGTCGTTTTTGCGGGTTAACCCCTGAGCAAAAACATTTTGTCGAGGTCTTTATCAAGAATCGGGGCAACATTAAAGATGTTGAGCGGGAGTTAGGTATTTCGTATCCTACTGTGCGCGGACGTCTCGATAACGTCTTAGAGGCGATGGGCTATCGGGTAGACGAGGAAGACCGAGCTGAGGTTGCCCATCGTCGGCGGGCTATATTGGATCAGTTGTCTAAAGGTGAAATTGGAGCCGACGATGCTGTCAAGCTGCTAAAGGCTTTAGACTAGGGTGCAGAAATGAAGCGGCCGACATTCCTTTTGTGGTGTAGTATTAAGCCGGGTTTTAGGCAAAAACGGATCGTGGTTCCGGTGCCCTTGCCTCTCGTAGAGGATATTTTACAGGCCGTAGCATCGTTATGGAGCTTAGGCAGCCGCTGGCTAGATAGGCAAGAGGAGCTTAGGGACTTTAAAGAGTTTGGTCCTCTGATCAAGCAGATTTTACAGCAGATTCCGCAGATAGTTGCTACCCTCCGCCAGGCTGGCCCTTTCACTCTGGTGGAGATATCTCAACCTGCGGACGGGCTAGAAGTCGTAATTAAAGTAGTCTAATACTTAGGTGAGCGAGAAGCGAGACCTGCTAAGTAACTCCTTCAAAGCCAAGGTGAGGTCGCGCGTCATGCGTAAAGCGCATTGGGGCTCTGATCAAGGAGCGAAGGAGACTTGGATTACGCGCGGCAACAGGCCGAGCTTGCGAGTGCCGCCGCGCCCAAGCCGACTGAGCTTTTTCCTTTTGAAAATGGGGTCACACGCGCGCGAGCATGACCGCGACCTTTGTGTTCAGCAGTAAAGTCACAGAAAGCTCGCTTTTCCTTTTTAAATTCAAGGTTCAGCTTAAAAAATATTAAAGTTAATATTGACTTCCTGCAGGGTTCTCTATATAATTAAGTCAGAAAGGCGCCTTTTAAGAAAAGGAGGTTTGTGGTAGTGCAACAGGAAAAGCTCCAGATTCTCAAGATGTTGGAAGACGGGAAGATTACGGCTGAGGAAGCTAGCCGCCTGTTAGCGGCTGTGGACGATCCAGTTGCTACGGCATCCGGTGGCGGGGCTAAGTGGTTTCGGGTGCGCGTGTTAGATATCGACACCGGTAAGGCCAAGGTTAATGTTAACCTGCCGATAGCTCTCGTGGAAGCAGGGCTAGATTTTGGGTTGAAATTCGTACCCGACGGTGTTATGAGGGGTAACGTAGACATCAGACAAATTGTTGATGCTATCAAGCATGGCGCTGTGGGCAAGCTAGTCGAGGTTGAAGACGAGGACGAAGCTATTCGGGTAGAAATCGTCGTCGAATAAGTCCTAGGTATATAACCTACTCTGTATATAATATATAGAAGGGAGAGTAGGTAGGAGGGAACGCCATGCGGCGAAATTTTGCTTGGAATGTCCTAGTCAATGCGGCAGCACTTTACGTGATCGCGCGTTACTTGGTGCCCGGAGTATACTACAGCAGTGAATTTGTCATTGCTCTGGCCGCCTTGGTGCTAGGAGTAATTAATGCCCTAATCAGACCCATCTTTGTCATCCTATTGCTGCCGTTTACAGTCATTACCCTAGGCTTGTTCACTTTCGTAGTGAATGGCTTGATGCTCAAGTTTACTACCTGGATAGTGCCGGGCTTTTACATCCGCGGTTTTTGGACGACGGTTTGGGTATCGATGCTGATGAGTTTATTTGGAACACTAGTGAATAGTTTGGTTGGAAAACGAGATTAAAAAAAAGAGGCTGTTTACAAACAGCCCCTTTTTTTATTTATTTATATTGCGGGAAGCTAAATATTTTATTAGAATACTTGACGGATACCGTACAATCTTCTACAATGAAGCTGAATCAGACATTTCATACTTTTCATGTGAAAACTACTTTGTATGATTATGGAAGGAGGGATGCAGGAAACTGCCCTGTGGGGCCGTTGTTTTCTGCTGATCTGCCTAAAAAGGGGGAAAAAAATGAGCAAATTGCTTAGGAGTAAATTCCTCGGGGCTACTACAGTAGGAGAGCGTGGTCAAATAGTCATCCCGGCCGCTGCGCGAAAAGCTCTTGGCATAGAAAATGGTGACAAGCTGCTTGTGTTTGGTCGGCGTCATCGAGAAGGGCTTCTCCTGATCAAGGCAGAGGTTGTCAACAAGTTGGTTAGCGACGCCTGGTCAGAAGCTAACCAATTGGAAAAGCTTTTGGTGGCGGCGCAGACAGCAGAGGAAGAGGGACAAAAAGATGAGTAAATAACCCCTGGGAAAGGAGAGGGACAATGAAAGAAGTCTCGCGCTTATTTCGCTATGTCCTAAGGTATTGGCCAAGAGTGCTTCTTGCCCTCATCTTGATGTTTATGGGTACTGCGTTGACAATGCTACAACCCAAGATCATCCAATGGACTTTCGACTCGGTCTATGAGGAAGGCAAATGGCATCTGTTGGTCTGGATGGCTTTGGCTACCATTGGTGCGACAGTGTTGCAGGGTATAGTCAACTATGTAGAGCGGATTACAATGGAATGGGTAGGCCAAAGAACTATCTATGATTTGCGCAACCGCATCTATAACCATCTACAGAGTTTGTCTTTTAGCTTTTACGATACAGCCCAAACAGGTGAGTTAATGTCGCGAGCTACGGCCGACGTGGAGCAGCTGCGCCGTTTTGTCACCTTCGGCGTTATGCGGTTGGTGGGCAACTTCGTTACTTTTGTCTTTGTGCTTTTCACCCTTCTCGCCATGGATTGGAAATTAACCCTGCTATCATTGGGTACAATGCCTTTGCTAGGTTGGGCAGTGGCAGCCTTTAATACTCGTGTAAGGCCGCGTTACCGTTTGATCCAGGAAGAAATGGCGAAATTAACGACCACTCTGCAGGAAAATATTTCTGGAGTTCGCGTTGTGCGTGCTTATGCACAGGAAGAACGGGAAATCGAAAAGTTCCGCGAGAGAAACTGGAGCTACCTGGAGGAGAACATTACCACAGTTAGACTTTGGGCATTCTATTTTCCGTTAATGACATTCATAACTGGTTTTGGTACAACCCTAATTCTCTGGTATGGTGGTCGCCAGGTTATTCTCGGGGCGCTTACTCTCGGACAGATGATCGCTTTCAACTCCCTGTTAGGGCGTTTGATCAGGCCGGTACGTATGCTAGGCTGGTTGGTTAACATGTATAGCCAAGCTTCAGCAGCAGCCCAGCGTGTCTTTGAGATCTTAGATACCCAGCCTGAGGTAAAAGACAAACCAGGTGCTATCGAGCTACCGCCTATTCAGGGCAATGTGCATTTCGACAATGTTTCCTTTGCTTACGACGGGGTTAATCTCGTACTCCATGATATTAATATTGAAGCTAAACAGGGGCAGCGTATTGCCATCTTAGGAGGCACAGGCTCGGGTAAGAGTACCTTGATCAACCTGCTGCCGCGCTTTTATGACGTGACTAAAGGCGCAGTCAAAATTGACGGCATCGACGTGCGAGATGTGACCTTAGAGTCCTTGCGTCGACAGATAGGGATTGTGCTACAGGAGACCTTCCTGTTCTCAGCTACTATACGCGAAAACATTGCTTATGGACGTCTGAACGCTTCTAACGAGGAAGTTATTGCGGCAGCCAAGGCAGCACGCATTCATGATTTTATCATCAGTCTTCCTAACGGCTACGACACTGTGGTAGGCGAACGCGGTGTAGGTCTATCTGGTGGTCAGAAGCAAAGGATAGCTATTGCTCGGGCTTTGCTGCTTGATCCGCGCATTTTGATTCTAGATGACTCCTTGTCTGCAGTTGATACCGAGACCGAATACTTAATTCAGCAGGCCTTAGAGGAACTCATGAAAAATCGTACATCCTTTGTTATTGCGCAACGACTATCTACTGTTAAGAACGCAGATCAAATTATCATCCTAGATAATGGTCGCATAGTAGAGAGAGGCACCCATGAGACCCTCTTAGCTGCAGGCGGGATTTATAAAGAAATCTATGACTTGCAGTTCCGCAAACAAGAGGAGACTAACGGTCTTTTGGAGCAAGTGTCTACAGAAGGGGGCGATAGCTGATGCGTGGTGGAGGAGGTCGTGGCAGGTTTGATGAAGAAGCTCTAGACGTAAAGGTGGATGTGCAGGTTGTTAAGCGCATAACGCCTTATATTCGGCCTTATGTACCCCATCTGCTGGCCGGAATGTTCTTCATGCTGGCTGTTTCAGTCACCGGGTTGATTCAGCCCTTGTTGATGCGTAGAGCTATCGATACCTATATAACTCAAAACAAAGATATAGCTGGTTTAACTCGGATTTCCTTAGTTTACTTAGCTGTATATGTTCTCAATTGGTTATGTACTTATTGGCAAACCTATTTTGTCTCATGGGCAGGGCAGAATATAATCTTTAACATCAGGCAAAACCTGTTTGAGCATCTGCAGAAACTATCATTCAACTTTTATGATCGGATCGAAGTTGGGCGCATCATGTCACGAGTGACCAATGATGTCAACGCCTTAAGCGAGCTAGTTTCGTCGGGTATTCTGAATGTAATCAACGACGTATTCAGGCTGGTGGGTATTATTGGCATTATGTTGTCGCTGAATTGGCGTTTGGCCTTACTCACTTTTACCACTCTGCCCTTCTTGGTGCTTTTAGCAACCAAGTTCCGTTGGCGGATGCGGCGGGCTTACCATGAGGTGCGTCGCAAGATAGCTACAGTTAACGCCAATCTGCAAGAAAGTATTAGCGGCATCCGCGTGGTGCAATCCTTTACACGTGAAGATACTAACGCCGCTCGATTCGATGCCACCAATGCCGAAAACATGCAGGCCAATATGCAGGCAGCCCAGCTGCACTCTATGTTTGGTCCACTCGTAGACTTAGTCGGGGTTGTCGGCGTAGCAATGGTCTTGTGGTATGGTGGAAATTTAGTGCGGACTGGTATTTTGACTGTAGGTACGGTTTACGCCTTCATCAATTATGTCAACCAGTTCTACATGCCAATTCGCGATCTGGCTCAGGTATACAATACCTGGCAATCGGCTACCGTCTCGATTGACCGGATTTTTGAAGTGCTAGAAACCGAACCCGAGGTGCAAGATGCTCCTGGCGCTTACGAGTTGCCACCCATCGACGGACGTGTCGTGTTTGACGACGTGACCTTTGGCTATTACCCAGAGCGACCGATCTTGCATGACATCAATCTTATTGCTGAGCCTGGTCAGACCATTGCTTTGGTCGGGCCGACTGGTGCTGGCAAGAGCTCGATTATTAACCTCTTATCGCGTTTCTACGATCCGCAAGAAGGCAGCATCACCATCGATGGACACGATTTGCGGGATGTTAAGCTTAAATCTCTCCATGATCAGATGGGCATTGTCTTGCAGGATACTTTCCTGTTTTCGGGTACCATCCGCGATAATATTTGCTACGGCAGGCCTGATGCGACGGATGAAGAGATTTACGCTGCGGCGCGGGCGGTTAACGCACACGAATTTATTATGCGTTTGCCCGATGGCTATAACACAGAGGTACACGAGCGAGGTGCGCGCCTGTCTATCGGGCAGCGGCAGCTAATCTCTTTTGCTCGCGCTCTAATTTGCGATCCCAGAATACTCATCCTCGACGAAGCAACCTCGAGTGTCGATGCTTATACTGAAGTCATTATTCAGCAGGCCTTAGATCGCTTGCTAGAGGGGCGCACAGCCTTTGTGATTGCTCACCGCCTGTCTACCATTCGCAACGCAGACAAGATCATAGTTATTGATCAAGGACGGATTGTAGAACAAGGCACCCATGAAGAGCTATTAGAAAAGCCAGATGGTCTGTATAGGTTGCTCTACGAAATGCAGTATAAACACCAGGAGATCGCTTAAGATCGCTTAATCTTCAAAACTTTAGCCTGCAACAGAGCCGCAATAGGCGGCTCTTGTTTGCTTTCTAGGGCTATAACCCTATTTTACCTGCCGGAAAAGCAGGAAAAGATGCCTTGCTTAGAGAAAAGCAGATAGTGCAAAAGGTCTGTAGGAGGCGTTGTATTGATACGTTTGGTTGCTATCGACATAGACGATACATTATTGCTACCTGACCGGACTATCTCGTCCAGAGTGGGCCGGGCTATCAGGGCTGTGCGTGACCTAGGTTGCCTAGTTGTGCTGGCTACCGGGCGCATGTTCTGTGCTGCCCTACCCTATGCCGTAGATCTGGGATTAAAAGGCCCTTTAATAACCTATCAAGGAGCCTTACTAAAGACGGCCGATCGACAGCTATTACGTCATTTGGTCATTCCTGCTTCGGTACTCAAGCCATTATTGCAATGGTTAGAATCAGAGCCTGTTCACATTAACCTGTACGTAGAAGACCAACTGTATGTGGCAGAAATGAACGATGTAGCGCGGCGTTATGCAGCTCATTCTCGCATCGAGGTGAAAGAAGTCGGCTGCCTAAGCCGTCTGCCTGTAGAGGCGGCTACTAAGGTGGTCGCCATTGGAGACCCGGTCCTGCTAGCTGGCGATTTGCAGGAACAAGCTAGGGCCAAATTTGGGCGAACTCTAGCCATCAATCGTTCCTATCCCCATTTCTTAGAGTTTGGACACCAGCAAGCTACTAAATCGCAGGCATTAGCCTGGTTAGGAGAAACATTTGATATAGAACCGGCTGCTATGCTGGCTATCGGAGACGCAGAGAATGACATTGATATGCTGCAGTTTGCCGGTATCGGCATAGCGATGGGTAACGCCTCCCCAGTCGTGCAGGCCGTCGCCGATTATATTGCGCCGAGTAATACGGAAGATGGCGTAGCCATCGCCCTAGAAAAATACTTCAATTTGGTTAGCCGAGGGTAGAAAGGGGTATTAACAAGTGAAGCGTTTCGATTGGCGCGTCCTAGGCCGTTTCGTGCTCGTAGCTATAGCACTGGTAATCATCCTAGGTGGTGTTGCATTGTGGTTTATGAACCGAAGCTTGGACTGGACTACGTATAGCACTGAGGCCCGTGTCAAACTACAGGAGCAGGAGTTGGCTGTCGAAGCAGTTATTGAGTTTCGTAAACCGCGGGGGCCTTTCGTCGGTATGCTTTTAAACCCTGGGTTGCAGGTGGAAGAAGTGGTGGCCGGCGGAAAAAGCTTACAGCATCACCGCTTTGCATCTCTAGTCTTAGTAAGGTCCCGCGACCTAGCCGATGACGAGCTTATTCAGATGACGGTGAAAGCTGCAGGGAAACCGATAAATCCAAAAGCTGAAGCCCAACCTTTAGTTTCGGCCTACGAGGGAAACTGGATAATTACTCCTGACGCTCTTTGGCTGCCCCGTAACGGGGAGGGTGATGGCCGTTTGGAAGTAGAGGTAGTGGTCGATTCCAGTAAGACTGTTATTTTGTCGGGGAGAAACTTGAGCCAAGGGCAACAAGATGGGCTGCAATACAGTAAGTGGTTGGTGCCGGCCAAGTATCCGGTTCTGCTAGCAGCCGATCTGGAAGCTATCGGCGAAGTTAGCAATATCTCAGTTTATGTTGATGCTGCTCAAATAGATGAGACCCAGCAGCTCACCTTAACTAGTTTGTTAGAGCAGAGCTTGGAATTTATAGGTAGCACCGCTGTCAGCACTACTGAGAACAGCTTGGTGGTTTGGGACGGTCCCATCCATGGCAGTTGGGGCAACTTAGATGTTATTAGCTCCCATGATGCTACCGAGGCAGTTAGCCTGATGCGCCGTCTCGGTCTCAGCCAATGGAGTCCTTATTTTGCGCCTGGCCAACAGCGTAACTGGATGGCCGATAGCCTAGTTGCCTATTTGGCCCTGTTGCATCAGGAGCAGGTCGGTGAGTTAGATTCTCGCGCCGTGCTCGGGCAGCTATCAAATCAGTTCTATTTAGCAACCGAGAAAGGCTTTAAGTCTAAAATGAAGGACTTGGGTAATATGCCGGAAGCTGATTATGAGGCAGCAGGCTTACCCCGTGCCATATTTTTCTGGCGGCGGCTGCACGCAGAAATGGGAGATCAGGCTTGGGAACAGTTGCTAGTCACTATTCAGCAGGGCGGTACCATCAGCGCAGATAATTTGCCTGATTTGGTGGCAGCAGTCTCTGATCGTGAAGTTGGGGCCATTTGTGAACAATGGTTAAAGCAATCGCGGAACCCTGCCTTTTCTCTAGAAGCTAATAGACTGATCGAACGCGACGGGCAAAAGATATTGGAGGTTGTTGTTTTCCAGAAGCGACCCTTGTCCAGGGGTTCGATTGTGGTGAGGGTTTTTGGTGAAAATGGCGAAGTGGCCGAAGAACGCTTACATGTGGATGTAATGAGCGCCAAGGCTCAAATCCCAGTAGATTTTACACCTGTTGCCATTGCCTTAGATCCAGACAACGAATGGCCTAATGCTCGCGGTACCCATCGGCAGCTCACTTTAGGAGCTGTGCATGCTCGCGAAGATGTAAGGGTAGTATTTGCCGAAGGTGAAGATTACTCGGAAGAACAAAGAGCCCAGGCTCGGCGCAGTGCCGAAGCTCTAGTGCTGCATTTGCGTAACAAAGGGGTTTCAGCCGTAGGTAGTAGTGACCAAAAGACCGACTGGAACAAACTCAAAAAGACTAACATCGTCTTCTTGCAGCCCGACGCACAATCTCACTCGGCAGTGCCCGAGGCGGAATGGGCTAGTGCAATAGAAGAAGTAGATCAGACTAACGCAGAACTGGCAGCTGCCGCCTTCAATCATCCCGACACAGCGGGGCTCGGTTTCTGGGTATTCCGTGGGAAACTACCTGAGACAGAAGCTGATTGGGAACGAGTGGTAGGAGTAGAAGAACAGGTTGTTGCTTTTGCTGATGACTTTGTTCCCTTAGATACCTGGAGTGATCCAGATGCTTGGCTAGCACCTAGAATCCTTTATACAACTGAAATACGCAAGTAAGCATTGGAAGCTGGGTAGCACCCAGCTTTTTTTTTACCCTTAAATAGGCAGTGCCCTTGTAGGCTATGGTATTCTTACATATAAGGTGGGTTTAGTTCTACCTCTTACATTAGCTGGCAAAGATGTATGCCGGACCGGAAACGGAGGCATTTGCGTTATGATAGTCGTTATGGTCCAGACAGCTACTAAAGCTCAGATAAGCATGGTTGAGAGCCGCATGCTGAGTTTAGGTATGCAGGTGCAGCATAGCTTTAGTGGGGAGCAACATCTCCTCATAGGCAGTGACGGTTCTCCGACACTAGGGCAATCCTTGGAAGCTATGCCTGGCGTCGAGCGGGTGCTGTGGGTGCGCCAACCCTATAAGCTGGTCAGTCGCCCTGTGCATCCCGAGGGAACTGTCGTTTGGGCGGCAGGGCGCCCCATTGGAGGGAAGGCCCTGACGATTATTGCCGGACCTTGCTCTGTTGAAAACGAAGCACAAATAAGAGAGGCAGCGCGTATTGTGCAGGGAGCCGGTGGGAATTTTCTGCGGGCAGGCGCCTATAAACCTCGCTCTTCGCCTTATAGTTGGCAAGGGCTAGGCGAGCAGGGCTTAGCACTGTTGCAGGCAGTAAAACAAGACACCGGACTAGGCATCGTTACAGAAGTTCTAGATCCGCGGCAGATAGAAAAGGTGAGTGCTGTAGCAGATATCTTACAGGTGGGAGCTCGAAATATGCACAATTACGAGCTATTGAAAGCATTAGGCCAGGTGGAGTTGCCTGTCTTGCTGAAGCGGGGGTTAGCAGCTACGGTGGAAGAATGGTTGTTGGCGGCAGAATACTTAATAACTGCGGGCAACCCTAATGTCATTTTGTGCGAACGAGGTATCCGCACCTTTGAGACCTATACGCGCAATACCTTAGATTTGGCCGCAGTAGCTGCTGTGAAAAATTTAAGCCACCTGCCAGTGCTCGTTGATCCGAGCCATGGTACTGGCAAGTGGCAACTTATTACTCCCCTTAGCCGGGCAGCCATCGCCGTCGGCGCTGATGGCCTCTTGATCGAGATGCACCCCCAACCGGAGCAGGCACTCTCGGATGGCGAACAATCCCTCGCCCCCGATAAATATCTGGCTCTGCTGGAGGAGCTAAAACACATCGCTGCCGCGGTTGGGCGCGAATTACCCTAATCGATAACAACCCCACAGGCCTGGGACAACTGTTCCCCGGTCGGCCTGCGGCCTCCCGGGCGGGCGTGTTTCAAAATGCTTCGCCCAAAGGTCGGTTCATTTTTCAAGATGCCCCTACCGTAGTGCTAACATGGACTATATCTGTAGAGGTGCGCCCGCAAGGGTTAACAACCATCGGCCTGGGGTAACTGCTTGGGCCCTGGAGCAGGCTCCAACGGGCCTATGCAGTAACAGTAACCCCAGGCCTGCGCAATCGCGCGTCGCCCTGCAGAAGCGGCGGTGCGCGTCATCCGTAAGGCGCATGGGGGCCCATAATTCAAGGATGTTAACGCTGGCCCATGGTTTGCAGATGGCTTAAAGACCCGTACAGGGCCTGGGCGTGCGCAAACTGCTTTTCATCATAGAACTTCAGGGCCCTTTTACCCCAAGCTTTGGCTACCTCGAGGCAGAAACGGGTAGCCACGTCTAGATCGGGCAAATGCGATGCCCCAGTAGCGCAACCGGGCACGGCAATTTCGCTGGTGATGGCTACGCCGACTACCGGTGCTGCTGTCGCCGTTGCTGGCTGCAAGATACTATTAACATGATACAAATCATTGCCATAGGGTGTAATATCATAAGTAGATAGGGGTAGTACCCGGGCAGGGCGACCAGAAACGATTTGAATCAGGTCGACCAAATCTTCGCTTACCGGCAAAATGTATCCTTCTTTGACGGTGGGGCTAATACTTACCCCTTTGTAATTGAGAATCCGATTACCCTTGGTGGTATCTACCGATAGAATTGCATCCATTTCTGGCGTTACCTCGTGGCGGTTCATCGTCGCCATGTCGACAGGCGAGCCCATAAACGGCACAGGTTCGTGCGGGGTAGTAGGCGCATGCGGGCAGATATGGGTGGTGACAATTAGGTCACCCGGCAATTGATCACCCTGGGCTTGCATATGCAGAGCCTTTAAGGCTGTGGCCAGGGCTACGATGGCGCCATCGGCGTCGGAGACGATGCCGATACGCTCAGGACGAGCGCCGATGCCACCTAGGCGTCCGATGACACCCAAGGTGGGTGCTGAACCACCGTTATGACGCCCTTGGTAACCTGGTATAGTAATGCGGATAAAATCTGTATGTCCGCGCTCTCCTTCGATTCTAACTACATCGACGTATTCTGCTCCATTTTGCTGGAGCCACTCAGCTATGCGCTTGCCGTCGACGTGGGCTGAATCAAGTAGATCGTATGTTTGTAGAACTTGGGAAAAACTCATGTTGTCTGCCTCCTTTAGTTAGCTTTAGTTTGGATTCGACACATTTCTTTATACTCCTGCGACCTTCCCGTGCTTACGCTCTGACATAAGCAGCGATGCACCAACAGACGCTGGCTACCAGCGCGCGAGGATGACCGCATCGCCTTCGATAAAACGGTAGATACGGGTTAATCGCTTGGCGAAAATCAGCAGATACTAGAATGAGGCTGGGGCGCGCTAGGCGAATCCTTTGGCAGAGCTGAGTACATAGCCGCGACATTTAAGCATTGCCCCAGACACCCCAGCCAATAAACAGGAGGTACATCACAGTGAAAGTCATAGCAGACATGCATACGCATAGCATCGTTAGTGGGCACGCCTACAGCACGCTGCAGGAAAATCTGCAGGCTGCAGCTGAGCGAGGCTTGCTTTATATGGCTACTACCGAGCACGGGCCAGCCATGCCCCATGCTCCACATCGATATTATTTTGGTAATCTGCGCGTGTTACCAGACGAGATCTATGGGGTCCGCCTCATCAAAGGCATCGAAGCCAATGTTTTAAATGTCGATGGTGAGTTGGATCTGTCCGACCGCTATTTGAAAAAATTAGAGTATGTGGCTGTAGGCTTACATTCCGACTGTATACAACCGGGCAGCCAAGAATCTAATACGCGTGCCCTCTTGGCAGCCATGCGTAACCCTAATGTGGATGCTATCGTGCATCCAGGCAACCCCAGATTCCCTATTGATTTTTGCGCAGTGCTGGCAGCAGCGAGCGAACAAGGCATCTTGATAGAGATCAATAACTCCTCCTTGCTAGGCAGTCGGCGGGGAAGCGAAGAACGCTGTCGGGAAATCGCCGAGTTGGCTGCCAAAAATAAGATGACTGTGGTATTAGGCAGCGATGCCCATTGGTCGGGGCAGGTAGGCAAGTTGGATCTAGCTTTAAAGCTAGCGCTCGAGGCCGGTATTCAGCCTGAGAATATCATCAACTTAAGTGCTGCTAGTATGGAGGCATATTTGGCCAAGCGGCGTCAACGCAAGCAGGGAGGAGCGGTACCTATCCGCTGATGGCTAACTGGTCCTTTTTCGCTGATTGGCATACCCACACTTGCTACAGTGATGGAAAGGGCAGTATTGCTGCCAATGCCCGAGCCGGCCAGGTGCGTTCGCTGCAGCAAGTAGCTATTACCGACCATGCTCCTGCGAGCCTGGGTGTGGGGCTAAAACAGCCGGAGGTCACTTTACAGCAGATGCGGACCGAAATAGAGGCCTGGAATAAAACCGAAGTAACACCCCAGCTGTTGCTAGGAGCGGAAACCAATATTATTAGCCAGCAAGGCGATTTGGACTTGCCTAAGCGATTGCTGAAAGACTTGGATGTGGTAATCGCTAGCCTTCATCCACTAGTAAAACCCCTTACCCTGAAAGATGGCGTGAGTATGTTACTGCCTAACCTGGTGCAGCGCTATACCCCGCTCCGCTCTCGTAAGCTCCGCAATATCAATACTAAGGCCATGGTGGAGGCTGTTTATCGTTATCCTATTGATTTTGTTGCCCACCCAGGGCTGTGGATTGATATTGATACCCTAGAGTTAGCCAATGCCTGTGTCCGGCGCGGTACTGCACTAGAAATAAATTGCCGTCATACCGACATTTTAGCAGGCTACGTGCAAGCAGCCATGCCTACTGGGGTTGATTTTGTTATAAGTAGCGATGCGCATGAGCCGAGCCTAGTGGGGGACTTAGATGCGGGCCTCGAATTGGCCCGGCGGTTGCAGTTGCCTCTGGAGCGTATTCGCAACCTGATGAAGGGGTGAGATCATGAATGAACAGTTGCGTTTTGTTATTATCACCGGCATGTCGGGTGCCGGTAAAACTCAAGCCTTGCGACACTTTGAGGATTTAGGCTACTTTTGTATGGACAACTTGCCGCCAGCTTTAATCCCTAAGTTTGCCGAATTATGTAGCCAGTCGGCTGGTAAGGTCAATAAAGTAGCCGTTGTCATGGATATCCGGGGTGGGGAATGGTTCGACAATTTCTCCGAAGCCTTGCTCTATCTGAAGTGTAATAATTACCGCTATGAAATACTTTTCCTCGAGGCCGACGAACAGACCTTGATTCGGCGCTACAAAGAAGTACGGCGGCAGCATCCCTTAGCCAGTGACGGTAACATATTGCAGGGGATTGCGGCCGAGCGCGACAAGCTACGCCAGTTGCGCGAGCGTGCAGATTGGATTATCGATACAACGTCGCTCACACCGCACCAGCTGCGGGCTGAGCTACAGGTGCGTTTTGGTAGTGATAACGCTCGCGAGAACCTAGTAATTAGGGTGGTGTCTTTTGGTTTTAAACACGGATTGCCACTAGATGCCGACCTTGTTTTCGATGCGCGCTTCTTGCCCAATCCCCACTATATACCAGATCTACAACCTCATCCGGGGACTACCCCCGAAGTGAGTGCTTATGTGCTGCAGTGGCCAGCAGCAAAAGAATTTCTTAAACGTTTGCTAGACTTAATCGAGTGGTTAATCCCGCTATATATACAAGAGGGTAAGACTCATTTGGTGGTCGCTATTGGTTGTACAGGCGGCCGTCATCGTTCGGTGGTGATTGCAGAGCAGTTGGGTGCCAGCCTCCTAGAACAACATAGGGTGCTGATTGAACACCGGGATGTTGCTATCGGAGGTAGATAGGATGTTGAAACAGGCACTAAAATGGTTATACCCTGGCATTGGTGTTAAACGCTGGCTGGCCCTAACTCTGCTGGGGTTATTACTGGCTACTCTAGGGGGAGGGCTGTTATGGGGTTGGCAACTATTAAGCTTTATCGAAGGTCGTCTACTGAGCGTCTTGTATATTTTAGCCGGCGAATCTTATCCGCGCGCCTTTAGCAGCGGTGTCTTATTCTTGATAGTGGGGCTCTTTTGTATCAGCTATGGCGTGTGGTCAGCTGTGCGGGCTGTGATCAAGGTTCTCTTGCCCCAACAAGAATCCCAATTGGTGGATATCTTATATGAACATAATTTATTGGCACGGGCACCGCGGCTAGTTGTTATCGGTGGCGGGACGGGGATGCCTGTCCTGCTGCGGGGGCTCAAAGAACTGACTAGTAATTTAACAGCCATAGTAACCGTCGCCGACGACGGCGGTAGCTCTGGCCGCTTGCGGGGCGAGCTGGGTATTTTGCCCCCGGGGGACATTCGCAACTGTCTCACCGCTTTGGCCACGACCGAACCCCTGTTAGAGCAACTTTTTCAACATCGTTTTAATACCAGTTCTGGCCTAGATGGTCACTCTTTTGGCAACTTGTTTATTGCTGCTATGTCGGAAATAACTGGTGATTTTGAAGCCGCGGTGAAAGAATCGAGCAAGGTGCTAGCCGTGCGTGGGCGGGTATTACCTGTCACTCTGGATAGTATCGTGCTTTGCGCTGAGCTGGAAGATGGCCGGCTTGTGTGCGGCGAAAGTAACATTACAGCAGCTCGTTCCAAAATAAAGCGGGTCTTTACCATACCGGAGGAAGCAACCCCGCTGCCCGAGGCTATAGCAGCCATCAAAGAAGCCGATACTATCGTCTTAGGTCCAGGCAGTCTTTACACCAGTGTAATTCCCAACCTGCTCATACCCGGGATTGCCGAAGCAATTGCCGAGTCGAGCGCTCGTAAAATATATGTGTGCAACATTATGACGCAGCCGGGAGAGACGACAGGCTACACCGCCTCTGATCATCTCAAGGCGATACTAGATCATACCGCGCCCGGTTTGATAGACTGTGTACTCGTCAACACGGCCCCAGTTGATCCAGAATTGTTGGCACGCTACAAGGCAGAAGGGGCAGAACCGGTGGTCATGGATACCGAGGCTTTAAATGAACTAGGTGTCAGTGTGGCGGTGGGAGATCTTATTTCGCAAGAAGATGTTGTACGGCACGACTCGCAGCGCCTGGCGAGAGCCGTATTCCGTTTGGCCTTGCGCTCGACCCTACGCCAAGGAGGCTGGAAATTCCGGAGGCGTTTGATTCGCATGAAGGAGATTGAGCTGTGAGCAAACTGCTACCGGTGGCTATCGGAATTTACATATGAAAAATAGGGCTGCCTCAGTACGAGGCAGCCCTTATATTTTGCGTACAATGCGTACCGCTGCAATTTGCAAACGCGAGTCGTGATCGCAGCCGGCTGGCTGCGCCTGGCAACAGCTAGTTTTCTGGTGTGTCCAGATAAGCTATGAGCAGGCGGCCAGTAGCCAACAGCGCTTCTTGGTGAGTGCGCTCGTGGGCATGGGATGCGTCGACCCCGGGGCCGATGAGGCCGGTGCGAATGTCGTTGCCAGCACGCAGGGCTGGGCCAGCGTCGGAGCCATAGAAGGGGAAGATGTCTACCGCATAAGGAATATTATTTTCTTCTGCTAGACGCACGAGGCGGCGGCGGATGCCCAAATCATAGGGGCCGCCACTGTCTTTGGCGCAGATGGAGACGGAGAATTCATTTCCTTCCAGACCCGCACCCACACAGCCCATATCGACGGCGATAAACTCGGTTGTCTTTTCTGGCGTGCCATAGGACGCGCCGTGGCCTACTTCTTCGAAGTTAGTGATAAAGAAGTGGGTGGTAGCAGCTGGCTGTAGATTGTTATCGCGATAATACTTGGCGACACCTAGCATGACTGCTACGCTAGCCTTATCATCGAGATGGCGCGACTTGATGAAACCGCTAGGAGTAACCTCGGTGCGAGGATCAAAGTAGATGAAGTCGCCTACGCTGATACCAAGGTTCTTAGTTTCTTCTTTGTTTTTTACTTTCTCATCAATGCGAATTTCCATGTTGGCTGGTACTCGGTCAAGCTTATGTGCTTCTTGTCCGTAGACGTGGGTGCTGGCTTTGGTGGTAAGCACAGTGCCCGTATAGGTCCTACCACAAGCGGTAGAGATGCGAACGTGCTCGCCTTCCACCGAATGCATCATATAGCCACCGAGGTTAGTGAACTTCAGACGACCATTGCTTTTGATTTCACTTACCATGGCGCCTAGAGTATCTACGTGCCCAGATAGTACCCGGTGGCGCTCGTCGTCTTTACCAGGCAAAGTAGCAATGAGCGCACCCTTATTGGTCATCCGGCAAGATAGCCCTAGGTTTTCAAACTGCTCCTGCAGGTACTGCATGATTTCTCTGGTGTCGCCTGTCGGGCTCGGAGTATTGCATAGCTTAACCAATTGGTCGATGATATAGGGCATATCCAACACTTTTCCCATTCGATAACCTCCTTTTTCTCTTTCTCGCAATCTATTTCAACGCCGCTTCAGTATTTCCTGCACCAAAGAAGCAATGGGTTCTTCTGGGTCCAGGGTAAACGGAGCATGGGCGGCTTTTTTGACAAGCGGGTCGCTAAGGGGTGATGCCAAACCCCAACGGGCGCGTTGAAGCATACCGAGGTCGGCTGTCCCATCGCCACAGGCGGCCGCTCCTTGCCAACTGAGACCGAGATGAGGCAACAGCCAATCGAGGGCACGGGCCTTATCTATCCCGGCCTGGGCTATAAATAGCCAGGTCTTCCCTTGTTCCTGCCAACGGCCCATAGCTACTTGGCTGGCCAATTGGCTGGCTAAGATGGCTTGCTCCATGGTATTGACGGCTGCCTCGCCAACGACTACCATTTCTAAAACAGATTTCCCGGCTAAAGCCTGCGCTAAATCGGATTTAACCACCCAATCTTTTCTGAGGGGTTGTTCTGGCATCTGGTTAAACCAAACTTCATGATCTACGTAGGCACTGATACGAACATTATGTTCAGCAGCTAGTTTCGCCAGCTCGCGACCAATAACAGGACCTAGCGGCCAGGTTTTTATTGGTTTCTCTTGGGCAAAGTCGTATACCATGGCGCCTGCATGACAAACGGCCGGGGTAGATAGGCACAATTGCCGATATATGGGTGCAGTGGAGCGGTAGCCGCGGGCTGTTGCCAAAATTACCTGTAAGTCATTAGCTTGCGCCTCAGCTATGGCAGCTTCGGTAGCTTGCGTCAGTTGACCTTGGGCGTTAAGAAGCGTATCATCAATATCTAGTATTAGGGCCTTGATCACAGGTTTATCACCTCCTGCATATTTAGCCTTTACAGAGCCACGACTAATAAACCTCAATTCTCCGGTGGAGATCAGCAGGAAAAAGGTCTACGTCTGTGGAAAATACCTAATACATTCTAGCTACTAGAACGCGTAAGCATTGCGGGCAAATGCAGTGATGGTTGCGAAGCAACTATCAGCTTGTACTACTAGCAACTACCTACTAGCAACGCATCAGCGTTGCGAGGGAGGCGACTGTCTACCTCAAGGTTACTGCCTTGGGGTTTTCCGTTTCTATAAATGCCTGGCACGAGTGAAGGGGATGAAAACTTGATCGAAGTTAAGCGTTTATGCAAAAGTTTTGGCCCGCTCAAAGCCGTGGATGACATCAGTTTTAGTTGTCAACCGGGTGAAGTATTCGGCCTATTGGGTGAAAACGGCGCCGGCAAAACTACCACCTTGCGTATGTTGGCGACTATTTTGCGCCCTACTTCCGGCACCGCTATAGTTGCTGGGCACGATCTAGTGCAGTCGCCCCATATGGTGCGGCGGCAGATTGGCGTTTTATCTACCGAGCCCGGACTGTACGATCGGCTGACGGTCCGTGAGATGTTGCGCTACTATGGCGAGTTACACGATATGCCGTTGCCCGAGATTAGCCGGCGTAGTGAAGAGTTGATAGAAATGTTAGATATGAAGGCTTACGCAGACCGCCGGACCGGCAAGCTATCGCGAGGTATGAAGCAGAAAGCTGCTATTGCTCGGGCCCTATTGCATGACCCGCCTGTTTTGTTGCTGGACGAGCCGACGACAGGTCTGGATGTTGTCAGCGCTCGTACTGTGGTCAACTTTATTCAACAGCTACGGGCTAGTGGAAAGTGCATTGTGTTCTCTAGCCACATCATGGGCGAAGTTGAAAAAGTTTGCGACCGGGTCGGCATCGTGCATCGGGGGCGGCTAGTCGCTTGCGGCACCTTAGACGAGGTTACAGAAACCGGTCAAGGTGAATTAGAGGATATTTTTGTCCGACTGGTAGGTGCTCAAGAATGAATTGGCGACATATAAAGCTTGTTTTCCGGAAAGAGATGCTAGATACGCTGCGGGACAAACGTACCCTCTTGGGGCTAGTTATCCTGCCGGTACTGTTGATGCCCATCTTGATCCTAGGCATGCCCGCCTTGATGCAAAGCCGTATGGACAAGGCGGGAGAAGAATTGACGGTTCTGGCCGTAGTAGGTGCCGAGCGCGGGCCCGAATTGGTCAGCTGGCTAGAAGCGACTGGTAGTTTTACCATTAAGGATAGCGAACAAGCTGAGCAAGACCTGGCGGATGGGCATGTGGATGCAGTGCTAATTATCCCTGAGAACTGGCACACGGCTCTACAGCTAGAGGAGACGACAGTGTTACAAGTGCAGTATGATGCTGCCAGGGAAAAATCTGGGCTGGCGGCAGGGAAGCTGCAAAGTGCCCTTGACCTTTTTGCCACCAGTATAATAAAAGAACGGTTGGCTGCGCGAGGTTTTGACACTAATTTTCTGACCCCTTTTCATAGGCAGCTAGAAAATATCGCACCCGAGGAAAAGATGGGAAGCACTATTTTGTCTTTTATGTTGCCCATGATAATCGGTATTTGGGCTGCTTTAGGGGGCATGTATACAGCTATCGACGTAGCGGCAGGGGAAAAGGAACGAGGTACCCTAGAACCCCTGTTGGCTACCCCACCTAAACGTAGCAGCTTGGTGATGGGCAAATACCTGGCAGTGGTGGTCACTTCCATGTTTTCAGCGACCCTATCTTTGGCTAGCCTGATTTTATCTATGGCGGTTGCACCCCAAGCCTTAGCCTCCATGGGCGCCAGTTCTGATATAGTTTTTGTTTTGCCCCCGGCTACTTTAGCCGCCTTCCTCTTAGCTTCGCTACTGCTGGCAGGCCTGTTTAGCGCTATTTCGATAGTGCTCAGCGTTTTTGCCCGCAGTTTTAAGGAGGCACAAGTTTATCTTTCGCCTTTATCTTTCCTGTTGGTCATTCCGGCTTTTCTCACGCAATTCATTACTCCAGCAGAGGCCCCCTTTGTGCTGCACTTGCTGCCTATTGCCAATAACTTGCTGATGATGAAAGGGGCTTTGCTGGGTGGCCTGACGACGCCGGTTTTATTAGTTTCTGTGGGGAGCTCGTTGCTTTACATAGCTATAGGAATCGTTTTAACGATTCAGCTATTTAGCAAGGAACAGGTGCTTTTCCGCACCTAAGTTTTGAATGGATCTGGTGTGTGGGCCATGACACTATAAGGTGGGAGGTACTGAGTGAAGTGGATCTTACAGCTAACGCGCGTACCGTCTTAGAAAGACGGTATCTGAGAAAGGAAAATGGTCAGGTCATAGAGACTCCCGAGGATATGTTTTGGCGTGTAGCTAAAAATATCGCCGCTGTTGAGGTGACCCATTATGGACAAAGCGACAGTTATGCCGAGGAGTTGGCCCAACAGTTTTACGAAATGATGACTAATCTCGAATTTTTACCTAATTCACCGACACTGATGAACGCCGGTCGGGAATTACAGCAGCTGGCGGCCTGTTTTGTCTTGCCGATTGAAGACAGTATGGAAAGTATATTTGAAACCCTAAAAAACGCTGCCCTCATCCATAAGAGTGGCGGTGGCACAGGCTTTTCGTTCTCTAATTTACGTCCCAAGAACGATATGGTGAAGTCAACAGGGGGCGTAGCCAGTGGACCTCTATCTTTTCTCCGAGTGTATAATGAAGCGACCGATGCCGTAAAACAGGGGGGCGCCCGGCGGGGAGCGAACATGGGGATTTTGCGGGTGGACCATCCTGACATTATGGAGTTTATTACGGCTAAAGAAGATCCTAACCAACTGACTAATTTTAACCTGTCGGTCGGCATTACCGAAGATTTTATGCAGGCAGTGCAGGCAGACGCCGAATATGATTTAATCAATCCCCGAGATGGGAGTGTAGTCGGCCGCCAGTCGGCGCGAGCCGTATTCGATAAGATAGTAGAAATGGCTTGGAAAAACGGAGAGCCTGGTATCATTTTCTTAGATCGTCTCAATCGCGACAATCCGACTCCCCAGCTGGGTGAAATCGAGAGCACTAACCCCTGTGGAGAACAACCCCTCTTGCCTTACGAAGCTTGTAACTTAGGATCGATAAATTTAGCCCGCATGGTAGAACAGCAGCCGGAACCCCGGGTGGATTATGATAAGCTGAAGCGGTTGGTGCACCTAGCAGTCCATTTTCTAGACAACGTAATCGATGCCAATCGTTATCCCTTGCCGCGAATTGAAAAGATGGCTACTGAAAACCGCAAGATCGGTCTCGGCGTAATGGGCTTTGCTGACTTATTGATCCAGTTGGGTGTTCCTTATAACTCTGAGGTAGCTGTTGAATTGGCCGAAGAGATAATGGGTTTCATCGACCGGGAAGCTAAAGCAGCCTCGGCTGCCCTAGCCGAAACGCGAGGTGTTTTTGCCAATTTCTCGGGGTCTATCTACGATTATCCTGGCGGTCCGCGTTTGCGGAATGCTACAGTAACCACTATTGCGCCTACCGGCAGTATCAGCATCATTGCCGGCGTATCTAGTGGCATAGAGCCCCTATTTGCAGTTTGCTTCCAACGCCATATTCTAGATGACGATCGTCTATTTGAAGTTCACCCATTGTTTGAGCGGATAGCTAAAGCCGGAGGCTTTTACAGCGATGATTTAATCCGCCGTGTAGCTGAGGCAGGCACTATCCAGGACATAGAGGAAATACCTGACGATATCAAGAAGGTTTTCGTGGTAGCTCACGATATTGCACCCGAATGGCATGTGCGCATACAGGCTGCTTTCCAGCGCCATACCGATAATGCAGTGTCCAAAACGGTTAATCTCCCAAATCATGCTACGCAAGCCGATGTGGCCAAGGTTTTCCTTTTGGCCTATGACTTGGGTTGTAAAGGTGTGACTATTTATCGAGATGGAAGCCGCCAATTCCAGGTTTTATCGACACCTAGTGCCGCTAACGAGGTTAGCGCTACCAGCTCGCAGGTAGCAGCAGCGGAGGAAACCCCTTCCGCTAAGGTGAAGCCACGCGTCAGGCCCGATGAAACCCATGGAATCACCAAGAAGTATAAGATTGGTGGTTGCGGCAAGCTATATGTTACCGTCAATTCCGACGAGTACGGCCTGTGCGAGGTCTTTACTAATACCGGCGAAGAAGGTTGTTCTTCCTTATCGGATGCCGTTAGTCGTTTGATCAGTCTAGCACTCCGTAGTGGTGTAGAAGTATCAGCTATATTAGATCAGATTAAAGGTATTCGCTGTGTAGCCTGTATTGTCGACCCAGAAACTTGGGTTCTTAGCTGCCCCGATGCTATCGGCAAGACCATCGAAAAATATGTGAATGGTACCGTAAAATTTGATTTAAACGTTGCCCGGGGCCCCAATGCGCTCTTGTTATGTCCAGAATGTGGCGGCTTGCTCGTGCCGCAAGATGGCTGCGCTACTTGTGCAAACTGTGGTTTCTCTCGCTGTGGCTAATTATTACTAGAAAAAGTCTATGAGGAGCTTAGAAGCTGCCCTTGCCGGCAGCTTCTATTCTATTGTGCCCAGATAATACATGTCCGGCTATGAATGGGGAGATATTAGAAGCGAGAGGCGTTGTGACAGCAGGGAACTGGATAGTAGGACACGTGTCATTTTTCACAGCAATATTGCCTGTCCTCGTGTCCAGAACGCCAACTATTCACGGAGGTGTAAACATGCATAATTACAACACAAGATCCCAGTATTCTTCAGGTCAGCCTGGCTACCCCCAGCCCAATCAGTTTGGCGCTTACAGCCAGAGCCAAACGCAAGACATTGGTACTACGCGCAGTGAGCAAATTATGCAGCGCCAGATGGGCGGCATGTCGCAAGTAATGCAAGCCGATCGCAATGTAGGCAGCGGTGGCGGCCCCACCCAGTATTCTCAGATGAGTGGGGGCATGGGAAGTGGTCCCAGCCAGTATGGCAGTAGTCAGTATCAGGGTGGCAATCAGAATTTTGGCCAAGGCTATAACACTGGCAACTATGGTGGTGGCTCTAACTATTATGGTTCGCCTAACCAGTATGGAGCCTACGGTTATGGCCAGACGCAAGATATCGGCACCACCCGTAGCGAACAGATGATGCAAGGCGGTATGGGTGGCATATCACAGGCCATGCAGGCTGACCGGAATGTAGGAAGCGGTGGTGGTCCAACCCAGTATACCCAGATGGGTGGCAGTATGGGTGGTAGCCCAAGCCAGTATGGCAGCAGTCAGTATCAGGGTGGCTCCCAGAATTTTGGCCAGAGCTACAACACAGGTAACTATGGTGGTGGCTCCAACTATTATGGTTCGCCTAACCAGTACGGAGCCTACGGTTATGGGCAGACGCAAGACATCGGCACCACCCGCAGCGAGCAGATGATGCAAGGCGGCATGGGCGGCATATCACAGGCCATGCAAGCCGACCGCAATGTGGGCAGCGGTGGCGGCCCGAGCCACTCATATGGCGGCGGTCAGACCCAGTATACCCAGATGGGCGGGGGCATGGGCGGTGGCCCAAGCCAATATGGTACCAGTCAATACCAGTATGGGGCCCAGAATTTTTCTCA
Organism: Bacillota bacterium; assembly: GCA_012735505.1. Taxonomy (GTDB): domain Bacteria; phylum Bacillota; class UBA994; order UBA5500; family UBA5500; genus JAAYHE01. Next base: position 58,757 of record JAAYHE010000021.1, read on the forward strand.
GGCTTATAGCACTGGTAACTATGGTGGCGGGTCTAGCTATTATGCTTCGCCCAACCAGTACGGAGCCTACGGTTATGGGCAGACGCAAGACATCGGCACCACTCGCAGCGAGCAGATGATGCAAGGTGGCATGGGCGGTATATCACAGGCCATGCAAGCCGACCGCAATGTGGGCAGCGGCCCGAGCCATCCTTATGGCGGCGGTCAGCCCCCATATGCCCAGATGAGCGGAGGCATGGGCGGTGGCTCAAGCCAGCATGGCACCAGTCAGTATCAGGGTGGTGGGCAGAACCCCGGCAACTATGGTCGCAGCAATTATGGTAATACAGCCGGATCTAACCAAGTTCGCAACCCGGGAGATACTCCGATAGAGAGTCAAGCTAAGCAGAACTTAGGAGTTAGCTACAGCACCCCTCCTAGTAGCGACGGCTAAATTACATATTGAAAGAGGCTAGCAACGCTTAGGCGCTGCGGAGCTCTTATACAAAGGTCGCCCTACAGCAAGGGCGACCTTTTCATTTTTGCAAGTGATCGATCTCGGGATGGGGCCAAGCAGGAAACTGTAACGTTGATCCAGAAGTAGTAATGGTCATTCTGTTATTAATCTTTTATCTGTTTCAAAGAGGTGCATCAGAGGGAGGCACGGTATGAAAAACGACAGTTTCTTGCTTATTGATGTGGGGAGTACCACTACTAAGGCATTGCTAATTGCCCGCCAGGATAGTGGTTATCGGTTAGTGCAGCGGGGCGAAGCTGGCACTACAGTGGAAGCGCCCGCAGAGGATGTAATGATAGGGGTACGGCGAGCTATTGCTGCCTTAGAAAATTTGACAGGTTGCCGACTTTGGCAAGATGATAGAGTCTATTTGGGGCCAGAAGGCGCTAATCACTTCTTGGCCACTAGCAGCGCGGGCGGCGGGCTACAAGTATTGGTTTGTGGCTTAGCTAAGCGGGTTACCGCAGAAAGTGCTCAAAGAGCGGCTCTCGGTGCAGGGGCAATTCTCCTGGATGTAATTTCTGCTGATGATCAAAGGACTACTTTTGAGCGCTTGGAGTTAATTCGGCAGGCACGGCCAGATATGGTGTTATTGGCGGGAGGCATTGATGGGGGAGAAAAAGTAGACTTTGCTCTCGAATTTTGCGACCTGCTGAATTCGGCCAAACCAGCCCCTCGCTTCGGTCAAACTTATACCATGCCGGTCATCTACGCCGGCAATAGTAAGGCGGCACCACTGGTACAAGACACCTTGCAGGCCGGGTTCGATCTATCTATAGTGCCCAACTTACGGCCTTCTTTTAGCGAAGAAAATCTGCAACCTACTCGGGTTCAGATTCATGAACTATTTTTAAACCACGTCATGGCGCAAGCACCTGGCTATGCAGCTCTACTAGAACAAGTAACGGCTCCAATTTTACCGACGCCTGTGGCTGTAGGCAAAATCATGACCCATCTGGCCGAGCAAGAGGAGATCAATATTCTCGGAGTTGATATCGGGGGCGCAACCACCGACGTTTTCTCTGTTTATGACGGGCAATACCACCGGACGGTGAGCGCCAATATCGGTATGAGCTATAGTGCTGGTAATGTTCTGATGCAGGCAGGGGTAACAAATGTAGCGCGCTGGTTGCCTTTCTCCTTGTCTGCGCAGGAGTTGCAGGACAGCGTTTTACACAAGATGCTTTATCCTACTACTGTCCCCGCCACCTTACGCGATCTCATGATAGAGCAAGCCTTAGCCCGGGAGGCTTTGCGGTTAGCCTTACAACAACATAACGGTCTAGTAGTGCATCTGCCCGACGAGCAAGGTGGGTTAGGAGGACCTTTGAGCAGCTTGCAGAGTACCTCCATCTTTACCAGTGAGGCGACGGGCCTTTTAGATATGTCTCGGATTGAACTGATCGTGGGTAGCGGTGGAGTGCTTTCTCATACACCGCGGCGGGCGCAGGCGGCTTTGATTTTGTTAGATGCATTCTTACCGCGTGGCTATTCTTATCTGGCTGTTGATAGCATTTTCATGATGCCACACCTGGGGGCTTTATCAGACCTTTATCCAGAAATAGCCTTAGAGGTGCTGGAGAAAGACTGCATTATCCCGCTAGGGCCGAGTTTCAGCCTTTTTGGTGAAAAACAGGCCCTGACTGCCGATCAAGCTTGCTTAGAATACAAGGTAATAACCGCCAGCGGCGTGCAGCAAGGCAGCTTAGTTGGCGGCGAGGTACGCCTGCTACCTATAGCCAGGGACGAAGAAGTCGACGTCATTCTTACTCCCTTGCGTGGTCTAGACATCGGTGCCGGGCGTGGGCGCGTATTGCAGCGTAAAGTCAAGGGGGGCGTTGTAGGGCTGATCCTTGATGCTCGTGGGCGCGACTGTTTTGAGCCCCAAATGGCACAGCAAGCGGCTGCGTTAGCAGCAGTAGGAGCATTTACTGAGCATGAATTGGCAGCTGTAATGAGGGGGGAAGACTGATGTTCGAACCTGTATTTGTGGAGCGCACTCGCCGTTTACCTTATCATGGCAAAATCGATGTGCAGCTGGGCGATTGGGTCCAACCAGAGCAAGTGATTGGGCATCTAGACTATTTGCCAGGCAGATTGCTACAGTTTGACGCAGCCAAACAGGTGGCGGTGGCACCTTCAGAGTTAAAGCCAGTGATGCTGAAGGAAGAAGGTGACCCTGTGGCAGCCGGCGAGCCGGTGGCCATGACATACCGGTTTGGCGAGTGTTTGGCGGCTGTTTCGCCTTATAGCGGTTATATCGGTTTAGTTTCGCGCCATCAGGGTAAGGTTTTTGTGCGGGAACCAGTTCCTGTTGGCAGTAGCGAACCGGTAGTCATAGATCTAATTGAAGAATTGGGGTTAAACTCCCTCACTTGGCGCGACAGCCTGCTCGTGCGGGAGGGGATGGCCGTTCATTTTGAACAGCCTATAGCCATGCGCAGGGGCACCCCCAAGTCTACCTATGTTTTGTCTCCCGTCTATGGTCGTATTACCGGCGCCAAAGATGGCAAGGTCTACATTACCCCCTTACACACCCGCACCGACCTAACTGCCTGGTTGTCGGGAAAAGTGGTCAAGGTGCAAGCAGGGCAGGAGGTTACTATTCGGGCCTACGCCCATGTTGTTCTGGGTGCCTATGGTATCGGCGGTGAAGCTGGCGGGCTCCTCTATGTCGCAGCTGGTCCGCAGGAAACTCTGCCTGTCGCAGCTGTTGACGATAATTGGCGACAGAAGGTGGTAGTGGCGGGGGCCACTGCTAGTGTGGATTTGCTCCGGGCCGCCCAACAGGCGCAAGCAGCTGCGGTAGTTGTAGGTTATATGCCCTTCGCACTTTTAGCCGACTTCATGAGTGGCGACGTGACGGTTGGTTTTACAGGCGATGAGGATTTAGGTTTTACCATCATTCTGACCGAGGGCTTTTTACCTAGTCAGATGGCAGAAGGTACCTTCCGCACGCTGCAGCAGTTAGAGGGGCGCTATGCATCGGTCAATGGTACGACCCATATTCGAGCTGGTGTCATCCGGCCTGAGATAATTGTTTGCGAACCGGAACAGAATTGGCCGGTGACTGATGTTAGAGTTGGCGGTGAATCCTCTTTGGAGGTCGGTCAGGGAAGCTTGGTTAAGTTACTGCGAGAGCCTAGGCGGGGAGCCATCGGCCGCGTGCTCGAGCTGCCCAAAGAAAGACAAGTGGTTGCTTCAGGAGCTTCTGTGCTAGTGGCCAGGGTACAGCTGCAAAGCGGCGAAGAAATTACAGTACCGATAGCTAATTTACAGGTGCTGGAGGAAGGGGTTGAGGGAAATGGCTAAAGCAGCTAGAGCTAAGAACGAAATGCATCTTTTACTCATAGCCACCGACGCCCGAGCTATTTACCAGCGCTTTAAAGACGATCCGAGCCGGGCCTTGGCTGACTTAAACGCTGAGGATTTGCAGCAGGCTTTGACGGGAGCAGATGCAACTGTCCTGCAAAAACTTAGTGCTGCTGGTTTGGTACGAGTCGAGGGAAGCAGCGGATACTTAACTGTGCCTCGCTATGCTAAAGTCTTGGAAACAGGCCTAGACAAGCAGGTACAGGCTAGCGTGAGTCCCTACCTCCAGCGCTTTTACCCTTTGATCGACGATCTGCGGCGAGCGTGGCAAAGTGCCCCGGCGCCTCGTCCTAGTTGGGAAGATATTGCCCATAACCTGCTGGTTGGCTATTTACTCGGGGGAATAGGGGCACATCTGCTGTTGGATATCATGGAAACCAAGGTAATGGCCTGCCTGCTGGAGGAACGTGGCTCTTTACTGGGGCCTTGGTTATCCTTTCTCAGTGCAGACCATGAAGTTGCTGTAACTACGCTGGTGGGTAGTGACTATCCCCATGCCTGGGAGATGCGAGACTTATTAAATAATAGGTATATGCGGCAGACGCTGGCTAGCTTAGATGAGGATAACTCTATAGTTATTTACGGAGATCCAACCTTGGACCTAATGCGGCGGTTATCGGGGTATGCGCGGACAGGGAAGGGCAAATTGGCTGTAGACGGCTATAGCCTGGCTTGGCCAATTTTGCGGCTTGAGCAGTTAAAGGCTATAGAAAAGACGTTAGAGTTGCTGACGGCAGCTTTATCTCTCTTGCTGCAAACGGTATTGCCACCTTGCCAAGATTACCTCGCTGCCAGGACACCAAAGGCCAATCCTGATACGGCTCTGGTTACATATAATCTGTTAGCACACCATCTTACGCAGAGTTGGCAGGAAGCAGATTTATTGCCACCGATCATTGGGCCAGCGCTAGGCCCGCTATTACAATCATAGAGGAGGGTGGCTATGTTCAAATGGGTAAAAAACTTGCTTGCAGGTGATTCCCAGGGGCCGTGTCCTTCGGGTCTAGTTGTCTGGCAGAGTACTACTGCCCTTTGGCGCTATTCGCAAGAACTGGCTGCGCGGGCGAGGCAGATAAAGACCTGGGACGAATTGGACGAGTTATGTCGACAAGGCAAGTCAACGAGTTAAGCCTACAGGCGGTGTTTCGCTTAGCGAAATCACCGCCTGTTTCTTATGTTCGTGCCGCCAGAATAGTATAAGAGGACAAAATAAGTCGTAAGTGGAATTAGACAGTAAGTATAAGCCCAAGTGTGAGGGAGTTGTTAAGGTGACATTTTCCGAAGAGGTGAAGCAGGAGTTAGCTCGTCTAATAGATCTAGATGAGTGTTGTCAGCGAGCCGAGTTAGCCGCCCTGATCCGCCTGAATGGCTGTGTCGAAGGGAGCCGGGGTGGCCAATGGGGGCTAAGCGTAACTACCCAGAACCCGGCTACGGCCAGGGTTATATTCAAGTTGTTTCGGGCTGTATTTGGCGTGCAAGCTGAAATTTTTGTCAGGCGTAAAGCAAGATTGCGTAAGAATAACGTCTATTTGGTTTGGTGCCAGGGGGAGGTACCCCAGTTATTGCGTCAAGTAGGTTTGCTTGAGGCAGGCAATGAGTTTGGGCATGGAGTGGCCAACTGGGTAGTGCAGCAACGCTGTTGTCGCCGAGCCTATCTGCGGGGAGCTTTCCTGGCGGCAGGGGCGATTAACCATCCCAAAAAAGTTTCCTATCATATGGAGATCGCAACGACTTATGCAGACCAGGCTGAAGTGCTTTGTAAGTTGCTGCGACGAGAGCAACTGACACCCAAGGTAGTTAAGCGTAAGGAAGATTATGTGGTCTATCTAAAAGAGGGCGACCAGATTGCCCTTTTCTTAAACGTAATCGGGGCACACACAGCTTTGCTCTACTTTGAGGATGCACGTATTCGCAAAGACGTGCGTAACCGAGTAAATCGGCTCGTCAATGCCGAGACGGCTAACCTGGGTAAGACGGTGGAAGCCGCTATGCGGCAGATCGAGGCCATCAAGTTATTGGTAGCGCGGCAGGAGCTGGAAAAACTGTCGCCTGGACTGAGGCAGATGGCTGAACTGCGTCTCAATCACCCTGAAGCCAGCCTGCAGGAGCTAGGTGAATTGGCCGACCCGCCCTTGAGTAAGAGTGCAGTCAACCACCGCTTGCGTAAATTAGTCAGACTTGCCAATGAAGTCAGGGATAGCAACCCAGACAGGCACCGGGATAATTAGATGGGTTCGGCTAGGAGGAAGGCGGCTTTCTTAGCATTATTGCCCGATGGGGGAGGTGAATGCTGTGCGACAAAAATTAGTTACCAATGTAGCCAATGTACAAGGCTTGGTTTTTACCCCCAAGTTGCGGCAGGCACTGACCATATTGCAACTACCCGCTTATGAGCTAGCTACTTACCTGCAACAAGAACTGACAGCTAACCCGGTGTTAGAGTTAGAATTGCCCTGGGAAGAACTTACAGGTGAAGATCCCTATCAAGATCCTAATACCCAGACGCAAGAGTGGCTGGAATATTGGTTCCAAGAATCGGTCCCCAGAAGTGACATTCCTCAGGAACAGAAAAAGATGGTACCAGCGGATAGGTGGCCGGCTCTAGGGCAGGATAAACTACAAGAATTGGTTTTGCAGATTCGCACCAGCCCTTATCCTCCGCCGGTGCAGGAGCTAGCTGTACAGCTATTAGAATATCTCGACCCCTCTGGCTTTCTGCCGAGTGCAGATTGCGAGTTGGCTCAGGCAACAGGGATGCCAGTAAATGAGGTAGCCGCCGCTCGCCAATTGCTGCAGTCGCTAGAGCCCCGGGGTATCGGCTGCCGCAATCTGGCCGAATATTTCTGCTTGCAGCTGGCCGACCAGGGACAGTTGCAAGACACATGGAAACGGGCCATTGAAGAATTCCTACCCATGCTGGCAGCCGGACAGGTAGCACAAGTGGCAGCTGCTTTGCAGTGCCAACCAAAAGAGATGCAAGAGCTTCTAGATTGCCTACAGCGGCTGACACCCCGTCCAGGAGGTCAGTTGTCTTCAGGCACCCGTAATCAATTCGTATTGCCAGATGTCATCGTATTAAAAGAGATGGGAACTTATCAAGTTAATATTAATGAACGGGCCCTGCCTCGACTGGCCTTGAACCGTTATTATGTAAATTTGTTATCTACAACTCGAGACGCGGAAGTAGCGCGCTATATCCGCGACCGGATAACGGCCGCGACTTGGTTGATGCGAAGCTTACAACAAAGGCAGCAGACTTTGTATAATGTAGCGCTAGCCATTGTGGCCGGTCAAGATGCCTTCTTAGAGGAAGGTATAAGTCGGCTGCGGCCCCTTACCTTGGCGCAGGTTGCTGCTAGTCTCGGGATTCATGAATCAACTGTAAGTCGGGCTGTGGCCGGCAAATATATGCAAACGCCCCAGGGCATGTACCCGATGCGTTTCTTTTTTACTAGCGGTGTTGCTGATAGTAGTGGTTTAGGGCTGGCTAAAGAAGGGGTGCAGGCAGCTTTGCGTCAATTGATAGAGCAAGAAGATGCGACCGCTCCTTGGAGTGATCAAGAGTTAGCCGACCTGCTGCAGAAGCAGGGGATCGTGATCTCTCGGCGCACCGTGGGTAAATATCGAGAGGAAATGGGAATCTTGTCGTCTCGTGGTCGTAAGAAATATTATATGTGATATAATCAATCCGTAATTGATATATACTAATCGGCCAATTTGTAGCTGAGCCGCGAGAATAGAGGGAGGTAATTACGAGTGGCAGTCAAGATCGGTATCAATGGTTTTGGGCGCATTGGTCGCCAGATTCTGCGTATTGCCGTAGCACGCGGAGATATCGAGGTAGTAGGCATCAACAATCGGTCTGGTGCAGATGTTATGGCCCACCTGCTTAAGTATGACTCATCGTACAACAAGTTTGAGGGCGAGGTAGAGGCTGGCGAGAATTGCCTCATAGTCAATGGCAAGGAGATACCGGTGACAAACGGTGCATCCCCCGCCGATATTCCATGGGAAAAGCTAGGTGCTGACATCGTCATGGAATGCACTGGCAAGTTTAGAGATGCCGAATCGGTGCGTGGGCATCTGCAGCGTGGCGCCAAAAAGGCCATCATAGCCGCTCCGGGTAAAGATGACGACCTTACTGTTGTTATGGGCGTTAACCACCACCTGTATGATCCTGCCAAACATCACATTATCTCTAATGCATCGTGCACTACTAACTGTTTGGCACCAGTGGCTAAGGTGCTACACGAGAACTTTGGCATTGTCGCCGGCATGATGACCACTATTCATGCCTATACCAATGACCAGCGTATCCTCGACGGCAGTCATAAAGATTTGCGCCGCGCTCGTGCCGCTGCTATCTCTATGATCCCCACCACTACTGGGGCTGCTAAGGCTGTTGGTCTCGTCTTGCCAGAGCTAGCAGGCAAGCTAAACGGATTTGCTGTTCGTGTTCCTACCCCCACTGTTTCTATGGTGGATTTAGTGGCTGAATTCGAGCAGCCAGTTAGTGTGGAGAAAATTAATAATGTGTTGCGGGAAGCAGCAGCTGGTTCGATGCGGGGGATTTTAGATGTTTGTGACGAACCCCTCGTATCTATCGACTATGTGCAGAATCCTCATTCTGCTATTGTAGACGCTCCGTTAACGATGGTTATGGGCGATCGTTTAGCTAAAGTTGTGGCTTGGTACGATAACGAATGGGGTTATTCGGAGCGCATAGTTGATTTGGCCAAGTATGTAGCTGACGCTGGCTTCTAATTGGTAGGTGCAAGATGAATACCTTAAGCGTTAAAGACATCGCTGTTGCAGGTAAACGGGTGCTGATGCGGGTTGACTTTAACGTTCCCTTAACAGCAGATGGCCAGGTAAGCGACGATACACGTATTGTAGCCGCCTTGCCTACCATCCGCTATCTAGTGGAAAACAAGGCAAAGCTTATTCTGATGAGCCATTTAGGCCGTCCGCGCGGCCAGATAAACCCTGCGCTTTCCCTTGCTCCTGTAGCTGAGCACTTGCAGGGCTTATTACAGACTAAGGTAAGCTTTGTGCCTGATTGTGTCGGCCCAGTAGCAGAAGCAGCTGTGGCTGAGTTGGGCGAGGGCGAAGTGCTGCTATTAGAAAATCTGCGCTTTTATGCTGAGGAAGAACAAAACGATGCAGCCTTTGCCAAGCAGTTGGCGGCTTTAGGAGATGTTTACGTTAACGATGCTTTTGGCACTGCACATCGGGCTCATGCGTCTACAGAAGGCGTAACTCACTATTTGCAGCCAGCTGTTTGTGGCTTCTTGCTGGAAAAAGAAATAAAGTTTCTTGGCAATGCCCTAGAGAATCCTGAACGTCCTTTTGTCGCTATCTTGGGCGGCGCCAAGGTGTCAGATAAGATTGCCGTTGTGAAAAACTTGCTGGGCAAGGTTGATCATTTATTGATCGGCGGCGGCATGGCTAACACTTTTCTAGCAGCTCAAGGCAAGTCAGTAGGAAAATCTTTGGTAGAAGAAGATCGGATACCATTGGCGCAAGAATTGCTAGAGTTGGCGGTCGAAAAAGGGGTAGGAATCCATCTGCCCGTTGATGCGGTGGTGGCGCCAGCTTTGTCAGCGACATCGGGGCAGGTTGTGCCTATCGATGAGGTGCCAGTTGATAGCATGATTTTAGATATCGGTCCAGCTACACAGCAACAATTTGCGACGGTTTTAGCCATGGCCAAACTGATAGTTTGGAACGGTCCGATGGGTGTATTTGAACAAGCTGCTTTTGCGGCAGGCACCCAGTCTATAGCAGAAGCTGTGGCTAAGGTGGATGCTGTCAGTATTGTCGGCGGGGGAGATTCGGCGGCGGCCATCGCTCAGGCAGGTTTAGCAGACTCTATCACGCATATCTCTACTGGAGGCGGTGCTAGCCTCGAGTTCCTAGAAGGCAAGCAATTGCCTGGTATTGTGGCTTTATCCCAGCGCAAATAGGGGGGTTGTTATGAGACAGCCGTTAGTTGTGGCCAATTGGAAAATGAACATGACATCGCCAGAAGCAAGCGCTTATTGTCAAAGCTTGCGCGGGCTCTTGCCAGACGAGGCGACTAGGGCAGAGGTGGTCGTCTGCCCTCCTTTTACTGCCATCGAAACGGTTCGGGCTGGATTTGCGGGGAGCTATTTGCGGGTTGGGGCGCAAAATTTTTATCCGGCTAGCAAGGGTGCCTACACCGGCGAAGTGTCTATTGCTATGCTCAAGGCTTTAGACTGTAGTTATGTAATCGTTGGTCATTCGGAGCGTCGCTTACATTTTGGTGAGACTGCCGAGACTATCGGTAATAAAGTGAAGGTAGCTGTAGAGCATGGTATTACCCCAATTCTATGTGTTGGCGAAACTATGAGTGAGCGTAGTTTAGGTTTGACAGAAAAGGTGATCGGCCAGCAACTCTTAACTTGTCTTAAGCATTTGCGACCAGCTGAGTTAGAGAAGGTAGTGATAGCTTACGAGCCCCTCTGGGCTATCGGGACAGGGAAGTCTGCAACTGCTGAAGATGCAGCCCAGCTGGCCAAGTATATTCGGGAAAAACTGTATCGCTTGATGAATGGTAACACGGATGCAATGCGTGTCCTTTACGGCGGCAGTGTTACGCCCAATAATATAGCAGATTTTGCACGGGCGGATGGTGTTGATGGTGCCTTGGTAGGAGGTGCCAGCCTTGACCCAGGCAAGTTTGCCGCCATCGTCCGCGCTTTTGAGGTGAAATAGAGTGCAGCCAGTCGTTCTGGCCATTATAGATGGCTGGGCAATCAATTCCAACCCCATTGGCAATGCAGTACGGCAAGCCGCTACTCCTAACTTGCAGCGCCTTTTTGCCGAGTACCCCCATACTCAGCTAGCTTGCGGGGGGGAGGCCGTAGGGCTGCTGCCGGGCCAGATGGGCGATTCTAATGTAGGACACATCAACCTCGGTGCCGGGCGTATAGTCTACCAGCCCTTAGTGCGTATCAATCGTGCCATCCGCGACGGCACCTTTGCTGCTAGCCCGGTTCTCCAGCAGCTTTGGCAGAAGGCACAGGGTCATTCCTTGCATTTTCTTGGCTTGCTGTCCGATGGTGGTGTGCATAGTCATATAGACCATCTCCTAGAACTTTTGCGCCTAGCTCGCGCCAACGGCGTGCAAGAAGTTTATGTGCACGCCTTTCTCGATGGCCGCGATGTGCCACCGCAAAGTGCCCTAGATTATATCGATATGTTAGAAGCTGCTATGAGTCGATTAGGTATCGGCCAGATAGCGACGGTAACCGGTCGCTTTTACAGCATGGATCGTGATCGACGCTGGGAACGGGTGGAGGCAGCCTATCGGGCGCTAGTGTACGGACAAGGGGTAAAGGCTACTAGTGCGCGACAGGCAGTAGAGCAGGCTTATGCACAAGATATTACCGATGAATTTGTGCCGCCGACGGTGGTTTGTCCCCATGGAACCATTAAGGCAGGTGATGCCGTTTTCATCTGGAACTTTCGCGCCGACCGGGTGAGAGAACTGATGCATGCCTTAAACGATGAGGACTTTACTGCCTTTCCCCGCGGCAAGCAGATACCTATCTGGCTTGCTGGTATGGCGGAATATGAAGCAGATTATCCTTTGCCCTATGTTTTAGAACCTCAGGATTTGAGTTTGACCTTAGGTGAGGTGGTGAGCCAGGCAGGCCTACGACAGCTGCGTTTGGCCGAGACCGAAAAGTATGCTCACGTCACCTACTTCTTTAACGGAGGGCGGGAAGAACCTTTTCCTGGCGAAGATCGTATTTTGGTGCCTTCACCGAAAGTATCGACCTACGACCTGCAACCAGAAATGAGTGCAGTAGAAATAGCAGTTCAGCTAGCGGCTAAGATAGACGAATATGATTTGGTGGTCGTCAACTTTGCCAATCTAGATATGGTGGGCCATACCGGCAATTTATCCGCAACTATCCGGGCTGTCGAGACTATCGACACTTGTGTAGCCAGGGTAGCTGAGGCGGTGAGGCGGGTTGGAGGAGCCCTGGTGCTCACTGCCGACCATGGAAATGCGGAACAAATGATAGATCCTAATACTGGTGAGCCACATACGGCTCATACCGGCAACCCGGTTCCCTGTTTAGTTATGGCTCCGGGGGTAGTAAAGTTGCGGGGTCAGGGCGTGTTAGCAGACGTTGCTCCCACGGTTTTAGAGCTTTTGGAGCTAACTCAGCCCCCTGTGATGACTGGCAGGTCATTATTGGTTTGATCGGGCCCTGCAGAAAGGAGAATGACAGATGTTAAAGATTACCGATTGTATTGCGCGAGAGATACTCGATTCACGGGGTAATCCGACAGTGGAAGTAGAGGTAACGCTGGCGTGTGGTACTGTGGGGCGAGCAGCAGTACCTTCGGGTGCTTCGACGGGTGCTTTTGAAGCCGTCGAGCTCAGAGATGGTGATGCGAGCCGTTATGGGGGAAAAGGGGTGGAAAAGGCTGTCGATAATGTTAACAGCTTAATCGCTCCCGAAATTATTGGCCTCGATGCTAGAGCTCAATCCGCCATTGACGAGGTCTTGATCAATCTCGATGCTACCCCTAACAAAAGCCGTTTAGGTGCTAACGCTATTTTGGGTGTATCCTTGGCTGTTGCCAAGGCGGCAGCCGCTGCTAGTGGTTTGCCCCTCTACCGCTACGTAGGCGGAGTTAATGGTCATGCCTTGCCTACCCCAATGATGAACATCTTAAATGGCGGTCAGCATGCAGACAACAATGTTGATATTCAAGAGTTCATGATCATGCCTGTCAGCGCTACTAGCTGGCGAGAGGCCTTGCGTATGTCGGCAGAAATATTTCACGCCCTACGCAAAGTTCTGCAAGAACAGGGTTTAGCTACCGGGGTGGGCGATGAAGGCGGTTTCGCTCCTAACCTAGAATCTAATGAAGCCGCTCTCCGGGTGATCATGCAGGCAATCGAGTTGGCTGGCTATCGGCCGGGAGAAGATGTGATGCTGGCTTTAGATGTGGCTGCCACCGAACTCTATCGGGATGGTGCCTACCATCTAGACAGCGAAGGTCGCACCTTAACTGCGGCCCAGATGGTCGACTATTATGTTGATTTAGTTGAGAGATATCCTATTATATCGATTGAAGATGGGTTGGCGGAAGAAGACTGGGATGGTTGGAAACTGTTAACCGAGCGTTTAGGGTCCCGGGTGCAGTTAGTTGGTGATGACCTGTTTGTCACCAATACGGAACGTTTAGCACAGGGTATTGCTCAGGGTGTGGCCAACTCGATTTTGATCAAGCTAAATCAGATTGGTACCCTGACCGAAACGCTAGATGCAATTGAAATGGCAAAACGTGCTGGCTATACAGCGGTAGTTTCCCACCGTTCGGGCGAAACTGAAGATACTACTATAGCAGATCTAGTAGTTGCCGTTAATGCCGGCCAGATCAAGACGGGGGCGCCGTCGCGCGGCGAACGTGTGGCCAAGTATAATCAGCTTTTGCGTATCGAAGAACAACTGGGAACGGCCGCTCGTTATATGGGGCGGGATGCTTTCTATAACTTGCGTCAGTAAGCTACCGTCTAGAACGTGCCCCAGCGGCTAGGCTTCTGTCAACGTTATTGTAAACCCTAGTCTGCTGTGCTAAAATGTAGAGAGCTTTTGGGGGTAGGAGGTGGCATTTTGATACTAGCATTGACCATTATCGATGCGCTACTGGCCATAGGCGTCATTGTAACAGTTGTGATGCAGTCAGCTAAGGGTGCAGGCTTGGGTGCTATTGGCGGGGGCGCACAGACCTTATTTGGTCAGAAAAAAAGTAAGGACGAGATGCTAGCTAGATTGGCTACGTATTTTGCCGGGGCTTGGATGACTGTGACTCTAATTCTGGCGATTTTGACTCGGCGTTTAGGTTAGCGAAGACCATAACCAATTGGCATACCCTGGCAGACCTAGGGTATGCTTTCTCATGGGTCTGGCTACTCTTTAAACGAGATAAACATCAGAAGGTATTATACGTATAGCAACACTTGTTTTACGTTAGGAGGCAAACTGTGATGGAAAACCTGCTTTGGCTGGCACCCGCAGTCGGTGTGTTAGCACTGCTTTTCGCCTTCGTTTTGGCGGGGTGGATTGGACGGCAAGATCCTGGTAACAAACGGATGCGCGAAATTGCCACCGCTATTCATGAAGGCTCGATGGCTTTCTTGAAACGCGAATACTCCATGCTAGTTGTGTTTGTTGTCGTCTTGTTTGCACTATTGGCGTGGGTCATTGACATAGAAACGGCAATTTCCTTTTTAGTTGGTGCTATTGCCAGTGTCTTAGCTGGTTATATCGGCATGTCTGTAGCTACTAAGGCTAATGTGCGCACTGCTAATGCGGCTCAGCGCGGTACCAACCCCGCGCTCGGCGTAGCCTTTAACGGCGGAGCAGTTATGGGTATGTCGGTGGTTGGCTTAGGAATTTTAGGTGTAGGTGTTCTCTATTATGTCTTTAGAGATCCCGACATTGTAAACGGTTTTGCTTTAGGGGCAAGCTCCATTGCTCTATTTGCCCGGGTAGGTGGCGGTATCTACACTAAGGCGGCCGACGTTGGCGCCGACTTAGTCGGTAAAGTAGAGGCTGGTATCCCCGAGGACGACCCCCGTAACCCGGCAGTTATCGCTGACAACGTTGGTGATAACGTTGGCGACGTAGCTGGTATGGGAGCTGACCTGTTTGAATCTTATGTAGGCTCTATTATCGCCGCTATGTCTATCGGTGTTTTTGTCTACCAGGGTAGCATCAAAGGAGTCCTGTTGCCTCTATTATTAGCAGCAGCAGGCGTCATTGCCTCGATTATTGGTACTCGTTTTGTTAGCGCCAAAGAAGGTGCCAACGTTGCCAGGGCTTTAAACTTGGGAACATACGTGTCAGGCTTGTTGACCATCGGAGCTGCTTATTTCCTAGTGGGCTATCTGGGCATTGAAATAAACGTTTTCTATGCTATCATAGCGGGCTTGATAGCTGGAGTAGTCATTGGGCAAATTACCGAATACTACACTTCTGCGGACAAGCCTCCAGTGGCTAGCATTGCAGCTGCCTCCCAAACCGGACCGGCTACCAACATCATTACGGGCTTAGCCGTAGGTATGATGAGTACTGCCTTGCCCATACTAGTTATCTGCTTAGCTATTTTTATAGCTTATAACTTTGCTGGTCTCTACGGTATAGCAATGTCGGCCGTTGGCATGTTAGCTATTACAGGTATGACTGTTGCTGTGGATGCTTATGGGCCTATTGCTGACAATGCCGGTGGTATCGCCGAGATGGCCGAATTAGATCCGAAAGTTAGGGACGTAACCGACGCCCTCGACGCAGTTGGTAACACGACCGCGGCTGTTGGTAAAGGTTTTGCCATCGGTTCAGCGGCTTTAACGGCATTGGCCTTGTTCTCTGCTTACTCGGCTGCGGTTGGCCTGGAGACTATTAATATTCTCAATTCGGACGTTATTATCGGGATGTTCGTAGGCGGTATGTTACCCTTCCTGTTCTCAGCCATCACCATGCAGGCAGTTGGTAAGGCCGCCTATGAGATGATTGAAGAAGTGCGCCGTCAGTTCCGCGAAATTCCTGGTCTGATGGACGGTAAGGCACGGCCTGACTACGCCCGTTGTGTTGCTATCAGCACTACTGCATCTCTAAAGCAGATGATCGTACCTGGTTTGATAGCCGTCCTAGCCCCATTGGCAACTGGGCTGTTCTTAGGTAAAGAAGCTCTGGGCGGCTTGTTAGCGGGCTCTCTGGTTGCGGGTGTTCTCTTAGCTATTAAGATGGCTAACGCGGGTGGAGCTTGGGATAATGCCAAGAAGCACATTGAAGCGGGCCACTACGGAGGCAAAGGAACACCTACGCATGAAGCTGCTGTTGTCGGAGATACGGTGGGCGATCCTTTTAAGGACACCTCGGGTCCGTCACTCAACATTCTCATCAAGTTAATGACAATTGTGGCTCTAGTTTTCGCGCCACTGTTCATGTAGCTAATTTTTGCTTCTCCAGGAAACTGTGCTCCTAGTCTGGCGACTA
>JAAYHE010000002.1 GCA_012735505.1 Bacillota bacterium
CAAATCACGAGGCTATAACGTCTAACCTGTGAAGTTATGGTATAAAGTAGCGGCTTTTGCCTTAGGATTCTGAAAAACCTATTGAAATAGATGTATGATCTTGAATAGTTTACTACTTTATGCGATACTTGAACTTCAGCTGCTTTTTTGTCAAATAATGATTCTGCCAAGATAGCCTCAGTTGCCACAACTTCATCTAATAATTCCTCGTAGCTGGCTAGTTCCTTGATAAACTCTAAAATTAGTGGCACATCATCTTTTTCTGCAAATCTTATCTTGAAATTGTCCAATTTCGTATCAATAGTCATGCTTACATTCTCCCCTAACCTGAATTTTGTGGCTTGGTATGATCAACGAAACTCTAAGCGTCCACCGGGAATGACAACTCAACATCGATAGGTAACCATTAGGTCAGTGTGTGCTTTGACCGTAGGAACTATGTTTCACAACTCATATCTTACAACAAAAAACGGTTTCTGGCATCAACGCCAGAAACCGTCTTTTTATTTAGAGGCTGTTAACGCAACAGGCTCCTTAGCTTCCGAAAAACAACATATATTTGTTGAAGGCGGGGGGAGTCGAACCCACCGTCCGAAAGCACGCCAGCCCAGCCGATTGGCGCAGCGCAACGGCAAGTGTAAGGTCCTCCCGTCTTCAGCAAATACTTATTCCGTTATAATCTCCGGCCCATCGTACCACTTTGGCGTCTTATAATGTTTAGCCATTTGTGGACGATACTTAGCCATTTGCTCACTTAAGAATCCTACTGGTGGGGCAACTTCCTTACCTTCCGGAACGAAGAATTTGCCGTTTTCAGGATCATATTCATATTTTCCTGCCATACCAAACAGGAAAGGTAAGTAAGATTCAAATTGGGCTTCCCCGTTTTCATCCAGTACTAGGTTCTTACCATCATTCTTGTAGTTATAGAAGTGCTCCTCCTGCATCTTTCTGAACTCTTTTCTGATCTCAGCCACTTTATCAGGATTAGTCAATAATTCTATGGCAGTTACCGCCATTACTTGGGCTCCCGCTATCAACCCTTTATGAGCAATAGTAGAACCAGTTACCGCAGTAGTAGTCCAGTGATGGCCTATAGCTCCCGGGGCAGAGGTTGGAAATCTAACAGTTGTAAGAGGCACAACTAAAGAAACCTCACCTATGTCAGAAGATCCTCCGCCTACAAATTGTGGAGATGGTCCTTTTGGCTTATCCTCAATGGCAGAGTTATCAGGAAGACCTACTTCTTCTGCACCTACAGCTCTTTGTAATGCCTTTACGAATTCTTGTTCTTCCTCAGTCCACTCAGGCATTCCCACCTTTTTGATGTTCTCTTGAACCATATGTGCTAAGGTCTCATTTCTGTAGCATTGATGGATGGCAGTATAGGGGGTGATTTCCATCTGGGTATCTGTGGCAAGAGCTGCAGCCTTTGCACAGTTTATCACCCTCTCAAAATCAGATTTAATTAGTTTATCTGAGTTTCTTACGTAATACCATGTAGTTGCTCTATCCGGAACTACATTAGGGCCTTCTCCACCTTCGGTCATTACATAATGCAATCTGGATGTGTAGTGTAAATGCTCACGCAGGAATTCGGTACTCATGTTCATTATTTGAGCAGCATCTAAAGCTGATCTTCCGCGCCATGGGGCTCCGGCAGAGTGAGCTGTTTTTCCGCGGAAGGTAACGGCAAAAGACCAATTACAATTACTACCTACCCCGTAAGATGCACCAAATCCACTTCCCCCATGGTTATCAATCACAACATCTACACCATCAAATACCCCGGCATAAACCATGAAAGGACGGCTAATTAGCGTTTCTTCAGCAGGGCTTCCAAACATTTTAATGGTTCCGGTAAATCCTCCGCCTTCCATAGCCTTCTTAACCGCTACAACCGTAGCAGCAGCCGCAGTAGCCATAGTATTGTGAGTACATCCATGACCCGGCCCTATAGCTCCCTTTAATTCAGTTATGGGTGCGTGAGTAGGGTTCCCTGCTTCTTGGGATAGCATCGGTAGTGCATCTAATTCACCTAATACACCGATAGTTGGCCCAGGACCGTTAGAAAAAGTGGCAACGAAGGCAGTTGGCATTCCTCCGACCCCTTTTTCTATTTCAAACCCTTCCTTTTCCAGGTAATTGATGAGCAAGTTTGCAGTATTATGTTCTTCTAACCCTAATTCTGCGTAGGACCAAATTGCATCATTGATTTCCGCTAATATCTCCCTGGTTTCGGGGTCTTGCAAAAAATCAATGGCAATTTGTTGGTTTTTGTCAAATACCGCTTTGTTCAACGCTTTCTCCTCCTTTACGTATGCACCGATAGAAGCGTGCTACTTTCTACCTTCGCCTCCATATTTATATGTACATAATAAGCATATCATTATAAGCTTGGGTTTTTCTACAAATCAAATTCATATTGTGTAAAAATAAAATGAACCATATTCACCGACTACTTCCTTTAGGCGGCAGCAAGGCGTCCGCCATCCCCCATTCTGCACGGTTTCAAGGCAAACAAAAAACCACCCACGGATAGTTCTCTCTATCAATGGGTGGTTGATTTTTCTTTGGTGGAGGCGGGGGGAGTCGAACCCACCGTCCGAAGGCATGCCAGTCAGAGTCTCTCCGAGCGCAGTCCTTGTTTTGAAATTCGCGCAGCAACTCCCCCAAGGACAGGGTAGTTACCTTGCTAGCCTATTTCTTTCCCGACAGATACTAGGCGCTCTCGAAAGGTACAAGCCGATAGTTGCTACGCAACAATCGCTTTATTACCCCCGCAACACTTCGCAGTGTTGCTACCGGTAGTACTACTGTTCATGACGCCCGAGACCAAACCCAGTAGACACAGTTTGGGCGGACGGCTGCCTTACTAGGCAGCGAGTGCTAAGTTATCGTTAGCGTTTATTTGAGGTTTCCCTGTTTTACGGGTTCCAGGATCCCCGGCTCGCTACTCCAACCCACACTACCCCCGTCGAAACCATGTCGCCCCCGGGTTAGCATAGATTAGAATTCGCCTCTTTCGCGTGCCCGCATCGCTCGCGAAATTTCTCTTTGGGCATCGCGCTTGGCGATAGCTTCACGTTTATCGTAGAGCTTTTTACCTTTTGCCAAACCTAACTCTAGCTTAATACGTCCGTTTTTCAAATATAGTTTAGTCGGTATTAAGGTATAGCCTTTAGTTTGAGTCAGGCCAAGCAAACGCATGATCTCCCGCTTGTGCATCAGCAAGACGCGGGGTCGCAACGGGTCATGGTTAAACCGGTTGCCTTGTTCGTAGGGACTAATATGCATGTTATAAAGGATTAGCTGCCCATCATCAACCCGGGCAAAACTATCGCGCATGTTAACGCGCCCAGCCCGTATAGATTTTACTTCAGTACCCTGCAAAGCTAAACCAGCTTCATATGTCTCCTCTATAAAGTAATCGTGTCTAGCTCTGCGATTTTCGGCCAGTACTTTTATGCCTTTATTTCTCATATCAATCCCTCTAGAAAAATTGAGCCCTGCTTAGACAAAGCGGGGCATGGTTAATACGATTATACAGCAATCTTGGGCTGCCGTCAAGATTTGCGTTAATCAAGTTATTTTAGCATACTTTAGAGCTATAGACAATCGATTGCTTGTGCAAGCATAGTTACTAAAAGCCGTCCCTACAAGAGACAGGGACGGCTTTTACGAACACGTCACTAAGCATCCGCCAGCTCAAAGTCTATCCGGCGTTCCTCTAGATCAACTCTAACCACCTTCACCCGTACCAGATCACCTAGGCGAAAACGCCTGCCAGTGCGTTCGCCGATTAAGGCATAGGCTTGCTCGTCATAGCGGTAATAGTCATCGGTCAGGCTACTAACGTGAACCAAACCTTCCACCGTGTTGTCTAGTTCGGTAAAGAAGCCAAAGTTGGCAACTCCACTGATGATGGCGTCGTAAACCTCGCCTTCCTTGCCCAGCATGAATTCGACCTTCTTTAGATCGACAACTGCCCGCTCTGCCTCGGTGGCCAGCTGCTCCCGGTCAGAGGCAAGCGTAGCTGCCCTTTCTACGAAGGCGGCTAGCTCGGCCCGTCGCTCTGCGCTTAAGTGCTGCTTATGGATATTCTCTTTAATAATGCGATGAATCACCAGGTCGGGGTAGCGGCGAATGGGAGCAGTAAAATGACAATAATATTTCAGAGCTAAGCCGAAATGGCCCAGGCAGTCGGGGCAGTAACGGGCCCGCATCATTGACCGCAATAGGACACGATGGATGAGGCGCTCCTCTCTCCTGCCGGCAATCTGTTCCAGCACCGATTGAAAGCTTTTGGGGTGGATCATGTCGCTCTGGGCCTTGATCCGCAGGCCAAAAGCACCCAAGAAGTGATTAAGCTCTGTCACCTTCTCCAGCTTGGGTTCTTCGTGCACCCGGTAGACAAAAGGCAGCTCGAGCCAGTAATAGCGTTCAGCGATGGTCTCGTTAGCCCGCACCATGAATTCTTCGATGATACTATCGGCTAAGGTAGCAATGCGAGGCTTAATGTCTAGCACATGGCCATCGGCATCCAAGACAATCTGGGTTTCGTGCACCTCAAAATCGATAGCGCCGCGCTTTTGTCGTTTGCGTGCTAGAATATCCCGCAATTCCCGCATCCAGGCAAGATGCTCAAGTTGCTCGGCATAGCGCTGTGCTAACTCAGCGTTATCACCCTCTAAGAGGAGATTCACCTCATCGTAAGTCATGCGTTCATCGCTTTTAATAACGCTTTCCACAATATCATCTTGCACCACATTGCCATCGGCATCGATTTCCATTAATACCGATAGGGTAAGGCGGTCTTCGTGCGGCGTTAGACTACAGATGCCATTGGACAGCTCGGGAGGCAACATGGGTATGACTCTATCCAGCAAATAGACGCTGGTGCCCCGCTGCATGGCTTCCCGGTCCAGGGGCGTGCCGTAGCGCACATAGTGTCCTACGTCGGCGATATGTACTCCTAAACGGTAGTTGCCGTTAGGGAGCTTTTCCACAGAAATTGCGTCGTCTAGATCTTTGGCATCGGCGCCATCGATAGTGATCGTCGGCAGCAGACGCAAGTCGGTTCGCCCTTCAATATCCGTTTGGTCTACGGTAAGCTTCATTTTCGCTACCTGCTCTTTGACTTCCAGAGGAAAATCCTCGGGCAAGTTGAATTGGCGAACGATGGTTAAGACATCAACACCGGGATCGCCGCTGCGCCCTAACACCTCGTCTACAACGCCAATGGCAAAACGACGCTTGGCATCAGGAAATTGGGTGATCCTCACGACAATACGGTCGCCCGTTTCGGCCCCCTTGCTGTCGCTAGGGAAAATGATGATATCTTGGCCGATGCGCCTTTCATCGGGCCGGCAAAAGCCAACATGCGATCCGCCGGCCTCAAAACGGCCGACCAAAACATGCTGCGCCCTTTCTAGAATGCGAATTATCTCCCCTTCTTGACTCTTACCTTCGCTAAAAGGCAAAAGTCGAGCGATAACTCGATCGCCGTGCATGGCCCCCTTGAGGTTGGCTGCAGAAATATAAACGTCGTTTTCCTGGTTTTCGGCCAACACCCAGGCAAACCCCCGCACATTGCCCTGCAAGCGGCCGACGACCAAATTCATTTTCTCGGGCAGTCCATAGCGGCCGTAGCGCGTCTTTACTATGACACCGCTTTTCTCTAACTCGGTCAGTAGCTGGTGCAATTCTTCTGCTTCTGCGGCGGGCAAAGCTAATGCCTCGACCAACTCGGCTTCGGTTAGCGGCTTATAGACTTTCTGACGCATCATCGCCAGCAAATCTTCACGTTCCATGCATACCCCTCCTTAACTCCTAGCATTAGTTTGCCCTTTTACACGCGAGTCTTGCTTCACTTTATGGGTAATAACATAATGATAAAGGTTTCCGGACCGCGAGGTGTATTAGACGTTACAGTATCTATGGCCTGAAAGCCAACCCGTTCGTAAGTTCTTATTGCTCGCCGATTAAAGCTGGCTACAGTCAATCGCATCGCGTTTGGTCGCCATTGGTCCACGGCAAAGTCCACACCTGCTTGCACAAATCCTTGCCCTAAACCGCGGCCAGTAAGGTCAGGGCGCATCCCCAAGCCGATGTCTAGCACGCGTCGCCCCCTATAAACCCCGCGAGCCCAGCCACCTGGCACTTGCGCAATAACCCCATAGCAGAAAAAGCCGACCAAGCCAACCTTCGCCGCCCGCACAGCGTAATGACAGTCATCCAGCATAGACTCGATTTCCAGTTCTACGTTGCCGCCTTCCTCATGTATGTTGTAGATATCGTAGGGTGCTTCGTAACGCCACATAACTATTTCACGAGCATCCGCCCTGGTCATTGGGCTAATCTCGTAGCGCATCGTTTCTCCCCCCTAAGACACAGACAGCCGCACAACAATAGTGCGGCCGACTGCAAAAGAAACTTCATAAACCTAACTCTACGCTGATAGCTTGCATGGCCCGCAAGGCCAGGGTGATAAACTGCTCTAGATCGAGGCCCAACTCATGACAGGTTTGTATCTGCTCCCGATTAGCCCCGCGAGCAAAGCTCTTTTCTTGGAAGCGGTTTAATACAAAGCTGGTATCAATCGAAGTTAGTTTGCGATCGGGATGAATTAGAGCAGCAGCTACAATCAGCCCCGAAAGGGGGTCTGCCGCATACAGGGCATGGTCTAGCAAGCTTACCCTAGGCAAGCCATGTACCTCGTTATGTACTTTGACCGCATAAACTATCTCTGGTTCAACACCTTCTGCCTCCAGCATGGCAGCTCCTAGCAGGCTATGGCGGTCAGGCTCGTTGGCTGTCTTATCGTAATCTATGTCGTGTAGTAATCCTGCCAATCCCCACTGCTCAACATCTTCACCCAAACGAGCGGCTAAGGCCCGCATGATCGCTTCTACCGCTAACATGTGTTTAATTAAGTTTTTATTCTTTACGTGCTTTTGTACTAAAGCTAATGCCTGCTCTCTTTGCATCTAGTCTCTCTCCTTTGCCCATATGTAATTCAAAGGAAACTGTGCCCTAGTCGCCAGACTAGGAGCACAGTTTCCTGGAGAAGCAAAAATTAGCTACATGAACAGTGGCGCGAAAACTAGAGCCACAATTGTCATTAACTTGATGAGAATGTTGAGTGACGGACCCGAGGTGTC
>JAAYHE010000022.1 GCA_012735505.1 Bacillota bacterium
AACGGGAAGGAGCCATTATTATGCAGAGGATGCTGGAAACTATCGTTGCTGACAACCGGGCTCTGACTCGGCAGGGCCAAGTAGCTAGATACATTCCAGAATTGGCTAGGATTGACCCCACAATAGTAGGCATAGCGGTAATCGATGCCAACGGGCAGCTGCACCTAGCAGGGGATACGCAAGTGCGTTTTACCTTACAGAGTGTGTCCAAAGTTTTTGCCTTAATGCTAGCTCTCGAGGACCAAGGTTTCGATGGTGTGTTTAGTCGCATCGGTATGGAACCTACTGGAGATGCGTTCAATTCCATCGTCAAACTAGAAACTTTTTCGTCCTTGCGTCCCTTGAACCCCCTGATTAACGCTGGAGCTATCACTACCTCGTCTTTAATTGCCGGCAACAGCGTGGAGGAACGGTTTCAGCGCCTTTATGAGTATATCGGAGCGATAGCTGGCCCCGAGCGTATTAGCTTTAACGAACGAGTCTACCATTCGGAAAAAGCCACCGGCGACCGTAACCGGGCTATCGGCTACTTTTTGCGCGATATAGGGGCTATCGAAGGCGATGTGGAGGACGCGCTGGACCTTTATTTTCGCCAGTGCTCTATCGAGACCGATGTGATTGGCCTGGCTACTCTGGGCCGCCGCTTGGCCTTGGGGCCCGAAGCAGACCCGCCACTCGACGGAGAAATTTTGCGTTTGGCCCTAACCTTCATGTATACCTGTGGAATGTATAATGCTACCGGCGAATTTGCTGTGAAAGTGGGGATCCCGGCCAAGAGTGGCGTTTCGGGAGCAATCATGGCAGCAGTTCCAGGCAAGCAAATGGGGATAGGAGTAATTGCGCCGGCCCTAGACGAAAAGGGTAATAGCAAAGCAGGAGTACAGGTATTAGCCGATCTGTCGCGGAGCCTAGAGCTAGCCGTCTTTGCTGTGAATTAAGAATTAGCGGGCCTGCTTTGAGCTTTCTCAAGTCGTAGGATCCGTTTCCCTAGTTGTAGGGTCAAACCTTCGCAGCCGAGACCTGTGGCCTGCCCTAAAAGCAAAAGACCAGTATTATACTCTACCCAGCCTATTAGCAAGGGGAAGAAGGCCAGTACGCGGGCCGCATACAGAACTGGCCGTAGCAATTCTGCTGGTATGTTGAAGGGCCCGGTAAGAATCCAAACGCCTAAGGGGCTATAGGCGATCAGAAAGAGCAAGGCCGATGAAATGAGGGCGACGCCAAAGGCGAACTTGCGTACTAGCGGCAGGTTTTCCTTTGCTCGCCCAAACACCATAGTTACTTGGTGCAGGTTCAGTAGGGGGCTAGTGATCATTCCTGTTAGTGATAAAGCTATGTTGAAGGCTGCCAAGGATATTGCAGCATCTGCCATACGCGTTAAGCCGGCATTGATGAAGGGTTTCCCCATGGCAACAAAAAGGGAGGAGCCTATAAGGGGAATATAGAAGCGCCAAATTGCTCTCGTGGAAAGGATTGGGTCTGCATCTGAACCCGTCTGCGGGAGCAGGCGCCTTCCAAAATAGTTGGCGGGAATGGCTTCGGCAGCAACAGCCCCCACTATGGCAATGGCGCCTACTAACGTACCTGCTAGCAAGTTGAGCTGCATGAGGCTATAAACGGTTAGACTGACAAAGGTTACCCGAACCAGAACGCCGATCGGGATGTAGGCAGTGCGCTTGTTGGCTAGAATAATGCTTTGATACAGGCTGCGTAACCCGCTGACAATGGGGAAGAACATGGTGACGCGAAAGCCCATGATAGCAGCACCGATTAGATCAGCAGAGACCCCAAGAATGTCTTGGAATACCAGGCGCGTCAGCGGAGGGATATAAGCAATTGCTGAAGTGATAACCATAAAGATAGCAATGGTGGTAAGCGTAACCTGGCGTACTGCGCGAAAGCTTTGGTGGTTAGAAATAAAGGCTATACCAGTCTGCCTGATCATAACCAAAGGAGCCTCAAAGATTTCTCCCAGGCTCAAGGCAATCGCATAGGCGGCGGTTGAGATCGTAGGGTTAGCAGAGCGAGCTAACCCTGCACCGATGATGGTATGCGTAAACATCATCAGCATCCATGTCAGGGCGAGGGGAGCAAAAAAACGTAGAATCTCTGGCAGATCAGCTGTACGTTCTGGTTTAGCCATCTTATCTATCCACCTTTTTAGAATCTAACCCATTATATGCAGGCTGCCTTCTGGCAGCTATGTATTTGTCTATCTGGGCATCTAGTGAGAAGCCAAGTACCAGCCGCACCTAAGGCAAGAGCCCTTTATTCAGCGGTATCATCTATGATATAATGATATCGCAAATTGATCAGAAAGGTAGGCTATTTGCAGTGAAGCATATCAAAACTATTCACCGCGGTCGTTTGCCGCAAGTGACTGTACATATGGGCTGCAAGGAGTGCCAAACTTCTTGTCAGTCTGCCTGCAAGACTTCCTGTACTGTTGGCAACCAGGTTTGCGAGCAAGACAGTAAGTAAGTCTAATAACTACGGGAGCTATCCCAGCAGCAATGGGGTAGCTTTTCTCTTTTGGGGAGTATTCGATTCTAGCCCGCAGGGGGGATATCATGCACAAGTTTGAGATGTTAGGTAGTAAGTTCTTGTTCGATGAAAATACTAATAGCTTACATGAGATAGATCAGTTGGTTTGGGATATCTTAGACGCCCCTAGCCTGGAGGATAGCGCTGTTTTGGCTCATTTGCAGGGTCGGTACCCTGCAGATGAAGTGCAAGAAGCGTTGGGAGAGATTAAACTCTTGCTGCAGCAAGGCCAGCTCGTCAGCCAACCGCTGCCTGCCCCAGAGTTGCCTCTAGGGGAGCCTCTAGTCAAAGCCCTATGCTTGCACCTGGCCCATGACTGTAACTTGCGTTGTGTTTATTGTTTTGCCGGCACCGGGCCCTTTGGCGGCTGCCGCGAGTTGATGCCTTTAGAGGTAGGCAAGGCAGCGCTAGACATGTTGATCAAGACATCGGGGCCGCGGCGCAACCTAGAGGTAGACTTTTTCGGGGGCGAGCCCATGCTCAATTTTGCGGTCGTAAAAGATTTGGTTGCTTACGGGCGGGAACTAGAGCAGAAGTTTGACAAGGTATTTCGTTTCACCTTAACCACCAATGCGACTCTGCTTACACCCGAGGTGCAAGATTGGCTCAACCGCGAGAAAATCGCAGTAGTACTTAGTTTAGATGGCAGGCCCGAGGTCAACGATGCCGCCCGGCCTTTTGCCGGAGGGCAGGGCAGTTATGCTGCCATCGTGCCCGATATGCAAGAATTCGCCGCTTCCCGGGGGCACGATAATTATTACGTGCGGGGCACTTACACTCGTCACAATTTGGATTTCGCGGCTGATGCACAGCATATGGTGGAATTAGGTTTTCGTCATATTTCTTTAGAGCCTGTAGTAGGGCCGGCTACTGCAGACTATACGCTGCGGGAAGCCGATTTGCCCCAATTAGAGGCCGAATATGAAAAACTAGCCGCCTACTATGTGGAGCGTTTCCAAGCGGGGCAGCCCTTCACTTTCTTCCATTTTAACCTCAGCCTAGATCACGGCCCCTGTGTCGTTAAGCGGGTTACAGGCTGTGGCGCAGGCTACGACTATTTAGCCGTAGCGCCCTCGGGCGATCTATACCCTTGTCATCAGTTTGTCGGGCAGGAGCAGTTTAAGCTAGGCACGGTCTACGAAGGCATTACGCTGCCCGAGATTTCCCGGGAGTTTCAGGCAGTTAACCTTTACGCCAAAGAAGGTTGTTCCGACTGTTGGGCGCGTTTCTTCTGTTCAGGCGGTTGCCTCGCCCACGCTTATTTTGCTAACGGCGATTTTCGTAAGCCAGACGCCATGGCCTGCGCTTTGCAGAAGAAGCGCCTAGAATGTGCCCTGTATGTGCAAGCAAAAACGAGTTTGGCCCAAGAGCGCTAACCAAAGTGAAAAGCTAGCCCACACAGCAGTGAGCTAGCTTTTTTGTTTCTACTTCCAAAAAAATAAATTTGGCTTGCTAAAACTAGCACTAATCCCTTTATTTTTGTAACATGCCGCCTTCATAGCTCGGGAAAGCTAGCTATTGAAAGGAGGTGTGTTCATGGCTAGAGGTAGCGATACTAGCGGTCGTCAATTAGTGCCCGGCGCACACCAGGCACTAGACAATATGAAATATGAAATAGCCGCCGAGTTGGGTATCCCAGTTTATCAGGGTTCGGAAGACTACTGGGGTAATATTCCTTCTCGTGACTGCGGCGCTGTAGGTGGCCATATGGTACGCCGTTTGATCCAAATAGCGCAAGAAGCTATGGTTAACGGCCAGCTACCTAGGTAGGCAGACCAAGAGGGCGTTGTGCCCTCTTTTTAATTTTCTCCAGCTGTTAAAAAATTACCCTTGCAAGTATTCTAGGCGGGGTTGATATCCCATGCTGTCTAACAGCTCGTCATACTCGGCATGGGTTAAAGGCCGGTTTTTACCTGCCACAGCTACCAACGCAGCTTCTAAAACGTTAGTGGCAAACGAACGGCCGTTAATTTCAGGCGAGCCGGTGACCAATAGTTTGACGCCACGCTGCCGCAAATCCTGCACATCGGCTTCGGTTACAGTGTTGGTAACGATGATTTTATCGTCTAGGCGTTTAGGCATATAGCGGCGAATATAATGGAAGTCGCCGGTAATTAGGTCAGCCCACTGATAATATTTTTCCCAGCGGGGAGTTGTTTGTTCCTGTTTCTTTCCTGTGGGATAGAGCCAATTAAAGGGAATAAAGCGCAAAAAAGGACCGACCAATGAGCCGTAAAACCAAACTGTAGACAGTTTCCGCACAGGAATTGGCAAGTTTAGTCCAAACATAAAATCGCCATAGATCACATCAGCCTGCATTTCCCATAGGGTTTCTGCCATGCCGAAGCGATCAATAGCAGACATCAAAAGAGTTTTTGTTCCTTTTATAGGGATACCGTGCTCTTCCATGATATAAAAGGCGCGGCGTTCTATCGTATCTTTTAGGCCACTACCGTCTACTAGAGGTGTGTGTTTCACGGCGTTAGCCACTTGCTTAGAGCCGCGCAGGGGAAAAGCTTTCCCTGCTGTATGTACGTGCAATTTAATGCCGCCGGTGCCAATTGCATCAACTTGTCCATCGAGTTCTCGCAGAAGATTAAGGAGTTTCTGCATATCGCCATCGGTACCGATTCTCTCCATCCGTACCTTTTGGCCTAGGATTTCAGCTTCTCCTACACTATTGCGGGTAGAGGAGCCCAGGCTGACACTGACAACTCGTTTCACTGACGGCCACCCCCTGTGTGTGCACAGTTTTGTGCTATTTCTATAAATCATTCTAACTCGTGCGGTTTTAGCTGTCAAATGGGCTAGTTGATGCTTTTATCAGAGCCAAGTACACATTAGCAGGTATAGTGGGGGCCATGCAGAATAACTTTCTAGAAACGAAACTAAAGGGCAAAGGGAGGAGTTTGAGGTGTCAAAGCGAGGTTTACAGCCTAGCGATTTGTATAACATTAAGTGCGTAGGAAACGCCGACGTTTCGCCCGACGGACAGTGGCTAGCTTATGTGGTGCAGCGTTTTGACGAAAAGAAGGATAAGGCCTTAACCGACATTCACCTCTGCAATTTGAGAACTATGGAGACCAAGCGGATTACTAGCAGCGGGCAAGATAGCGCGCCCCGTTTCTCGCCCGATGGCCGCCGTCTGGCTTTTAAGTCGAGCCGAAACGATAAGAGCCAACTTTACATCTTAGATCTAACAGGTGGTGAGGCTTGGCTTGTGCCCACCGAAGAAGCGGTAGGGGGTGACCCGGTCTGGTTCCCCGATGGCAAGCAGATTGCCTATACGGCCAGTGTTTTTAGCCAACCCGAAGATTGGGAGCCGTATCCCGGAGCGCCGGCTTACGATCGGGAGCGGCTTGCGGCTAGCGCGCAGCGCGACGGTAAGGAAAAGGGCACCGACGCCGACAAGAAGCCTGAGAACAATGTCAAGGTGGTTACCCGTTTAAGCTATCGTCGCGACGGAGTGGGCTATTACGATTATAGACGACGTCAGGTTTTTGTGACGCCGGTGCCGGAGACAACCCCTCTTAGCGACTTGAAACCGGCCAGCCGTCAGATTACTAATGGAGACTTCGATCACGGTCCGCCGACCATTTCTCCCGATGGGCGTTATCTAGTTACCAGTGTGCGCCGTTCTCCTACCGCCGATTATGATCTCAAGAGTGATTTGTGGCTTTGGGATCTAGTCAGTGGAGAAATGTATTGGCTGTACGATGCCCCGGGCCCTGTCAGTTCACCCTTGTGGTCGCCTGGTGGTCGGGTCATAGCTTTTACTGGGCATGATAACTCTTGTAACGTTTCTACGACGACAGATTTGTGGCTCTTAGAACTTGCAGGCTGGTTGGAGGAGTTAGCTAGCGGCAAGAAGCCCCAACCCCTAACTGTGCAACACGCTCGCAATATTACTCACCCCTTTGATTTGCCTTTTGGCGCCCATGGTGGAGCCGAGTTGCGGTTGGGTGGCACCAGTAAGTTTTGGGTCGACGACAGGCTATACTTCCTCATGAGCCAACGGGGAGCGGCCGGCATTTATCAGACGGATGATAAAGGCCAGGTAGAAGCTGTGCTAGTAGACCCCAACTTGGCAATTACCAGCATGGCAGGTGGCGGTAGTTCGTTGGTATATACGGCTTCGCAGCCTAACCGTTTAGAGGAGCTATATCTTTACGCAGAGGATGGGGCACAAGCATTAACTAATATTAATGCTGAATTTATGGCGGAGATTGCTCTCGCTGATTGGGAGAAGATTACTTATGAGAGCGAGCCGGGTGTAAACATTGATGGCTGGATCGTGTACCCCATCAATTATGAAGCAGGCAAGCGGTATCCTTTGGTACTCCTGATTCATGGTGGACCCCATAGTGCCTATGGCCCCGCCTTCTTGTTCTCGGCGCAGATTTTTGCAGCCCGCGGGTATGCCGTTCTATTTACCAACCCGCGCGGTAGCACTACCTACGGCCAAGAATTTACTTGCGCTATTGACAAGAATTGGGGAGTCTTGGATTATGCCGATCTTATGGCTGGTATCGATACGGTAATCGAGCGCGGCCTGGCCGATCCGGAGCAACTGTTTGCCCATGGTTGGTCTTTTGGCGGTTACATGAGTTGTTGGCTGGTGACACAAACCAACCGCTTCCGGGCTGTCTGCGGTGGTGCCGTAGTTAGCAACCTTCTCAGCGGTTACGGCACTTCCGACATAATCTGGGCTGACGAGTATGAGTATGGTGGGCAGCCATGGCGCGATTATGAGCATTTGTTGCAACATTCGCCTTTAGGGCACGTACATAAGGTAGAAACCCCCTTCATGCTCCTACACGGCGAAAACGATTTGCGTTGTCCCATCGGGCAGAGTGAAGAATTCTATGCTGCCTTGCGCCGCTTGGGCAAACCAGCAGTTATGATTCGTTACCCCGGTGAATATCACGGGCTACGGCGTCCAATTCATCGTGTAGATCGCTACGAGCGCCTGTTGGCTTGGTTTGACTACTACCGGAAAGACAATCGGCAATAAGGATACCCTTGCAAACAAAACAGAATACCCCGCCGCGTCCTATTGTGGCGGGGTGTTTCTATTTTCCA
Source organism: Bacillota bacterium (assembly GCA_012735505.1). Lineage (GTDB taxonomy): Bacteria > Bacillota > UBA994 > UBA5500 > UBA5500 > JAAYHE01. The sequence goes on from JAAYHE010000022.1 coordinate 7,627, forward strand.
GTGGTTTGATGCCTAAAAAGCCACTGCTTTCTTGCCACATCCCTACTTCGCCATCTATGGTGGCCACATACTCGGTATAAGCCAATCCCCACCAACTGGGGGCGAAAGCCAGAACCTCTCCTTTCTTGACCTGGTCGCCTACCTTCTTAAAAATAAACCCCTCTAAGACCCCGTCGATTACTGGAAGCTGAAGCAGCTGCCAACCTTGTGCCAACTTATCTTCAAGGGTTACATAGCGTTTTCTTAAAGCGGTGACGCGCCGAGAAATAAGAGGGATGGTTTGGTCGTAGAGCAATTGGTTGACGGTAGCGCGCCAGGCTAAGTTAGCAGGGATTGCAACAGCCAAACAATAGGCAAGGCCTACACGACCGCTGGCAGGCAGCAGGTATTGCGGCTTGATAGATAACAGCACGCCGCGCATCTGCATGATGCTACTACTGAGAAAGGCTAAGCCGGTGCCGAGTAGTAGACCGCTACCAGCAGACACCAGGCTGTTAAGCACAAACAAAGTTCCCAGCTCTCTTGGGGCCAGCCCTAGGCTTTTCAGCACCGATAGTTCGCGTTTACTGTCCAAAAAGGCCAGTAGGAAAGCAGTGAGAAGGCCGAGGGTTAAGAAGGTGAAAAAGAGCAGCTCAAGGCCGGCAAAGCCCTGATAGCTATCTTCGAGCGTTTGTTGGGCTAGTAGCTGGGCGAATTGCCCATCGAACACAAAAGCGGCGGGATAAAAGTGCGCTAAAGTCGTGCGGGCTGCCTTCAATGTAAGGTCATCCGCCAGCTCATAAAGAAAGATGTTGTAGGCGCTAGTTGCTAACGAGAGCGGCAGACCATCTACTAAAGCCAAGAGATGGCCGCTATGGGCGCTCGCCTGGAAGCTACCGTCTATGACGAGGGTTACCTCCGATTCTAGTTCGGCGCTGCTCAGGAGCAATTTGCCAGATGACGGCAAGCCTAAGTTGGTGGCGAAAACTTGGTTTATGAGCACCGTACCAGGTTCGGGCAGGGGGCCAGCGTAAGCAGCGTCGGGTTGAATGGCCAACAAAGTTAATTGCCCATAAGGGGTATTGACTGGTAGAGAACGGCCAGCAGCTGCCAGCTGGGGAGTAGGACGCGCCTTCCACGAGCCCGTTGGTTGCACCGGCTCGGCTAATAGCTGTCCTAGCGGTAGTTCAACATAAAGGTCGGCTAGTAAATCTGCTTCCTTAACCTGTTGACTAAAGCGGGCACCCAGCTGGTCCATGTTGCTCTGGTAGATCAGGTAGGCAGCAACCGTCAAGGCGGTCAATAGAACAGCTGCCGCATAGATTTTCCAGGCGGCCCGCCAACTCTGTCTAACGAGGCGTAATAGTTTCCTCATGGGCTCACCACACAGCCATCTTGCATGACGATCAGCTGGTCAGCAAACTTGCTCAAGCTAGGGTCATGGGTAACCATGACGAAAGTCTGCTTTTCTTGCTGATTTAGCTCTTGAAAAAGGGCCACTATTTCGTCGCGGGTTTTGGTATCCAGATTACCTGTCGGTTCATCTGCTAAAATTACTGCTGGCCTATTGGCTAGGGCCCGGGCGATAGCTACCCGCTGTTGCTCCCCGCCAGAAAGTTGTAAGGGAAGATGGCGGCTGCGCTTAGCCAGGCCTACCCGTTCTAATAGTTCTAACCCCCGCCTTTTGGCTGCCTTGTGAGGCGTATTAATAAACTGCAGGGGGAGCATGACATTTTCTAGCGCTGTGAGATGGGGTATCAGGTTGAAAAACTGAAACACAAACCCTAATTTGCGTCGGCGCAGTAAGGCTAGCTGATCTTCACTCAGGGCACGGTACGACTGGCCCTCGAGGAGAACATCGCCACTCATGGGCCGATCTAGGCCCCCTAGGAGGCTGAGCAGAGTGCTTTTGCCACTACCTGAGGGGCCGATGATCACATTCATGCTACCTCTCTCTATTTTGATGTTGACGTTGTTGACGGCGTAAATGGTTTCGCCTAACGAGAAAGCCTTGTTGAGTTGCACTGTTTCCATGATTACATCTTTCATGCACGCAACACCTCATTTACTGTCAGTTTGGCTAAGCGCCAGGCCGGCAGTAGACCAAAGATGACACCGATGGTTAAGGTTTGGCCGAGAATAATCCCATAGTTCTTGGCCAGCAGCCGTAAAATCTGGCCCCATGCTAGGCCATTGCTAATTTGCTGAAAGAGGGCGGCTGGATAGGCGATGGCAAAGCCTATAGTAGAGCCGATAAGGCATAGCACCACGGCTTCGGTGAGGGCCATAAGCAAGATATCCCGCCGGCGCGCGCCCAAGGCTTTCAGGATGCCGATCTCCTTGCGACGGGCTGCGGCACCCGTAAGCATGCGTGCCGCCATCAGCAATCCGGCATTTAAGTAAATAAGGCCTGCCAAGGTACGGCTGACATCGATCGGGAAGGCGTGTTGGGGTTTATGCGACCGCCCTGCCCAATATTCTTTTGGCGCCCGTTGGAAGGAGTCTAACGCTGACTCTGCTTCTGCTTGTTTAGCTAGATTAGGTGCACTGATAATAGTCCACTCGGGATAGTCTATTTGTAGCTGTCCCACTATGGCTTCCAGGATGCTCATGTCTGTAACCTGTAGTCCTAGGCTGCCGGCTACGGGAGGCAGGTTGTCGGTGGTCAGGCGCCATAGTTCTTGCCAGTCATCCTCTAACAGCCAGACTTCGTTCAGGTCTAGATAACCTTGCTCGGTTAAAAAGTCGCCTCCATCGGGCCCTGGCCAACTGACTACCCGCGTTGGCACTTCATAGTAGCCTGCAACAACGACGCGCTGGACAAGCGTGTGATTAGCGTCATACTGCAGGGAGCCGGCTGGCGTTAGCCCAATTCGGGGCAGGCGCAGATCAAGCTCGCTGCCGACAGGGGGCAAGGGTGCCGTATTTTGCCGACTGTTGAGCCATACCGGTATAGTTGCTCTTGCAGTTGGGGCTGATAGTTGCTCTGTTTGATACTGCCACAGCTTAGAATCTGGTGGGACAGCCCTTAATGAGGCAGGGTTGTCTTGCCACCAACCGGGCATCCGGTAGAGGGCGTCAACTGCCCTAACCTGCGGGTGCGTTGCCAGCTCTTGCATGTCGGCAGGGCTAAATGGACGCAAGATTGGTGTTGTGGGTGCTAAGAATCCTTCTCGGGTAAGGTGCGGATAGATAAGGGTAAGGGTGGAGAAAGCATCGTTAGGTATGCGATGCAGTTCGAGTCTTTGGTTTTGGTTGGGATTGCCCATAATACGGGTGGGATAGACGACGGTATCGCCGCCGAGGTAATGCCTATAATTAGCAAAGGCCTGGGCAGGGTAACCCAGGCTAATGGCTAGGCTATGCGTTAGGCTGAAGGCAGCAATCGCTAAGCTAAGCAGGGCTAGCGCGCTGCGCTCAAGTTGTCGCACGATGTTGACTAATCCGAGGCGGAAAAACAAGACCTTGTCCTCCTTTAAGCTGAAGCTAAATCTAGGATGCAAGGAGTGGGGAGGATAGAAAAAGTAATTCTTAGTCAGCATTATAGCATAGATACATGCTTAAAAATATTAGACCATTTAAAGATGAAATTTTCCCTAGCACTTTATCTGGGCAGCTTGTCCTATTTGTGTGTTCTTTCTGGCGCGGTAACTGAATAGGTTTAAACATAGCGATCGATCTAACGGAAGAAAGGGGAGCTAAAGTGAAATTTCGCGCCTTTGTGGAACAAGTAACAGAAAATGAAGTGCGTATATTTGTTCATGATACTAGTGTTGTAATGCCGAAATCCTGCTTTCCGCCTGAAGTCAAGGAGGCAGATATACTAGATATGGTGGTCTTTGTAAACGAGAAAGAAACCCAAAGGCAGCTCGATCAGTTACGCAGTTGGTTGCGGCTCTATGCCCAAAAGGCAAGTCAATTTAGTGCTGGGGCGAGACCCTAGGTTGCCATAGTCGAGTGGGTGCTCGCGCGCTGCTAGCCACCGTCTGTGTTTTACGGATGGACGCGCACTGCCTCTTGTGTGACGCCTGGCGTGCAAGGCCTGGGGTTACTGCATAGGCCCGTTGGAGCTTGCTCTAGGGCCCAAGCAGTTGCCCCAGGCCGAATACACGTATGGCGAAGGAGACATATGCGTGAGCATGACAGTGACCTTGCTCTGGGCGAGATATTGCAATAATGAGCTCATATTCAAAAAGTCCAGCCCTAGCGAAGGGGCTGGACTTTTTGAATGACATAGTATAGTTCTGTGAGCGTCTTTCTGAAATAGGCCTAGGCTTAGAAGCCGAGGCAGTTGCCGTCGCCGCGGGGGTCGCTGGCACCCATGCGGACACCGGTGCGTGGATCGATCATAATCAGTTGCACCGCACCACCGCTAGCCCAGGCATCTACTACTTGTATGGTATGGCCGAGCTCCTGTAGACGCTTTTGTAAGGATTCGGGGAAGCGGTTTTCTAGGCGCACCCGCGCCGGCTGGTCAATGCTAGCCGGATCAGTGCCTGGAATACTGGTCCAGCGGGGAGCTGTAACTGCTTCGTAGACCGACATGCTGAAGTCGAGGCAGTTGACTATGATCTGCATGTTCCATTGGGGTTGCCCATCACCACCGGGAGTGTTGCCGATCAAGAAGGGGCGTCCATCATAGGTAATTAAATAAGTGTTAAGCGTATGCATAGTTTTCTTGCCGGGTGCTAGGCAGTTAGGATGCTCAGGGTCGAGCACAAAGCCACGCCCGGCTCTATTATTGAGCAAGATGCCCGTTCCCGGAATAGTTACCCCCGAGCCAAACGCCAAGGACAGGCTGTGGATGAAGGAGACGGCGTTTCCAGCT
>JAAYHE010000023.1 GCA_012735505.1 Bacillota bacterium
AGAGAAATATCACATTGCTGGTGCGTGTTTTTGCGAGCGGTGTTTGCTAGATATTACTGCCCTTGCCCTGAATAGGCTACCGCCTCGGTATGTTGTATGTGATCAGGGAGAGGCCTATGTTCGCACTGGTTTTCTCGACCAGCAGTTTGAGGTCGACGTTCTGTACGCTATTCTAGAAGCAATACGTGTGGTGCAGGAAAATCCTCGTCATTGAAAGTGAGTCCGATGTTGAAAAAAACGCTGTTGATACTTCTGATGGTTGTTTTGTCCATAACTGCCATGGCAGTCATTGCCGTAAAATATCAACGGGCGCCGCAGGTGTTAACTGTTCACGATGATTTAGAACAGGAGCTAGAGTTTTTCGACCTACCACAAAGGTTGGTGGTGCTGGAGCCGGGGGCTGCTTGCCGTTTGCAGGCATGGCGGCGGGAACAGCTTGTAGTTGGAGTCAGCTCAGAAGGTGCGCATCTTTTCCCCCGGGCTGAAAACTTAGGGCCGCGCCAGGCGATAACTCCTCTACAGATTGCTGCGATCCGGGCTGATTTAATCATTGTGGGCGCAGAAAGTAGTACCCTAGCTCAGAGGCTGAGAGAGGCGGGGTTTCCCGTGTTAACCTTTGCTCCGTCTCGCCTAGCCCAGCTGCTCGCAGGCCCCGAGCTTTTAGGCCTGCTAGTGGAGGCAGAGGCTGAGGCAAACGAATTTCGTTTAGAGCTAGTAGAGCAATTAGCGAGCTTTAGGCAGGAAGCAAAGGAACAAGTGGGGCCAGAGGCTAGGGTTTTGTGGATAAGCGATCCCCAACTGACAGTTGCTGGTCTTAATAGCTTGGAAGATGACCTGATACAATTAGCAGGTGGTAGCAATGCGGCCGAGCACGTCGACGGTAAGGTTCCACTCATGTTAGAGGACATCGCCCAATTAAAGCCGACCCTAATTCTAGCTCCGCCAGAAAGTGTCCCGCTATTAGAAGAAATATTTTTGCAGGCAACTGCGGCAGAAGAAGAGATGCAACTGCCACGAATAATAAGCCCACCTGCTGATTTGTTGGCGGTAAATTGGGATAACGTCTTAGAAAAGGCTAATTGGTTAAAGCAAGAGCTATTGCTACCTGAAGAAAACATAGGGGAGTAGATTTTATGCAAGCTATCAGGGGCGCCATTACAGTGGACCAGAATGACAGCTCCGAAATATTAAAGCAGACGCAGGTGTTGCTGGAAACTATACTAGAAGCCAATAAGCTAGCTCCAGATGAAATCATTAGTATCATTTTCACAGCTACACCAGACCTGAACGCAGCTTTCCCTGCTACGGCAGCTCGCGCTATGGGGCTTGAGCAAGTAGCACTGCTAGATGCAGTTGAAATAGATGTACCAGGGGCTCTGCCTCGAGTTATTCGATTACTAATGTTCGTCGACCGCCCCCATGCTGCTGCTGAAGTAAGGCATATCTATCTGGGAGGGGCAAAAGCTTTACGCCCAGACCTCTCACCTCAAGATGCTTGAGACACCTCTGCTTTACGCAAAGAAGTTGGCGGTAAGGGCGCTTTGTCTGTCAGCTTGTGGTATAATGGGGTTAACTACTGTGCAGTAATCGCAAATAGGGGTAATGTTACTTTTTTTTATTTCATAAAGGAGTAACAATAAAGATGGCGAATATTGCATAGTTGCAACTACTTGCTCTTACTGGAGGAATGAATTTTGCTAGCGCGCCAACTGAATATTGCTATTGATGGGCCGGCTGGCGCTGGTAAGAGTTCTGTGGCACGTGCTGTAGCAGAAGCATTAGGTCTAGTCTATTTGGACACAGGGGCTATGTACCGCGCTATCACGTGGAAAGCCCAGCAGCAGAACTTGTCGCTCCAAGACCCCGAAATACTGGGGCGATTAGCTGAAACAACCGAATTCACTTGGAGCGATGACGAACTTAAGCGCCGATTGCTGATGGACGGCAGTCCTATACCAGCCGCAATCCGCTCGCCAGCGGTCACCCGATGTGTTTCCTTAGTCGCCAGTCAGGAGACGGTACGTCGCGCTTTGCGCCAGAAGCAGCAGCAACTGGCCCGTAGCGCTCGGGGGATTATCATGGATGGCCGCGATATAGGCACCGCTGTCATGCCTGAAGCGGACTTGAAGATTTTTTTGACTGCCAGCTTGGAAGAAAGAGCGAGAAGGAGGATGCATGATTTAGGGCAAGACGTCAGTCAATTACCCCAATTGATGCGGGAGATGGCTGCGCGCGATCACCAAGATTCTACCCGCGAACATTCGCCCTTAAGCATTGCTCCCGACGCTACTGTGATAGACACAACGGGCTTATCTCTGTCGCAAGTCGTTGAATTGGTCATTCGACATGCGGAGCAGATTTGCCTCAGCAGGGGGGAGTAACCATGCTACTTTATCGCATTTTGCGATCCATCGTAGGTTGGTTAGCACCGCGTTTATTACGACTGCAAACGCAGGGGCTAGATAATTTCCCCGCTGAAGGTCCATATATTATAGCTGCCAATCACATTCATGCTTTGGATCCTATCATAGTGGCTATTGTTGCTCCCCACCATGTCAGCTTTATGGCTAAAGAAGAATTCATACGCTCGCCTTTGATTGGCTGGTTAGCGAGAAAAGTCGGTGCTTTTCCAGTCAAGCGTGGAGAAGCAGATATTGGGGCTATTCGGCAAGCCTTGCGAGTATTAAAGGCAGGCAACGTTTTGGGTATTTTTCCAGAAGGGACCCGAAGTAAAACGGGCGAGATGCAAGATGGCCATACAGGCGTCGCGCTCTTGGCCGCCCGAGCAGATGTGCCTATCGTACCGATAGCTCTTTATGGGCAGTATCGGCTAGGCAATAAGTTTCGGGTAAATGTGGGTGAGCCGGTGTATATCGAAAGCGCTATTCGGGGTAGACCAACGCCGGAAGAACGGGCTAGGGAAACAAGGCGTTTAATGCAGGAAATCGCTAGTTTGTTGGCCGAATGCCGAGAGGAGGATTGACACGATGCAGAAGCAGGTAGCTTCCGCTTGTGGTTTTTGCTTCGGGGTACGGCGCGCCATCGAACTAGCTGAGACAACCCTAGCCAGTCAGCAGCCTCTGTATGCACTAGGTCCCCTGGTGCATAACCCGCAAGAGATGGAAAGGCTGCGGCAACTAGGTCTGCAAGTGGTTTCTGACATCAGTCAGGTGCCCGATCGCGCAACTTTGCTAATACGTGCCCATGGAGCGGCTCCTGCTATATATGCTACAGCAGAGGCTAGACAGCTCCGTGTGCTTGATGCCACTTGCCCGCATGTAGCGCAATTGGTGAAGAAAGCGGCCGATTTTGTAGAACTCGGTTACCAGTTGCTAATCCTAGGTGATGCCACTCACCCTGAGGTTCAAGCAGCTTTAGCTTGGGCCAAAGGCGAAGCCATAGTCATCACAGGGCCGGAGGATATAGCTTCGCTTAATTTGTCTGGGAAAGTTGCTATAGTCGCCCAGACGACCACCAAACTAGATGTTTGGGAAGCGGTATTAAGCGAATTAAAAGCACTGGATATTGAGCTAGCAGTTGGCTTCACCATTTGTCATGCTACCAGAGAGAGGCAAAAAGCAGCACAAGAACTAGCAAAGCAAGTAGATATAATGGTTGTAGTAGGCGGACATAATAGTGCTAACACGCGAAATCTAGTACAATTATGCTCTGAGATAGGAACGCCTACTCACCATGTTGAGACTGCCGCAGAGTTAGATCCTGCTTGGTTTCCGGCAGGCACTTTAGTTGGCATTACTGCGGGAGCCTCGACACCGGATTGGATAATAAAGGAGGTCGTCACTACGGTGGAGAACATGGAAAACAAGAACAATGAACTGACAAAAGAGGCTACTCAGCCAGAAACTGAAGAACAGGTTTCTGAAGAAAAGGAAGAAACTAAAGCAGTCGAGGTAGAGGATAAGCAGGCAGAGACCGAGTCTGTGCAAGCATCCGAACCCGCAGAGGAGGCTGAAGAAGAGGTAGCTGCGCCCGAGAGTGAAGAGGACGAGCCAGCCGAAGAATCTTCTGTGATGGCTGATGTGGCTGATCAAATGGCCGACATTCGAACAGGCCAGATAGTTGAGGGCACAGTTGTGCGCGTCACGGATAGCGAAGTCTTCGTTGACATTCGTTATAAATCTGATGGCGTGATTCAGATAAACGAACTTAGCAACCTACCCAACGTGCAACCTGCCGATGTTTTGCAGGAAGGCGATACCGTGAAGGCAGTTGTGCTCCGTTTGGAGAACAGAGAGGGTAATGTGGTTCTTTCCAAGCGTCGTGCCGATGCTGAGATCGGTTGGAAATTAGCAGAAGAGGCCTACGCCAAGGACGAGATTGTGAGCGGGCAAGTCGTAGAGGTTGTTAAGGGCGGCCTTATCGTCAATTTGTTCAACTTACGTGCCTTCTTGCCAGCTTCGCTAGTCGATCTGCGTTTTGTCCCCGATTTAAATGTCTATGTGGATCAGCAGGTCGATGTTAAGATTATCGAAATGGAAAGCAATCGTCGGCGCCTCGTTGTCTCGCGCAAGGCGGCCATCGAAGAGGTAGAGGCTACCCGCAGAGAAGCCACATGGGCTAACCTAGAAGAAGGCCAAATTATTGAAGGTGTGGTACAGCGCCTGACTGACTTTGGTGCTTTTGTAGATGTAGGTGGGGTTGATGGCTTAGTACACGTATCTGAAATCTCTTGGGGCCGGGTCAATCATCCGTCAGAAGCACTACATGAAGGCCAAACAATTAAAGTAAAAGTTCTTGGGGTAGACCGCGAGCGAGAGCGTATATCCCTTAGCTTGAAGCAGACCTTGCCAGATCCATGGACATTAGTTAGCGAACAATTCAAGGTGGGCGATGTTGTCGACGGTAAGGTTATGCGGACGGTATCTTTCGGAGCCTTCGTGGAACTCACTCCGGGTGTAGAAGGTCTGGTTCATATCTCCCAGCTTGCCAACGAGCGAGTGGAGCGCACAGAAGATGTTGTTAATCCTGGTGACGAGGTTAAGGTGCGCATCCTCAGTGTTAATCCTGCCGAGCGCCGCATTTCTCTCAGCATGCGGGACCCATCTGAATCTCGCGCTGAACGCCACCGTGGTGGCGGCGACCGTTTCGAGCGTCGGTCTCGTCGTGAAGGGCGCAGCCTAAGCTACCGTGAAGAAGGTAGTGTTACCTTAGGAGACGTTTTTGGCGATTTGTTTGATACAGAGCCAAAAGAAAAAGATGAAGATCCAGAACAAGAACAATAAGAAGTAACGATCTCCTAATAAGGAGCTGCCTCAAATATGAGGTAGCTCTTTTATTTTGCTGAGAAAAACACGCTTGATCGGTCTGTTACTGCAGTTTTCATCCACTTCCTGGTTTCATAAGCAGTGTGGGGAAAGGAAAGACTACTAACAGTGCGAAGCTTGCTGCAGTCGCCTGTAGCAAAAACAAGACGAGGAGTGTTGGGCGATGAGACTTCCCGTAGGCACAATCACACTGCTCATTGTTGCCGTTCTAGTCTACTTTGGTGTTGCCCAGAGATTGCTAGACCGCATGCGGCTTAATGACCGGACTGCCATATTGTTCATTGGCGCTATGTTGATAGGAGCTTATCTTCCTGATATTCCCCTGGGGAATCGGCTTACGATTAACATTGGTGGCGGGTTGATACCGATCGCTTTTGCGCTGTATCTTTGGTTTACAGCAGATACCAGCCGTGAGCGTTGGCGCGCTTTCTGGGCCACCCTGGTTTCAACGGCTCTAGTTTATGCAGCCACTATATTTTTGCCGGAAGAACCACAAACGATTATCATCGATCCTATCTACGCTTTTGCTATTATCGCTGGTCTTACGGCCTACCTTTTTGGGCGCTCCCGGCGGGCATCTTTAATCGCTGGTATTTTGTCCATTGCTTTGAACGATATCATTTATGCAATCCAGGTCGTTTATCACGGGCAAGCTGGTAGTACCAGTATAGGGGGCGCTGGCATTTTTGACACTATGATTGTTTCTGCTTTGTTGGCTGCAGCCCTGGCTGAGATTATAGGTGAAACGAGAGAAAAAATGGCTGGTGGTCATCAGGAGCCAGCTGGTGAGCCCCGTCGATTGCGATTGGTGGAACAACGCTCTCAACCTGAGTCGTCGCCCAAGGAGGGAGAAGACAGATGAAGCGTAACCTTTGCTACCGGATTACTATAGCGTTAATCTTGGCTTTTGCCTTGCAGGCCTTAATGCCTACCATTAGCTTGGCTTTGGAAGAAGAAATCGATGAATATACCGATGGGCAGTATTGCACGGTCTACGATGAGGATGATCCAAGCCAAGAAATTTTCGTGACGAGCCGCCTAGTGAGCGTAGGTGACGAATATCAAACGGCTGACGATCGTCTGTTTGAAGTGGTGCGGGTAGAGGGTAATAAAGCATATGCTCGCTTTGTGCGGCAAGTAGGCCTAGATGATCTCAGGACCGACTTCCGGGCCATCTTAGCCTCCATCCTAGAGTCTGCTCCTGCTAAGAAAAGGAACGTTACCGTCGGCATTTATCATACTCACAGTGACGAGTCATATACCCCTACCGACGGTACCAGCAGTATTCGTGGCAATGGTGGAATCTATAAAGTTGGGCAAGTTTTAGCCAAAAGCTTAGAAAGGGCTGGCGTGAAGGTGATTCATAGCCAAGCTCGCCACGATCCTCATGATGTTGCAGCATATAAGAGATCGCGACGCACCGCCCAAGAATTGCTGGGCAAATCGACAGCCTTACTCGACGTGCATCGAGATGCTGTTCCTCGCGAACATTACACGACTGAGATTAACGGACGGAAGGTTGCTCAGGTACAATTGGTGGTTGGTAGGCAAAATCCTAACATGGCCGCAAACAAACAGTTTGCACAAGAAGTAAAGGCTGCTGCCGACAGGCAACAGCCAGGCTTGGTGAAAGGTATCTTCTTCGCCCGTAGTGGCTATAATCAAGACTTAAGTCCGCGCAATTTACTCCTAGAAGTAGGAACAGATAAGCATACCCGAGACGAGGCTGAACGTGGAGCTAGTCTGTTTGCCAAATCGTATGCCAACTATTTAGCTGCCAGTGCCGTTGGCAGTAGAGCGGGACATCAACGGGAAAGTCAAGTAGGCTCCAACACTGCCATTTGGCTGGTGGGCTTAGTAATAGTTGGTGCGGCTATTTACATGCTGCTTAGCACTGGTAGCTGGAATGAGCTCAGTAGTAAACTACGTACCTTCGCTACGCGAGAGTTTGCCAATGCCTTTGGGTCAGCCAGCCGTCAGCGTCGGGATAAAGACAAGGACCGAGACAAGAAATGAAAGCTCTAGTTGTCTATCATAGCCGTACCGGGGCGGCTGCTTTGGCAGCCGCCCTCAAGTCTTCTCAGGGCGTAGTAAAAAAAGAAGAATTGTTGTGGTATCTACGACGCTTACCGGCTGCCCGGAAATCCCCCTTAACTTTCAATGTAGCTGATAAGAATATCTTGGTATTGGCAGATGGTGGGAGGAAAGCGGTGTTGAAAAGAGCGATTAGCGAGGTGGTCCAGTGTCTGTGTCCGGAAGCGAATATGACGCTGCGTAGCTTGCCAGAGGGAAGATTTCGCTGCTTGCGTCTCAAACTTTGGCTGCTAGCCTTAGGTCTTTATCCGCACTGGCTAGCCTCCAATTTTGCCCAGTTGTTAGTAAATCACGCTGAAACGTGAGGGGGCTGTGCATCTGAAATATATCTATTTCTGTTGGGGAGGGGCTCATTCTTCGGTAACTGCGGCAGCTATTCATTTAGGCAATCTACCTAGCGACCGCGTTGCCACTGTATCTGAAATCCTGCAAACCCAGAGATTCGATCTGGCTACTGATGCTGATATGGGCCGGCTATTTCGGATGGGGTGTGACGAGCAGGGCAACGAAGTCTTTATTTTAGGTTTGGGCCCCGGGCATAAGCAAATCAGGTACGGAATCGCTACTTGCTTGGAACTTCTCGGAGTAGCAGGCTCTGAATATCGCCTAGTAAATTGCTTGCCTTGTGTCAACTGGGCAGCTCGCATAGGTGGCTTTACTTCCCGCTACTTAGGAGTCGTTAGTTTGGGGCGTCCCCTAGTGGCTTGGGGTGTCCATAAGAGCTATCATAATTTTATACGTTTAGTGCAATGGGTTAAGAGCTCTGATGCGCAAACTAGTGCCTTCCTTGACTGGTCACCGCCCTTATAGGATAATTGACATGGCTAATGTCGGCTCTTTTAGCATAAAATTGCCAGTTGGGTGGCTTACCTCCCAACTGGTTATTGGTTATTGGGAAGGATGGGAATTATGTCATACCCTCGTATTGCAAAAGTCGTCCCAGGCTCTATAGCTGACCAAGTTGGCGTGCAAGCTGGTTTTTCTTTGGTCGCGATTAATGGACAAACCATCGAAGATATTCTCGATTATCGGGTTGCCATAGCAAACGATAGTCTTACCTTATCATTGATAGATACAGGCGGGCAGCTATGGGAAATTGATATTGAAAAGGAGTATGGCGAAGACTTAGGGTTAGTCTTTGACCATCCGACTTTGGCGCCCCTGCATCGTTGCCAGAACAACTGCCTTTTTTGCTTTGTGGCGCAGCTGCCACCGCGGGTTAGGCCTACCTTACGGGTAAAAGACGATGATTATCGCTTATCATCTTTACACGGTAGTTTTGTTACCCTTACCAACCTGTCTGAGGCAGACTGGCAGCGATTGCTCGACGTTCGACCGAGCCCCCTATATATCTCGGTACATACTACCAACGGGCGCTTGCGGGAAAAACTGATGCGCAACCCTAAAGCTGGGAAAATCATGGAACAATTGCGGAAGCTGGCTGACCATCATATCGAAATGCACTGCCAGATCGTTTTGGTACCTGGATTTAACGATGGCATGGAGTTAGAACGTACCATGAATGATCTCCTATCATTGTGGCCAGCCGTACAGTCTGTAGCAATCGTACCAGTAGGGTTGACAAGGCATCGGATCCACTTGCCCCCCCTATGCAAGGCAGATGCTGCTGACGCGCGGGCAGTTATCGACAGCTTACTACCTTTGGCACGGCGCTTACGGCGTAAATTGGGGGTTTCTTTCGCTTATTTGGCCGATGAATTCTTTGTTCTTGCTAATAGCGACGTACCAGAACGACGCTATTACGACGACTTCCCACAAAAGGAAAACGGTATCGGCCTCTTGCGGCTGTTACTGGATGAACTGGCCCCTCATTTGAAACGTTTGCCCCGACGCCTATCGGAAAGGACCCGCGTTTTCTGGGTAACAGGTACCTCGGCTGCACCCACCCTGCAGAGAATCGCACAGCGGCTAAACCAGATTGAAGGACTGTGGGTTGATGTGGTACCTGTAGCTAACCGATTTTTCGGGGAAACTGTGACAGTGGCCGGCTTACTTTGTGGGCAAGATATTCTGGCTACACTAGAAGGAATGGATATTGACGGCGCCAAGGTCTTGATTCCGGCAGTAGCATTGCGGACCGAAGAACAGGACTTTCTTGATGATATGACTTTTGCTGAACTCCAAGGAGCTTTACCCCAGGCAAGATTGATAGCGACGCCAGTGGAAGGACAAGCTTTGATAGATTACACACTTGGAAAGGAGGCTTAAGCATGGCAATTGTGGCGGTGGTTGGCCGTCCTAACGTAGGAAAGTCCACCCTGTTCAATTACTTGGTAGGTAGACGCTTGGCTATTGTAGATGATATGCCGGGCGTTACGAGAGATCGCCTCTATTCGGATGTTACGTGGTTGAATCACGAGTTTACCCTAGTAGATACCGGGGGGCTTGAAATTAACAGCGATGATGAAATGCATATTTACATTCGCAAACAGGCGGAGATCGCTATTCGCGAGGCTGACCTAGTGCTGCTGGTAGTTGATGGGCGCCAGGGCCTAACTCCACTAGATGAAGATGTTGCCCAAGTTCTGCGCACTACCAACAAGCCCGTCATCCTGGTAGTCAATAAGATAGATCATCCTAAATATGAAGCTCACGCAGCCGAATTTTATCAGCTAGGGTTGCCTCATATGGTTAGCATTTCGGCAGCCAATGGCTTGGGCATGGGCGACCTGCTAGACTTAATCGTGGAGTTTTTGCCTGCTAGCGCCGACTCCTGGGACGATGAAGATATAATTCGTGTTGCGGTGATCGGTAAACCCAACACGGGTAAATCGTCTTTAGTGAACGCCATTTTGGGGCAAGAGCGTGTAATAGTGAGTGACGTGCCAGGCACTACACGAGATGCAGTTGATACGCCAGTGACGATAGGTGAAGATCGTTATGTGCTGATAGATACAGCGGGTTTGCGCCGTAAGAGCAAGGTGGAGGAAGCTATTGAGCGTTATAGTGGATTGCGATCTTTACGTGCCATCGAGCGTTCAGACATAGTCCTAATGTTGATCGACGCTACGGAGGGGGTTACCGAACAAGACAAAAAAATAGTCGGTTTTGCTCATAATCGTGGCAAGGGTATTATTTTAGTTGTAAATAAATGGGACCTGATCGAAAAGGACCACCGCACAGCCCAGCGTTTTACCGATGAAATCAGGTCAGAGCTTACTTTTGTGAGCTATGCACCTATAATCTTTGTATCGGCCAAGACTGGCCAGCGCGTACACCGTATTTTCGATTTGGTGCAGCGAGTGAGCGAACAGCAGCATCTTCGCTTGCCTACTAGTATCCTAAACCAGCTGATACAGGAAGCTACTATTGTAACACCCACCCCTACTGATAAGGGCAGAAGGCTGCGCATCTATTATGCGACCCAGTCAGGTGTTAGACCGCCGACGTTCGTTCTTTTTGTCAACGATCCCGAGTTGATGCATTTTTCTTACCTTCGCTTTTTGGAGAATACCTTGCGCAATGCAGCAGGATTTGAGGGAACACCGCTCCGTTTTCATGTAAGAAAACGAAACGAATAGGCTGTAAAGGGAGGAAGTGAGATGTCCAACAAAGCAGCCGTGATCGGGGCAGGTAGTTGGGGAACAGCTTTGGCTGCCAGAGTCTTGAGCCGCAATTTTGAACAGGTAACGCTCTGGTGTCGACGCCAGCAACTAGCCAACGCTATAAATTTGGAAAGAAGCAACAAAGAATATTTGCCTGGAGTCATGTTGCCGAGCAACGTACGCGCCACGTCCGACCTGCGATCGGCAGTACAGGGAAAAGATCTTTTAGTTTTTTCAATACCATCAGCTCATCTGCGTGGTGTGCTCAAGCAGGTAGCTCCACTGTTGGCTAAACCAGCGGATCTGGTTAATACTGCCAAAGGTTTTGAGCCAGATACCTTGCAGCGGCTATCAGTTGTGATAGCAGAGGAAATAGGAGGCAAGGCACGCGCTATAGCAGTTTTGTCGGGGCCTAACCATGCAGAAGAAGTTGGTCGCGACATGCCATCGGCTAGTGTGATCAGCAGCGAAGATGCAGAGGCAGCTATACGTTTACAAGACGCGTTTTTTACCTCTAATTTTCGCGTTTATACCAATATGGATATAGTGGGAGTCGAATTAGGTGGGGCCCTCAAAAATATCATCGCCCTGGCTGCTGGTATAGCTGACGGCATGGGGTTTGGCGACAATACCAAGGCCATGCTCATGACCCGCGGGCTGGGTGAGATGGTTCGACTAGGTAGGGCACTCGGCGCTGACCCGCGTACATTTTCTGGCTTAGCCGGCATCGGTGATTTGATTGCTACTTGTACTAGTAAACATAGTCGTAACTGGAACGCTGGCTACAAGATCGGCCAAGGACAGAAGCTGCAAGAGGTAACTGGAGGTACCCATATGGTTATTGAGGGTGCCTTTGCTACCCAGGCAGCCTACAAAATGAAATCTAAACTAGGGGTAGACATGCCTATTACGGATGCTCTTTATAGAGTTCTCTTTGCAGATGAAGATCCCAGGACTGCGATGAATGAAATGATGAACCGCGTCAGAAAGCATGAATATGAAGATCTCGCTTTTGCCAATTGATTATAACTCCACTCACCCGCTTAGAGCGGGTGTTTTTCATGTACAGGCTTTTTACTCACCCCTAAAAGGAATATCGCCTGCTTGTTTTCATATACATGTACTAGCCAAGCCGTGACCTAAGATTTATCTTTTGGTGGAGACAACTAATGAAAAAAGAAGAAAAAGAACAAGTGGGTATGCCGGGCGGCTCGAGAGATTGTCATCGATCGACGTCTAAGGCACAAAAGGAGGGAAAAGCTTTTGGAGAAGTTTGACTTGCTTCAGGACATAGCTAAGCGTACCGACGGTGATATCTATTTAGGCATTGTAGGCCCGGTGCGCACCGGCAAGTCCACTTTCATCAAGCGTTTTATGGAACTAATGGTTCTACCCAACATTCAGGACGAGAACGAGCGAGCAAGGACAAAAGACGCTTTGCCTCAAAGTGGGGCAGGGCGCACCATCATGACTACAGAACCCAAATTCATCCCTGATGACGGAGTGGAAATCACTGTCGACAATATTAGCTTGCGAGTTCGGATGGTGGATTGTGTGGGCTATGCGGTGCAAGGAGCACTAGGCTACACCGATGAAAGTGGGCCACGCATGGTACAAACACCTTGGTACGAGGATCCAGTTCCTTTTGAAGAAGCTGCAGAAATTGGAACACAAAAGGTTATAGCCGACCACTCCACTATTGGAATCGTTGTAACTACCGATGGCAGTATCACCGATTTACCGCGTTCTGCTTATGTGACAGCCGAGGAGCGCGTTGTAGCCGAGCTGAGAGACTTAGGCAAACCCTATATTGTGCTACTCAATAGTGCCGATCCATTCTCGCTAGAGACTATGTCTTTGCGAGATGAATTGGAAGAAAAATATCAAGCGGCTGTGGTGCCTATCGATGCGGCCAAACTAAATCTAACAGATATTCAAGGTATCTTACGCGAGATACTTTACGAATTCCCCATCAAAGAAGTCAGCGTTAACTTACCCGAATGGGTAGATGTGCTAGATGCCAAGCACTGGTTGCGGCGGAAACTGGGGGATGCGGTTCATGAAGGCGTTTTAAAAGTAAAGCGCTTGCGAGAAATAGACCAGCTTATCGATAGCCTCAGCCAATGTGATGCCATTTCTGAAGTTGTGCTAGAGAAAATGGAATTAGGCACTGGAGTTGCCCGGCTGAGTGTAAACACACCCGACTATCTATTCTGGGAAGTGCTCAGTGAAGCGGCCCAGACAGAAATTCAGGGTCGAGATGTGCTTCTCACCTTAATGCGAGATTATGCGCAAGCGAAACGCGAGTATGACAGGGTGAAAGACGCGGTGCGCGACTCCCGCAATACAGGTTACGGCATTGTGCCGCCGAGCCTCGATGATATGATCCTAGATGAACCTGAAATCATTCGCCAGGGGAATCGATTCGGCGTTCGCCTGCGGGCTAGTGCTCCTGCGTATCATATGATTCGTGTTGATGTCGAATCAGAAGTTGCGCCCATAATTGGTACCGAAAAGCAAAGCGAAGAACTAGTTAAGTATCTCATAGACGAATTTGAAGCCAACCCACAAAAACTGTGGGAATCCAACATCTTTGGCAAATCACTACATAACCTAGTACGCGAAGGCATCCAGAACAAACTCTTCCGCATGCCTGACAATGCACAAGAGAAATTACGCGAAACACTGCAGAAAATCGTTAACGAGGGTAGCGGTGGCCTCATCGCCATAATTTTATAGGTTCTCTGCTTGGCTCGAGAAGCACGTTCGGGGTAAAACCCGAATGTGCTTCTTAGTATGCGTTCTTGAAACAACAAACCGCCTAGCGAGAAGGCAAGGCGGAATGGATCGGTGCTATTTACAACCATGAAATATGCAAAAGTATGGCGGAAAGTATGGGCTGAGAGACGAACGTTCTTAAAGCCCATTATTTTCTTAAGTCGTTTGAAGATGTTCTGGATGGCGTTACGAGTAAGGGGTTTGTTGTACTTGTTTGTGAAAACGTATTCACTAGGTTCGCCAAACTCTTGTTTAACATAGGTGTAGTATTCGGATAGTTCTTTGCGGAGCTTGCCGACGATGGGGGATGGGGTGGGGGAAGCGTTGCTTACCTTTTGCCAGGACCTGACTGTTTTTCCAGTCAATGTCCTCCCACTTCATATTGATTACTTCCCCGACTCTTGATCCTGTTCCTAGGAAGACTAGGATCAAGACATAGTTCGGGGTAATGTCTTCAGTTCTTACTACGTCCCGTCCGACGCAGTATTCGTGGAACTGGTCGAGCGTCTTGAGGTAGCCTTCCAGCGTCTCCTCCCTCAAGTTCCGAAACTTCCTGTCTTCAATGAAATCCTGAATAGCGAACTTTAACAGCATGAAAAAAGACCACCTTTCCTGTTTCCAAGAACGTGGTCTTCAGAATTGATTCGGGGTGGTGTTCCGACCAGGTGTTTTAAGACCTCTACCGAAACGCTTCAAAACCCCGTTGCCATCGGTGTTTGGTCGGGCTGACAGGACTTGAACCTGCGACCTCGTGCACCCCAAGCACGCGCGCTAGCCAAACTGCGCCACAGCCCGTTGCTCAATCATTATACAACAGCTAAACAAAGAACGCAAGGTATATTCCTTTGACAAAAGTTACCGAAGCCTTTCGTAGCCTTAATTACATCCCATAGTCAGTCCAATAAATGTAAGTCATAAAATATTTCTTTCTCTAAAGGGTAAAGTTATTGACAGGGGAGCCATGCTCCTCTAAAATAACATCATGATGATGACAATTGAATTGGCACTCGGGACCGGGCTTAAGTGGGGTCATGGCGCTTGAGATGCCTAGACAGTAAAGCAACCTCGTTAGAATATACCTCAGGTAGGCAGTTGCGCGTCTATGGCGAAGAGCTGTGGGCGCGATTTTTATGCCTAAGCATGGGGTTTGGCCAACTAACACAAAGAAAACAACGCCTCAGGCCGGGTCTTATTCTCGCAACGAGAACCTCGCTGAACTGGGTTGATCATCATCAATAAACTGAAATAAAGGAGGAAGGGAGTTAGATGAAGCAACTGGGCCGTCATATTCTGGCTGAAATTTATGGATGCCCTGCCGATATTCTGAATGATGTGCAGCTCGTCGAGAAGATTATGGTCAACGCCGCTTTAGAGGCGGGCGCCGAAATACGGGAAGTGGTGTTCCATAAATTTAGTCCACAGGGCGTTAGTGGCGTTGTAGTTATTTCCGAATCACATTTGGCTATTCATAGTTGGCCAGAGCTTGGGTATGCAGCGGTAGATGTGTTTACATGCGGCGATCGTGTTGATCCTTGGGAAGCATGCAACTACATTACCAAACACTTTCAGGCTCAAAATATGACAGCTACGGAGGTTGATCGGGGCATTTTTGACTCGTCTGACTCGCCTAAGCAGGCCATCAACCTGTAGAAGCACGTCTAGTTCCTCTCCAAAGCTGAAGATAGGGACGTAAGGTGGCAGCTTTCTCTTGCAAGGGAAGGCTGCTTTTGTATCTGTAGGAGGATATTCGCAAGTAAAATGGAAGTGTTAAAGCAGTAAAAGGTTAGAGGGAGAGAATGATGTCTAGCGACGAGTATATTCTTTTTTGTAACAAGATAAAACAGCTAACCGGTGTAGATTTGAGTGGCTATAAAGAAAGGCAGATGAGGAGAAGATTAGAGAGTCTGATGAACCGACGGGGCTTTGAGTCTTTCCTGTCCTACTATCGACTTCTTGCCCAAGACAGAGAGGCTTTAGACGAGTTCCTGGACCGTATCACCATCAACGTATCCGAGTTTTTTCGCAATTGCGAGCGGTGGCAAGTATTAGAGGAAAAGGTGATACCCGAATTGTTGCGGCTACGGCCTAACCAAACCTTGCGCTTATGGAGCGCTGCTTGCTCTAGTGGTGAAGAACCGTATTCTTTGGCCATGCTGATGCGCGGTTCATTCCCGTCGGTGCGCTTTAACCTTTTGGCTACAGACATTGATATTGGAGTCTTGCAGAAAGCCCAGTTGGCCGAATATCGGCTAGAGCAAACTGAAGAGATTCCCCTGCGGTTTCGTTCCCGTTACATACAGGCAACAGGAAATTCCTTGCAGATTGTACCTGAAATCCGTGCGGCTGTAACTTTTCAGCGGCATGACCTCTTACGAGATCCTTTTCCCACTGGTCTTGATTTAATTGTTTGCCGTAATGTCATGATATATTTTACCGATATCATCAAAGATCAACTTTACCGTAAGTTTGCAGCGAGCCTTAATCCAGGTGGGTTTTTGTTCGTAGGTAGCACCGAGCAGATTTTTCGAGCTAGCGAATATGGCTTTCAAGTCTACGACTCGTTTTTCTATCAGCGGTTAATAGATTAGGAGCAACAACAAAAGGGCGTGTCGCAAAACGTTTTTTATAAACGTGGCGCGACGCGCCCTTTTTCTGCTCTGGTAAGTCCAAAAGCGCCAGGTATTCGGCATTTTTGTTAATAACAAGGGTGTTTTTCGGTACAACAA
>JAAYHE010000003.1 GCA_012735505.1 Bacillota bacterium
ATAGGAGATAGAGTACAGGCAGTTCCTATAGATATAGCTCTTTTGGCTAGCCCGTTGGGTAATGATCACTTCCTTATCAAAAAGTTGCAGGATTGTTGGCTATCGCATGATCAGTTCTTGGCTAATGGCTTAGGAAACTGCGTCGTATGTGACGGTCGGGTTGTCAGTCTCTGTTTTTCCGGGTATGTGGCCGGGCACAGACACGCAGTTGTCGTAGAGACGTTACCAGAGTATCGACAACAGGGTTTTGCCAAACTGGCTGCAGCAGCACTGCTGGAACAGTATAAAGAACGAGGTATTACTGCTCATTGGGATGTGATGCCCACCAATCGGGGTTCCATTGCCTTGGCGGAAAGCCTGGGCTTTGCTAAGGCATATACCTATACGGTCTATTGCTTCTCGCTATAGGATCACATCAGCCCAAGCGAAAAAGTTTTGGGAGCCAGAAATGAGAATTATCATATCGCCAGCTAAGAAAATGAATATGGATACTGACAGTCTAGATTTCACCAGCCTGCCCCAGTTCCTGCCCGAAGCAGAAACCATAAAGTGCCAGCTGCAAGCGATGAACGCTAAGGAATTGCAGGCCCTCTGGCGCTGCAACGATTCCATTGCTGCGCTTAATTTGGAGCGGTTGCGGGGCATGGACTTACAAAAGAACCTTACGCCGGCCATTCTTGCCTATGAAGGTCTCCAATATCGGTACATGGCGCCCGGTGTCTTTGAAAGGGGGCACTATGCCTATATCGACGAACATCTACGCATTCTCTCTGGTTTCTATGGATTGCTTCGAACCTTTGACGGTGTTGTGCCCTACCGCCTGGAAATGCAGGCGAAATTATCGGTTGCTGGTTCTAAAGACCTCTATGATTATTGGGGTGACAGATTGGCGAAACAACTTGCAGCCGAGACCGACTTAATCTTGAACCTGGCATCTAAGGAGTACAGCCAGGCAGTGAAAGCAGGCTTGCCCGTGCAAGTTCGCTGGGTCGAATGTATCTTTGCTGAGGGGCAGGACGGTAAGCTCGTGCAAAAGGGCACCCGCTGCAAGATGGCCCGCGGGCAAATGGTACGCTTCTTAGCGGAACACAATATCACTAGTGTCGAAGAAATCAAGGCCTTCGCTCAGTTGGGGTATGTATATTCACAGCAGCACTCTAGCGCAGATCGTTTCGTGTTCATCAAGGAAGCGGCAGCTCAGGCTGATGGCAGATAGGTTGGGCGTCGCTTTATAGAAAATGGGAAAAGACGAAAATGGGCACCACAAGACTTATCAGTCTGCGGTGCCCATCTGTAACTTAGGGTGTTTTCCTTAGATGACGGCTCCACGTATCAACGGGGAGTCGCTGTTTGTCATAATTGTGTTGCCAGGGCAGAGGGGGCATGGTATAATTTTCACAGACAAATGTGACCACCCAGTCACACAGGAGGTGAGGAAGTGCCGAAGCCCACCTTTTTTAATTTGCCAGCTGATAAGCGGGAGCATATCTTTAATTGTGCTTTAAGGGAATTTGCCGAGCATCCTTACGAACAAGCTTCGCTGACCGAGATTGTCAACGCGGCAGGTATCGCCAAAGGTAGTATGTATCAATATTTCGCAGACAAAAAGGACCTATATAAGTACGTAGTGCAAACGGTCTATCAACATAAACGGAGTTTCTTACAGCCGGTCTGGGATAAAGCTGGTGAAATCGAGTTTTTTGAGTTGCTTTCCTTGTACTACCGCCGGTCTTGGCGCTTTGCTCGCCAGTTTCCTTACGAACATCGGGTTACCGTCAACTTTTGGGATAGCCGCGATGAGGCTGTGAGGGCTGAAATATTGCGGGAGAGGGAAATTCGCAATGTCGAGTTTAGCGGTTTGTTAGAGCATGGGAGCCGGGCAGGGGTGATTGCGGCCGAAGTTGACCAAGAGGCAGCATGGTTTGTTTATCACGCTGTGGGCAGGGCATTGATCGACAATTTTCTTGAACAAGATGTCAGTGCAGAAGAACATGAGGTCTTTATTGATTCGGTTTTAGCCATCTTAGAGTGGGGACTCAGGTCGCGAAAGGGGTAAATAGTGATGCAGAAAAGAATAGCGGTGATTCTGGTATTGACTTTAGGGCTGGTCTTCTTGAACGGATGCACCTTGCGAGGGCGTGAAGACGACAGTCTGGTGGTCGCTATCCCGACTGATCCTGATAGCTTCCACCCCCATCAGTCGTTAGCTGCTGCTACTGCTGAGATTGCCTTTAATATTTATGAAGGACTGGTCAAAGCTGCTCCCGATGGCACGGTGGTGCCGGCCTTAGCTGCCGATTGGAAAATAGAAGACGGGGGCTTGCTCTATATCTTCACTTTACGGGAAGATGTTAAATTTCATAACGGGCGCGAGCTAACAGCAGACGATGTCATTTACTGCCTGAACCGGTTACGTGATCCGCAAGTAGTAGCTAAAGCGAGAGACTATGGCCATATTAAGTCTATCACCCACGAGGGAAATACCATAAAGATACAGCTGGACCAGCCAGATGCTGCTTTTTTGGCTGCTCTCACCGAATTTAGCGCCGCCATCTATCCACAAGAGGCAGAGGAGCAATTGTCAACACAGCCCGTAGGTACCGGGCCTTTTATCTTAAAGAGTTGGCAACCCAATAACGAAATAGTGCTAGAGCGGTTTGCCGACTATTGGCAGCCAGAATTAGTGCAGCTAAATCAAGTAACATTGCGGATTATACCAGAACCAGCTACCATGGTTAGCAATTTGCTTACCGGCCATGTTGATTTAGTTCCTCGACTAGAGCCTGACTACTTGCATCAGGTCGAGGGCAATGCCCAGTTAAAGATTGTTGAGAGTCCGATGGCCCTGGTGCAATTGCTAGCCATAAATAATGCCCGCCCACCCTTTGACGATATTCGGGTCAGGCAGGCTCTAAACTATGCTATCGATCGGGAACAGATTATCGAAGGAGCAGCTTGGGGCAAAGGCCAGCCTATCGGCAGCAACCTCTCTCCGGCCATGGGGGCCTGGTATAAAGACTTGACCGACTATTACCCCCACGATCCCGAGAAAGCGAAGCAGCTGTTGGCAGAGGCCGGTTATCCCGACGGCTTCTCTGCTACCTTGTATCTGCCTGCGCCGTATCCGCTGCATCGCAGCGCAGGTGAGATCTGCGCCGATCAATTAGCTGCCATCGGCATTCACGTAGATATTCAAGTGATAGAATGGGCCTACTGGCTAGAAAAGGTATATACTAATCGCGATTTTGACCTTACAGTAATCGGCTTAGACGGTAGACTAGACCCCCATACAGTATTGGCGCGATATGAGAGCACGTCTAGCCGTAACTTCGGCAATTTCAATAGCCCCGAATATGATCGCTTGCTAGCCCAAGGCTTGCGGGAAACCGATATGGCTGCCCGGCAGGAGATTTACCATCAGTTGCAGACCTTACTGGCGCAAGAGGCATCCAATGTCTATCTTATGGACCCGAGCCAGTTGGCTGTTATGCGGAAGGATGTGACCGGCTGGCGCAACTATCCGGTTTATGTCCTAGACTTAGCTCCGCTAGCACGAGTTAGATAGGATGTATTGGCTTAGAAAGTTTTTCGCAATGTTGCTGACCCTAGGCCTGGTGACCATGGCTACCTTTTTTACCTTTTACTTGCTCCCGGGTGATCCAGCGGCTCTCATACTTGGTACTGAAGCTGATCCCGAGGCCCTGGAGCTGTTACGGTCCCAGTTAGGCTTAGATAGGCCTTTGTTAGCGCAATATTCCAGTTGGCTGCAAGGGGTGTTAAGAGGCGACTTAGGTAGCTCGATCACCTTTAGTCGGGGTTATCCGGTGTCGAGTTTGATATTAGATGCGCTGCCGGTTACTATTCCCTTAGCCCTCTTGTCCATTGGTATTTCTCTTGCCCTAGGGGTAGTGTTGGGTACTGTTGCTGCTGTTAATCGAGGGGCTGGATCATTTATTATCCAATATTTGTCGCAGCTGTCCCTATCTTTGCCGGCTTTTTGGTTGGGTATTTTGTTGATTCAATGGCTGGCGGTGGGACTGGGCTGGTTTCCTCCTAGTGGCATACCCCGTTGGAGCGCCGATCCCGCTGGTGCCATGTTATCACTCGTATTACCGGCTATCACTCTGTCGCTGCCGCGGACCGCTGTTTTAACCCGCACAGTCCGTTCGGCTTTACAAGAAACGTTACGTGAAGACTATATTCGTACTGCTCGCAGCAAAGGATTGCCAGAAAAGACCGTTATTTTTAGCCATGCTTTACGGAATGCTTTAGTTTCGGTCAGCACGGTTACTGGCATCCAGCTCATTCAACTTATAGCCGGAACCATTGTTGTGGAGCAGGTGTTTTCTTTACCCGGTTTAGGCCGACTGATGCTTGCAGCTGTGTTATTGCGCGATTTGCCCTTGGTGCAAGGCACCGTTTTTGTCGGGGCGGCCTTAATTATTGTTGTCAACTTCCTCCTAGATAGCCTTTATCCTTGGCTGGATCCCCGTGTGCGCGTAGAGAGGTGAACGCAGGTGCAAAAATACAATCTCTGGTCGGGCAGCATCTTAGTAGGGATAATGGTGCTGATAACAGTGGTCGGCTTTGTTTATACACCCGAGCTGCCTAACAAAATGGATATTGGTAATCAGTTGCAGCCCCCTAGCCCTGAGCACCTACTGGGGACGGATAACTATGGTCGCGATATTCTTAGTCGGATTATGGTGGGGGGAAGACCTGCCCTAGAAGCTGGCATAGTCGGTGTAGTGATAGGCTTGAGCCTTGGCACTTGGCTGGGGGCAGTGGCTGGCTATTATCGGGGCTGGGTGGAAGAGGTTGTGATGCGCCTAGCCGATGGACTGTATGCCCTGCCTTCGATTTTGCTAGCCTTGGTGGCTGTCACTCTGTTAGGGCCTGGGCAGCTGAGTATTTTGGCGGCTGTGGCCATCGCTAACGTCCCTATTTTTGCTCGTCTTACCCGGTCTGCCTTTATCAGTATTCGAGAGGCAGAGTTTGTGGCAGCTGCTAAGGCAATGGGGCTGCGAGATAGCCGCATCATCTTACGTCATATTTTGCCTAACTGCTCATCCCTCCTGTTAGTTCAGGCTAGCGTGAGCTTTGCTAATGCAGTTCTGGCCGAAGCGTCGCTCAGCTACTTAGGCTTAGGGACCCAACCACCTGACGCCAGCTGGGGACGCATGTTAAAAGAAGCCCAGGCTTTCGCTGGGCAGGCACCGTGGACCGTAATCTTTCCTGGCTTGGCTATTGCGCTCACGGTTTTGGGTTTAAACCGTCTGGGCGATGGTTTGCGCGATCTTTGGGATCCGAAATTGTCACCGCACGAGTAGATATTAGTCCCCTTATTAACCACCTCCCCTCAGGGCAACCTATGCCTGTGGCGGGAGGTGATTTGTTTGAACGAGAGCTTAGTAGTGGTCGTGCGTGGCCTGATGGCTTTCTTTACCTTGCTCATCATGACTAGGGCCTTTGGCAAACAACAAGTGGCACAACTAGACTTTTTTGAGTACGTGTTAGGCATTTCTATCGGCTCCATCGCAGCGACCCTCACTACAGATCTTTCTACCAAGGCCTTTCCCCAGTGGGTAGGGCTCGCGACCTGGGTTGGGGCGGTATTAGTGTTACAAAAGGCCAACGTTAAGTGGCGCGCCGTCTCCAAGTATTTTAACGGCGAGCCTGCCATAGTTGTTATGGACGGCAAGATTATGGAAAAGACTATGCGTCGCCTGCGTTACACTGCAAGCGATTTGTTGACGCAGCTAAGGCTGAAAGATGTTTTTGACCTTTCGCAAGTAGCTTATGCGGTGCTGGAAACCAACGGGCAACTAGCGGTGTTGCTTAAGCCCGAATATCAGCCTGTAGTTCGGAAAGATATGAACCTCGTGGGGCCACCGGAAGCTGTTACTGTCGAACTCATTTTTAATGGCGTTATTGTGGAACCTAACCTGCAGCAGGCGGGGGTTAGTCAGGAGTGGTTGCTACAACAGTTGCGAGGGCAAGGCATCCAAGATGTGAGCGAAGTTTTTCTGGCTACGATTAACGCCCAGAAACAACTGTATATCGATCTATATAAAGACAAAATTGCTGACTGGGTTGATATTGACGATGAACCGCAAAAGCGGGTGAGAGTATGAAGCGCTGGGCAAAAATCGTGCTACCTGTTATGGTACTAGCCTTGTTTGTGCTGGTTATGACCAGCGATACGTATTTGAAGCGGCCGCGTAGTTATAAGGATGATGTAGGCTTGCACATTCATAATGTGCGCAGTGCAGTGCTGGCTGAAGATTGGGCTCAGGGGCAGGCTTCCTTAGCTGAGTTAGACCAGGCTTGGCGATTAATGCTGGCACGGTTGCAATTTAGTGTAGAGCGCGATGAAATCAGGAAGTTAACGACCAGTTTGGCCCGCCTGCGCGGGGCTTTGCTGGCACAAGATAAGTCTGGGGCATTGATGGAGCTGGCGGAAGCAGAGCAGCATTGGCAAGACCTCGGCAGATAGAGAGACCCCGGGCTACATTCCAACACAAGCGGCGGCACGGTCATCCGTAAAACGCATGGGAGCCGAAACAAAAAGAGCGAAGGAGCCAAGGATAAAGGAGCGGCCAGCAATCAATTGGAGCCTTCTAGGTTTTTGGCCGCTCCCCTTTGGCGACGAAGCTCTTACCAACAGTCGCTGGCTACCAGCGCGCGAGGATGGCTGCGCCGCCCGCTGCAAACAAAGCGCGTGAGCATGACCACGCCGGCCAGGTAGGCCGCAGGCCGACCGCGGAAGCGTTGCCCCAGGCCGGATACCCATGTGGCCAGATAGGCATGTATTAATTTACCTGCAGTGCGTCGCAGAGGAAGGCCCAAATATCAGCCTGCTCGTCTAGCGTCTTGCTGATAGGTTTGCCGGCGCCGTGGCCCGCCTTGCGCTCTACCCGGAGGACGATGTCACGCGGGTTACCGGCAGCTACTTGTAGGGCGGCATAAAACTTCAAAGAGTGCATAGGCACGACGCGGTCGTCGCTTTCCGCCGTCATGATCAGCGTTTTGGGGTAAACGGTAGCAAATTTGACGTTATGAATAGGTGAATAGGCGTATAGGAATTTAAAATGGTCTGCCCGTTCAATGGCGTTGCCGTATTCACCAGTCCAGAAACGACCAGCGCTAAACAGATGGTAGCGTAGCATATCTAACACACCTACCCGGCAGACAACAGCGGCATATAGTTCGGGGCGCTGGGTCATACAGGCACCGACCAGCAAGCCTCCGTTGGAGCCGCCCATAATCGCTAGTTTCTCTGTGCGGGTGTATTTTTCACTAATCAGCCACTCGGCCGCAGCAATAAAGTCATCAAACACATTTTGCTTATTTTCTAGCATGCCAGCCCGGTGCCATTCCTCGCCATATTCGCTACCGCCTCGTAGGCAGGCTACGGCGTAAATGCCACCTTTCTCTAGCCAGACTAGGTTGCTAGCCGAAAAGGACGGTGTCATGCTGATGTTATATCCACCATAGCCGTAAAGCAGGGTGGGGTTGTTGCCGTCGCGTTGCAGGCCCTTTTTGTAGGTCATGAACATGGGAACGCGGGTGCCATCCTTAGAGGTATAGAAGACCTGCACCGTTTCAAACTGTTCAGGGTCAAAATCTATTTCTGCTTGGAAGAAGGGCTCTAAGAGGTCATTAGCAATATCATAGCGGAAGATGGTCTGGGGATATAAGTATGATGTAAAGCTAATAAAAATCTGATCATAGTCTCGGTCCCCGGTAAGGCCGGCCACAGTGCCTAGAGTTGGCAACTTGATCTCCCGCACAAATTCGCCTGCAAGTGTATACAGCTTTAACTGGGAATAGGCGTGTTGTAGATAGCGGGCTACAAAATGGTTGCCACAGATACTGACTCCACTGAGCACAGCTTCTTGCTCGGGTATTAACTCGCGCCAGTTTTCCCGTTGGGGAGCAGTTATGTCGATTGCGATTAGGCGTTTCTTGGGAGCGTTGAGGTCGGTAAGGAAATAGAAAATGGGGCCATCATTGCCGACGAAGCGGTACATGGCTTCATTGTCGTCTAGTAGGCGAACAAAAGGACCATCGCTGTCTAGCTCGCGGTAATAAAAGCGGTTTTCTGGGTTAGTGCCCAAAGACACATGCAAGCACAGGTAGGTATCATCTTTAGTGACGATAGCGTTAAAACCCAGCTCCTTGAAATCCGGGCGTTCGTAGATGAGTTGGTCTTGGTCTTGATCCGTGCCTAAGCGGTGCAAATAGACTCGCGCATAATTGACGGCGTCAGTTTCGTCGACGCTACCCGGCTCGGGGTAACGGGTATAAAAAAAGCCAGAACTATCGGGTAACCACGCTATGCCTGTAAACTTACACCACTTTATAACATCAGGTAGATCTACTCCTGCCTCAATATCGTGCACGTGAATGGTCTGCCAGTCGCTGCCGCTGACAGAGCGGGTGTAGGCTAAGAGGGTAGCGTCTTTGTTGCGCGACACATTCATCAGGGCGACGGTGCCGTCGTCACTCCATCGATTGGGGTCGAGTATGACAGTTGGCTCGCCTGTGAGGCCTTTCTGTCGGTAAAGAACAGCTTGGTTCTGCAGGCCATCATTCTTGCGATAGAAATAACAGTCGTCAGCCTGTACCGGTAGGCCTAGTTTCGGATAGTCAAAAAGCTGCGTTAATCTTTCTTTGATCTTTTCCCGCGTGGGAAGTTGTTCTAAGTAGCTGCTGCTAGTGGCGTTAGCTGCCTCGATAAAAGCCAATGTCCTGGGGTCGTTCGGATCCTCTAGCCAGCGAAAAGGGTCGGCTACGCGGGTTCCGTGGTAGTTGTCGACAATAGGCTCACGTTGAAAAGGTAGCAAAATACCGCCTCCTTGTTTTACATCTCTTTATATCCTACTCCTTTGATTATTCTTGTTCTTACCTAAAAAACCTTTCTCCCACAAAACTCAAGCAGCTGTAATTCTAGATAGTTGCTTGTCTCTGACCGCGTTCCCTCTCGGAATGTTATGGCTCGGGGCTACGCTCCCGAATAAAGGTGCTAAGCTAGTTGAGCTAGAATTAGCTTAAAAAAGGCTGCCTAATATGGGTTTCAGCCTTACAAGCAGCAAAAAGCCTACTAGTGGTTTTGTTCGTAAGGTAGGCCTGTTAGCGAGGAGTGGATACTATTTCTGCCAGAAATGATCAGTTAGCCAAGAAGACCCCAATGCAACTTTGCGGCGACCGCCCGGAAAAATTGCGGGAGACAGACCTTTTTCCACCTGTGCGCAATTTCCTAGAAAGGCAGGGTTACACTGTACAGGGCGAAGTCGAGGGTTGTGATGTGGTCGCCAAGAAGGGCGATACCTTGTTGATTGTGGAGCTTAAACTTAATTTCAACACTTCTTTGTTAGTGCAAGCGACCGACCGGTTACGCTTGACTGATTTGGTCTACGTAGCTCTGCCTCAGCCGACGCGCCGGGCCTGGCGCCAAAACTGGCCTGGCTACCAGCAACTGTTGCGGCGTCTCGAGTTAGGGTTAATGCTAGTTTCTTTTAGTATGGCGGTACCGCGCCTAGAAGTAGTTTTTGATCCCCAACCCTTTCAGCAACGCCGCCATTCTCGCCGACAGCAAGCTGTGTTCCAAGAACTAGCCGGACGGTCTGGAAGTTATAATCTGGGTGGTAGTACAAGGCGCCAACTGGTCACAGCTTATCGGGAAGCGGCTTTGCTGATCGCATGGCACCTAGCAGCCGCCCCGGGGCCTTTAACCCCCAGGGCATTACGACAGCTAGGCACTAGCCCCGAAACTAGTCGAATTCTTTACAACAACTATTACGGTTGGTTCCACAGGGTAGGGCATGGACTGTATGAGATAAGCGAGGCCGGCAAGCAAGCGCTAGTCACCTATCGGGATGTGATCGAGTACTTCGCTCCGCCTACATCTCCTGGTCACGCGCTTTGAACTTTAAGGCTGCCGAGTTGGTACAGTAGCGCAGATTGGTTGGTTCCGGCCCATCGGGAAAAACATGACCGATATGACCGCCGCAGCGGGAGCAGCGAATTTCGGTGCGCACCATACCGTAGCGGGTATCAATTTCTTCCTCGATAGCATTGTCGATGGGCTTATAGAAACTAGGCCAACCCGAGCCAGAATCGAATTTGGTGGTGGAACTAAAAAGCGCTTGCCCACAGCCGGCACAGTAGTAGGTGCCTTCACGATAGTCTTTGTCATATTCGTTGTCGTGGGGTGGTTCGGTGCCCTGTTGGCGAAGCACCCGATATGCTTCCGAGCTCAATTGGCGGCGCCATTCTTCCTCTGTCTTTTCCACCGGATATTTCTTACCCATACTAATTACCTCCTTTAGGATAGGATTCCCCAGATTAGGAAGCAGTTTTCCCCACTAGTTAGGGTTAGGGCAACAGGGTATTCGTCCCAGCCAATACTAATGCTAAGATAAGAACAGGTACTATTAGAAAGGGGTATTTCGATTGCACGTTTATACCCTCAGCATACCGCAGCCGACTAGCATGCAAGCGTTCCGGACTCGCATTGCCCAATCGTCACAGAGCGCCTTTTGGCGATTGCAGGATAATGCCATCGGTCGCATCATTGGTCGGGGTGACGAAGCTCGCTATGTAGAAGTTACTCAGGCTGCAAACGATCCGGCTTGCTGGCAGGTAGCCGTGTACGCCGGTAACCCTGCTGCTGAGCCCGCGGTGACTGCTGTCCTGCGGCGGATTTTTTCTTTGGATGCCGATTTAAGCGCTTTTTATGACCACTGTGGCCAACATCCTGTCTTGGCTGGAGCCATCAGCCGCTGGTGGGGGGCACGTTTGCTGCGTGACGCCGACCCCTTTGCGTGTGCGCTTAGCACTATTATTTCGCAACAGATTAACCTTAAGTTTGCTAGCGAACTGAAGCGCCGCTTGTGGGCTCTGGCGGGAACCCCTGTCCTAGTAGACGGGGGCACCTACTATGCCGATCCTCCTCCGGAAGCTATCGCTCGCCTCGATTATGAGGAACTGCAAGAATTGCAGTTCACGCGTCGCAAAGCAGAATACATTATTGATTTTGCCCGAGCAGTAGTTGCTGGTGGCTTTGATCTGGCCGCTCTAGCCAACTTAGATGATGAGACCGCCATGGCTCAACTTTGCTCGCTACGAGGTTTTGGCCCTTGGACGGCCGAGTGTATTTTGCTGTTTGGCCTAGGGCGACCCGACCTGCTACCGGCTAAAGATGTCGGCTTGCGAAGAGCCGTAACAGCGAGCTTAGGTTTAGAAGAACGTATTAGCGAACCCGAGTTACGGGATATGGCAGAAGCCTGGCGGCCTTGGCGTTCGTGGGCCACATACTATTTGTGGCTTGATGGTGGTGCGATGTAAAACTAAAACAAGGAGGCACGCCCGTCGCAAGATGATGTAGCCTTAGGATTGCATGCCTAGCCCTGATAGATGCGCAGGGCGTTGGAACCGTAGCAAAGAGAAAAAGACAAGTATAGCTGTCCGAGTGCTATGCTTGTCTTTTTTGTTAGTAATTGATGGCTGGCAGCAAGCGCATATATTCAGAATAGGATTGGGTATGCAAAGGGAAGCGGGCTGTGCTTGCCGAAGATATATTTAAACTATTGGCAAAGGAGATGCATAAGGTGCCCAAGTATGTTCCCGAACCCTTTAAGATTAAGGTTGTCGAACCGCTGAAGATGACTACCAGAGCAGAACGCGAACGGTATCTGCGCGAGGCACACTATAACCTCTTTTCACTGAGGAGTGATTTTGTCTACATCGATATGCTAAGTGATAGCGGTAGTGGTGCCATGAGCGATAGCCAGTGGGCCGGTATGATGAAAGGGGACGAAAGTTACGCCGGATCTAGGGGCTATTACCGCCTGGTGGACGCAGTTAGAGACATTTTTGGTTATCGTTATGTGCAGCCTGTGCACCAAGGTCGCGCTGCAGAGAAGATATTATATCCGTGCTTACTGAAAGAAGGCCAATATTCTATTGCCAATATGCATTTCGACACCACGCGGGGACATGTGGCACTCTGCAACGCCACCCCCAAAGATATGGTTGTGCCGGTTGCTAAAGATACTGAAAACTATGCCCCTTTCAAGGGTAACATGGACATCCCGGCTTTGCGAGCTTTTATCGAATCAGTCGGCGCTGAAAAGGTCGGCGTTATTATCATGACCATCACTAACAATACCGCTGGTGGGCAACCTGTTTCTATGCAAAATATCCGGGAAACGGCGCAGGTAGCGAGAGAATATGACATTCCTCTGGTAATTGATGCTGCCCGGTTTGCAGAGAACGCTTACTTTATCAAGACACGGGAGCCAGGCTATGCGGACAAATCTATTATTGAGATCACTCGCGAAGCTTTTAGCTATGCTACTGCATTTACGATGTCAGCTAAGAAGGACGGTATTGTAAATATTGGAGGGTTAATTGGAATCAAAGATGACGAGGAGCTATTTACGCAAGTACAAGGTATGACGGTACCTTATGAGGGTTTTATTACTTACGGCGGTCTAGCTGGACGCGATTTAGAAGCCTTAGCTATCGGCCTCTATGAAGGCATTGAGCTCGACTATTTGCGCTATCGTATTGGCCAAGTAGAATACTTAGGAGAACTATTGCGCCAAGCAGGCGTGCCCATTCAATATCCAGTAGGTGGCCATGCAATCTTCGTTGATGCCAAGAAGATGTTGCCCCATATTCCTTATTACCACTTCCCAGGCCAAGCTTTGGCTATAGAACTATACTTAGAGGCTGGTATACGTGGCTGCGATGTCGGCTCTTTCATGCTAGATCTAGACCCGGTGACAGGTGAGCAACCAGAAAGCGAAATGGAATTTACACGCCTCTGCCTGCCGCGGCGAGTATACACGCAAGCTCATCTTGATGTAGTGGCCGAGGCCCTTATTAACATTCAAGAACGAGCCGAGCAGATTAAGGGCTATGAAATTGTCTGGCAACCACAGGTGTTGCGGCACTTTACTGCCAAATTGCGCCCGCTAGAATAAGCAAAGAAAAGTCAACTCCCCCTCTGGCTACAGACTGCTCCAGTTTTGCGTCTGCTAGCAAAGGGGGAGTTTTTACGTCCAACTGTCTAGTAAGCACAAACGCGGTTGCGCCCGTTTGCCTTAGCACATTTGGTGGCGGCCTCGATGGCTTCTAGTAGCTGGGCGGTGGAAGTGCCATTCTCGGGATGGGAAGCGATACCGATAGAAACTGTAATAGGAATTAGTAGCTCTTGACTTTCTGTTTGGATATGCTGTCGCAAACTATCTGCCAGCTCGAGGCACTCGTCTCGGGGACAGTCGGGCACAAAAATCAAGAATTCGTCACCACACATCCAGCGGGCTACGAAACTGTTTGGCGGTGCCAATTGTTTAATATGCTGGCCCAACCAATAGATCATATCGTTGCCGGCAGCATAGCCAAATCGTTGATTGTAATCGGCTAGATTGTCTCCATCAACCAGCATCAGACAGAGAGACGTCTTTTCGCGCTTAGCTTCTCGTAACATTCTTTGTAACATATCACGAGCCGCCCGTTGGTTGGGCAGTTGCGTAACCGGGTCAGTGAAAGCCATCTTTTTAGCTTCACTCAATTGTACTGCCGTGTTTAAAATTCTCTCCGAAAATGACTCGATTACCGCGGTGGCATTATTGTGGAGTTCGACGGACAAAAATTGGGCGTCTTGGTGCTCAGGGCTGCCAGGGCAGGCAAATTTAGCCCCACTTTCTTGGCTTTTCTTCAAAAAGAGGTTAGTATAAGCTATTAGGTGCCCTAAACTAACGGCGCAAGAAGGGAAGCAGGCGCCGCTAGTGCATAGGGTAACCCGTCCGGCTAAGCCGGGCCAACTTAAGTTGTTTACCGATTGCTGCAACTCGGCTACGAGATTTCTTAGATCTTGGCAACTGCTGTGCTGTACCAACAAGGCAAATTCATCTTTGCCCACTCTATATAGAGTGCCCTGCAAGTGAAGGCCATGTTTTTCTTTGAGAATAGAATAAAGGGTAGTGGCCACACCCTTTAGTAGTTCATCTGCCGCCTCATCCCCAATCTGTATACTGATGGCGGCAAAATCATCAATTTGTGTTAGTACTAAGGCTAAGAGGGTGCCTGGTTGCGCCATAGCCTCCTGTAACCCTACTTTGGCTGCTTGCAGCAAAGCGAATATGTTGCCTAGACCGGTTAGTGTGTCGATACTGATACTGCTGTCGATATGTTCAGCAGGAAATGCGGCCCACCGTGTACTCATGAAATATTACCCCCCAGTTTCCAAACACACTTTCTATTTCGCCAAAAAGCCAGATAATCCTTTTTAAATTTTTTTGACGGGGGAAAAGTGAGGAAATTTTGCCTTTGAGGAAGGTTTGCTAGTTTCTCTGGCGAAAAACTGGCGAGGAAGAGTGAGCTGGCGTAACTCTTGCGCTGCCCGCTTAGATTGAAAAAGGAGGATAAGTAATAGATGCCAAGACAACCTTTCGTTGCTGCTGATATATTGCAGATGCGCTTTGTGGGACAGCCGGTTCTGCACCCCTCGGGGAAAGAGGTCCTCTTTGTTCAAACTCACGTAGACGAAAAAGAGAATAGCTATACTGCCACTATTCAGCACTGGCGCTCTGGTAAAGCTACTCGCTTGAGTAATGGCAGCAAAGCAGGCAAAGTGCGCGAAAGTTCACCCACTTGGTCGCCAAATGGCCTGCTGGTGGCTTATTTATCAAATTTTACAGGTAAGAACCAAGTTTGGTTGAAGACAGCGGCGGGCGACGTAGGGCGGGTAACGAGCCTTCCCCTCGGAGTAACAAGCTTCGTTTGGGCTCCAGACGGAGCAGGCCTTTACCTAGTGGCTAAAGAGGAAAAGCCACAGCCCGAGTGGCGACCAGGCGCTACTGTGCGTCGCATCACCAAGCTAAGATATAAGGCTAATGGTACCGGCTATCTGGATGGTAACCCGGCTCAGCTCTGGTATCTCGATTTGGCTACCCAGAATATTACCAAGCTAACTGAAGGTGATTATGATTGTAGCCAGCCGGCCATATCGCCTTGCGGCCGTTATCTTGCGTTTGTTTCTAATCGGGAAGACGACGAATTGAAAACCCTAAATGATATTTGGCTTTTGGATCTAACCAACGGCGAGATGAAAAACCTGACCCAGGGCAAAGGTAATAGCAGCAACCCCCAATGGTTGCCTGACGGGCAACACCTGCTTTATGTAGGGCACCAGAAGGGAATTTACCCGGGAGGGTACCCCGAGTTGCGTCGGATCGATGTGAGCACAGGTGAAAATATCAATTTGATGCCCGACTTCCCCCACTATATCGGTAACACCGTCAGCGCCGATACGCGTGTTGATAGGGGGAGCACCGGCCCGCAAATAACTGCCGACGGACGATATATTTACTTTGTGGCCACTGTTGGCGGCAGTAGCTACTTGTTCCGTCTTGATTACGAATCTGGAGAGGTGGAGCAAGTTTGGGGCCAAGGGCAGATGTGCATTACTTCCTATTCGGTGCAGGCCGACCATCTGGTTGTTAACGTAGCCACACCCGAAACCCCGGGGGATTTATGGTGGGGGCCTATCGGTGGGGAGTTGCATCAGATCACGGCACTGAACCAGGAACTCTTTGCGGACAAATATATCGGCTGGCCTGAAGTGATCCATTTCACCCACCCCGATGGTACTCTGCTGGAAGGTTGGCTCATCAAACCCATCGGTTTTACAGAAGGTAAAACCTATCCTCTGATCATGGAGATCCATGGCGGACCACACGCTACTTTCGGAAATGCCTTTTTTCACGAATGGCAAATATTAGCAGGGCACGGTTTTGGTGTGCTGTATACAAATCCCCGCGGCAGCCTCGGTTACGGTGAAGAATTTGCCCGCGCCTGCGTCGGGGATTGGTGTGGTATAGA
Source organism: Bacillota bacterium (assembly GCA_012735505.1). GTDB lineage: Bacteria > Bacillota > UBA994 > UBA5500 > UBA5500 > JAAYHE01. The sequence goes on from JAAYHE010000003.1 coordinate 15,898, forward strand.
TGCAGATGATTTGCAGTTTATGGCTGAACAGGCTGCCCAGCTGCCCTGGGTGGACGAAAAGCGCTTTGGGGTTACCGGTGGCAGTCAGGGAGGCTATTTCACCAATTGGCTGATATCCCACACAGATCTGTTTGCTGCCGCCGTCACGCAGCGCAGCATGAGCAATTTGTATAGTAAATATGGTGTAGCTGATAACGGCTGGCGTGGCGACCGCTACGGCATGGGCGGCCGTGATCTATGGGATAGCGAAGACTTTATCATGGAGCGTTCGCCTATCCGCTATGCGCCTAACGTCAAGACACCGACCCTGATTATCCATAGCGATGAAGACTACCGCTGCCCGCTAGAGCAAGCAGAACAATGGTATGTAGCCTTAAAACGCCTAGGTGTTACGGTGGAAATGCTCCTCTTCCATGGCGAGAACCATGAGCTTTCCCGCGGTGGACGACCTGCTAACCGGATTGTGCGTTTGGAGGGGATTCTCGACTGGTTTCAGCGTTACTTGCAGTAGCGCTTGCTATTCTCGTTAGGTTGGCCGAGAAATTATACGGCAGTTAGGGGCTAGCAGATGAATGTTCTTTTGGGCTACTGCTGAGCCCTATTGCAACTAAATACTGAAGGGAGGTGAAGTCATGTTAGAACGGGCTCCTGCTCTGGCAGAATTGCGTAGTTTGTTGGGGGACGCTTACGACACCTGGCAAGAGCTCTACGACTATATTTCTGACCACTACATCATGGATATCCTCTGGGACGAGGGCGGTAAATACGGACATTACGAGTGCAAATTCCGCAAGAGCGGCAGGACCTTATGTACGTTATACGTTAAGGATAACGAGCTCACCTGCTTGCTGATATTTGGCAAGAAGGAGCGCGAGCAGTTTGCAGCCATTAAAGCTTCGTTCCCAAGCGAATTACAAGCCGTTTACGACAACAGTAAAACGTATCATGATGGCAAATGGATGTATATCGGTTTGCAGGATTCGCGTCTGCTAGACTATATAACTAAAATGCTAACTATCAAGAAGAAACCTAATAGAAACATGGCCATGTGCGGCTACTGCTGTGACCTTTGTAAGGCTTTGACTAGAAATATTAAGAGGCAGGATGAAAGACAACAGCTTTCGCTACTCTGGGAAAAATATTATGACTTGCAGATTCCTCCGGAAAAAATTGTCTGCGATGGTTGTCGGTCCAAGAAAAGGAGCGCAAAACGAGTCGACGACAACTGCCCCGTGCGGAAATGTGTGCTTGAACTGGGGCTAAATAGTTGTGGCGATTGTGCCGATTATCCGTGCGAGATTTTCGCCGAACGCGAAGGTCTGTCATCTGCAGACGCCAAGCAAAAACTGGGATCGTCTTATAACAACCAAGAATATGAGGATTATCTGTTGGCTTATGACAACCGATCGCGCCTTGACCGTTATAAAGCTAGGCAGGCGAGAAGTTGACTTGCCAGGTTGACAGGCACCGACGTGGTGTTGAGTTAATATGATATACCGATGGCTATATTCGGGCCTATAACAAATTCAACCCCAAAGGAGGCTAGTGTCGGTGCCAAATCAGGACCATGATGATCTCTTGTTTGATGAACAGGACCTCTTAGAGGAAGATCAGGAGCTGCTAGAGTCTATTCCACCCGATCTGGATGAAACCCTGTTGCAGGAAGCTCGCTTTTGGACAGGGATCATGAAAGAGCATGCCCTTTTTATCGAGTTGGGCTTGCCGGCCGATCGGCGTGATTTACGCGCGGAGGCTGCTCGATTTAACCGATTGTTCGCTCGGTTAGAACGAGCCCTAGACAGGACTTCCCGCTTGGGCGGCAGACTCTTGCAGCATCTCCAACGAGCCCTGGTAGCTTTCATCAATTTCAAAGAAAGGTTACTGCGTCTCTTGCTGGCTTGCCGCTTACCGGGCGGTGCCCTTTATCCCTTGTTGATCGACCATATTACCCGGGAGGCCAAGCGCTTCTTGCACCTGTTGAGCAAGCCAGAACTGGAAAATCGATTACATGCCTTACTAAACGAGCAAGTATTCTGGCTGCGAGTTATGAAAGAGCATGCTGCCTTTGTGCGTCAACTGCTCGACCCGTCAGAGCGCACCCTGATCGCGCAGGCAGAAGAATTTGTCATCATCTTCTCGCGCTTATCAGAAACAGCCAATGAGTTCGAGTCAATGGCAAGCGCTAATCCGCCTTCTTTTAACACCGTGCGAAGGTTCACCAATGAAGTGATTCAGCAGACTATAGCGCTCCGTAATTTCAAGGCAGCAGCTTACGAATTGCTGCTCGAATGCCAGTTGTTAGGCATCTTTTCCTCACCCCTACTTGCTGACCACATTAGGCGTGAAGCCGATAAGTTCTTAGGTGAACTAGCCTTATTCACTCCGACTGAAGCTAATAGCAAATAAAAGCTAAGAGCAGCCACTGCGAACGGCTGCTCTTAGCCTTTTGCTTTGCATGTAAGCTCTTAGACCTGAAATCCTTCTTTGCGATTATGATTGGCTATTTCTTGGGCGATATCCCTTCTTATCATTTTATACTGCTGTTCCGTCAGAGTACCGGGCGGGGCATTATTTACTTCAGATAATTTTTCGAAGATGGTGCTTCCCCTCGCAAAAAGGTCACCCATAAATTTGGGTTCTGCATGAATTACCCAACGCCCAGCGTTGGCGGGGGCCCTATCTGGAGGGGTAAACATTTTGTGATATTCCTTGCCGCATTTTTTACAGTGGAGTACGCGAATGCCAATGGGGTCGAACCACCTCTGATTTACTCCGGTTGCCCCGGTGAAAGCGCCGCGGTCTTCTTTATGGAACATGGGCAGGTTGCATTTTGGGCATTTGATACCCACAATGCGGTGGATCACGCGTGCTACTAACAGCACGCCCGTGATGGTGGCTGCCACCATAAGTAGGTAGCGCAAGAAACCGCCATGAAATGCTAGCCTGATAATGAAGACAGCTACTAGCGCCACGACCGCCATATATAGGGGCATCCAGCTACGGGGATCAAAATCTCGTCCAAAGTTTCTGTTAGGCATAAGATCACCTCCGCATTAGTTAATACGTATATAAATCAGAAAAGTTCCTCTATCGTAGGTGCCATAGGGGCGTCATGAGAAATGAACAGCCCCTAGGTTGGACATTTCGAATCACGCCCGCCCGGGAGGCCCCAAGCCTCCCGGACAAGGTTACATGTAGTGCGTACAGCTAGAGGGCGCGCCATAGGCACAGGCCCGCGGCTGTCGTTTTAATCACACTTGAAGTTAGGCTGTTCGGGCTCGGCGGCGCCGCAGCCAAAAGACCAGTAAGGCGAGGACAGCTATCACAAACAGGGCGGGCACCAGCCAGATAGGCAATGTTCTTACTACTACTATGCGGTCACTAGTAGCCGAGTAATAGGTTGGCATTTCTGGCAGCCCGGTGCTGCCCGGCTCTTGGCTTACGGCATATTCGAGCACAGCCTGCCAGACCTTATATTCTTGTCCGTCGCGGTAGACGATGCAGTCGTCAACTTCTACCGGGTTGCCCTGCTTATCTTTCATGACGAGTCCGAGGCTAGGTAAAACTTCGCCCACCATAGGCAGGAAGGCGGCTAGATAATAGTCGGAAACAACGTGATAAAGCTGTTGGTCGCCTCGTTTTAAAGGAGCCCAACTGCTATCAGCCTGCTGTACACCACTGCCTGTATAGCGTTCCGCTTTGACCACTGCCCTACCGGTAGGGATGGGCAGGTTCTTGATGGGAATGGTAGCCAAGATAGCTCGGGTCGGGTCATATTCCATGCGTAAACCAGACGTCTGCAGGAAAAAGGCGTTACCTTGCAACTGGGGTAAAAGGGCAGTGATTTCCAGAATTCGGCGCACTTCCTCGCCGGTGAAATAGATTGAAACCAGAGGGTAACCCGGCTGTTCATCGGGTCCGAGCCCCATGCCAACTTGATTGACCAAGTCAAATAAGGTCACTTGCCCTTCCCGCCCTGTCAGGGTGCCGGGTTCGAGCCCGCCCCGGATAACGCCGTTGGCTTGGAAAGCAAAATCTACTTTTTCACCGGTTACCTTTTCACCCATCAGGCGCATAGCGTCGGTCACGAAATTACCGAAAGGTGTTTCGGTAAACTTAGGCTTGTTGTCCACCGGAAAATCCGTATGTAGAATAACTTGGCTCATGTTCTGGAAGCGACCAGCGCTGAGCCGATTTAAGAAAGTGTCGAGTTCTTGCGCCCAATCGTCAACCTGGGACTTATACCCAGTATCAAAAGGTACGCTGGTGTCTAACGGGAGCAAATAGGGTTGCCCGCTGCTTTCGTTCCGCAAACTAACCTTGCCAGTTTCTTGATCATAGGCCAGCTCGAGCAAGCCCAAGTGAGACAGCTGGCTGCCGGCTTGTGCGATGATGGTATCGCCTACGCGCAGGGGCTGGTCTAGGGTCTTATGGGTGTGTCCGCCGATGATGACATCGATACCTGGCACTGCTTGTGCCAGCAGCGTATCTTCTATTTCGCCGCTATGGGAAATGGCCACGATTACATCAGCCTCGGCTGCCTTTAGTTCGGCCACTGCCTGTTCAGCGGCGGCTAGCGGGTCGGTGAAGGTGACGGGGGTGGCATAGGGTGTAAAGTTAGTAGCGTCTTTTCCTAAGATGCCAAAAAAGCCGATGCGTAACCCGTTATCTAATGTCTTCACCCAGGTGGATTGGATGCCTACATGCGCTAGGGGATGGTCGTTGGGAATATTGGCGTTGCTAGCTACAATTGGCATCTTACTCGCCGCTTCGGGGTAGCCGGCTGCCTGAAAATAACGAGCTAGCCCGTCGGAACCAAAGTCGAATTCGTGGTTACCGAGGGTGATTAGGTCGTAACCGAGGGAAAGCATAAGTTGTAGTTCGGGAGCCTGTTGGTTGAGGGCCAGCCAAGCAAAAGGAGAACCGGTCAGGTAATCACCGGCCGAAAGAAGTAATACTGGCTCTCCGACCGCCTGCTTAGCAGCCCGAATCCTATTTACAGCACTAGCTAGACGGGCAAAGCTACCGGCGGCGCCTGTAGCGCCACTAGGGTCATAATCGATCAAGGGTAAAGGTAGCAGGGCGGAATGTTCATCGTTGGTGTGTAGAATGGTGAAAAACAGTTCGCGGGCTGCAGTTTCGGCTCTAACTGGTGAGGCGGTCAGGATGCTGTTCACCACCAGCAGTAAACCTAGGGCTGCAGCCAGGAAGCGTTGCATTACTCTTTGCATAGGATACCCCCCTCTAACTGGTCGTTGCTAGGCAACCATCACTTTCTCTGTTATATTCGCCTAGCTTGGAGGTTTACCTTCCCGGGAGGGCGAGCACACCCTCCCTCTGATCTCTTTTGCCCCTTTGTCTTGCGGACAGGCAGAAGCTTGGCAGGCTTGGCATAAAGATAAAATGGCAGGACAAGGAAGGGGGAGATCGCTTGAGAGAAGAAAGAGTAGTGTTAGCTCAACCTGTTGATTGGGCTTTTTGGTTGCTATTAGCCCTGCTGTTAGGTGCCCCTATAGTGGGTAGGCCTTGGTTAGAAGGAGTCAGCTGGTCGGGCTACCTACAGGGTTTCACTATGATGTTTATCAGTATATTGTTAGAGGCTGTACCGTTTGTTTTGTTAGGTGCCTTGCTTTCATCTATGATTCACATCTATCTGCAGGAAGATGTCGTGGCCCGCATGTTACCCAGAAGCCACTGGCTAGGCCTAGCCAGTGCCGCCTTATTCGGATTTCTCTTTCCGGTTTGCGAATGTGCCATTGTACCGATAACACGCGGGCTCGTGCGTAAAGGAGTACCAGTAGGCATGGCAACAGCCTTCCTATTAGCCGTGCCCATCGTCAACCCCATCGTGCTGACGTCTACCTACTATGCTTTTGGCGGTGCGTGGGGAGTAGTTCTCCTACGAGGCGTGTGCGGTTTCTTGGTGGCTGTTTTCGTTGGTCATTATTCGGGCCGACTTTACCAGCGTTACAACCCGTTACGCACAGTTGGCTTTTACGAAGTGCAAGATTGTGACTGTGGTCATGTGCATGCGCATGGACCGGTGGCAGGCGGGGCTGGGCATACACTGAGCCAAGCCTTGCTTGGGCTTTTGCAGCATACGCGTGATGAATTCTTTGAGGTCGGCCGCTTTTTGATCCTGGGGGCTGCCTTGTCGGCAGGCCTACAAACTCTGGTCCCGCGCCAGTGGCTGCTATCGCTGGGCCAACATAGCCTGCTGTCTATCTTAGCCATGATGGCTCTGGCCTACTTCCTTTCTCTCTGCTCGGAAGCAGATGCTTTTATTGCCCGTACTTTTGTGGGGCAATTTTCCAGCGGGTCGATCTTGGCGTTTCTGGTGCTGGGCCCGATGCTGGATCTGAAGGGTACGCTATTGCTCTCAGGCGCTTTCGAAGGACGCTTTGTGCGCCAATTAGCCATGACAGTGACTTTAGCAGTGCTAGGCGTAGGGCTTTTGGCCAACGCCTTCCATTTATAAGGGGGCGGTCCAATGCGGGGCTTAAGTTCGGGTGCTTTCATGTGGATGTTGACCTTACTCCTTAGTGCGGCTGCATTATGCTATCTGTTTTGGAGTGGTCAGTTGGCTTTCTATGTGCATCCTCGCATCAGAGGTGCTCTAGCTGTGGCAACTGCTCTAATTGCGCTGTTGGGTGGAGTTAGCTTGTGGGATTTACGTCAGCGGGCAGGTTTCCGCGTAAGTTGGGTTCATGCCCTATTTCTTATGCCTCTGATTCTCGCCCTCTGCTGCCCACCACAAATGCTGTCGCCCGAAGTGATTTCCCAAAAAGGGTTGATGGGTGTATTGCGAGGGCATATTAATACCTGCGCTTCTCTGCATGGCCCAGCTCCGGTGTTTGCTCCCGAGCAGACTATTATTATCTCGGAAGAGAATTTCTTGGCCATGATGGAAGCCTTGTGGGAAGAACCTGACCAATACGTAGGGCGAGAGGTAGAAATGCTCGGGTTCTACTACGAGGACCCGACCCTGGGCCCCGATGACTTTGTCTTGGCTCGACTAGTTATGACCTGCTGCGCTGCTGATGCAGAAGTAGCTGGCCTCTTATGCCGCTATCCGGGGCGGGGTCAATTGGTGCCTGGCCAGTGGGTGTTAGTGCGCGGGCGCTTGGCTCAAATGCCCTATTACAATGTTGCCCACCATACCGTCAATAACATGCCTTATATAGAAGTAACTAGTTTATCTCCTAGCCCAAAACCTGCTCAGGAATATATTTACCCTTAGGTTGAGGCAGGTGAGCATGTAAGCAGGACTTACGCAGGCTTGGCGCGAAGCAGTTAGCAAGGGTTTACAACCCTAATTCTCAGTAAAGGAGTTTTGGCAACATGATTAACCAACTTACTGCCGAACAACAACTGCAGATAGACAGCATTTTTGCCCAATGGAATCAGCCTGGCTCACCTGGCTGCGCTCTAGCCATCACCCTAGATGATGAAATTGTCTATGAGCGTGGTTATGGCTATGCCCAGCTGGAATACGACATTCCCATCACTCCGGAAACTATCTTTCATGTAGCTTCTGTATCCAAGCAGTTTACAGCTATGGCAATCGCCTTACTGGCTGCTGAGGGTTTGGTAGATCTAGATGCTAACGTACGCCAATACGTGCCAGAGCTATATGAGTTTGACTACCCGGTCACAGTGCGGCAGCTTGTACACCACACCAGCGGCCTGCGGGATCAGTGGGAACTCTTAATGGTGGCCGGTTGGCGCTTGGATGACGTGATTACAAAAGAACATCTCATGAAAATGATCATGCGCCAGCGCGAGCTAAATTTTGTGCCCGGCTCCGAATACCTCTATAGCAATACGGGGTATACGCTGATGGCTGAAATAGTAGAGCGAGTCGCGGGACAGACGCTGCGCCAGTTTGCAGCTGAGCGCATATTCCAACCCCTAGGCATGCATGACACCCATTTTCACGATGATCACGAGGAAATTGTCAAGAACCGCGCCTATTCCTATGCGCCTAGGTTGGCAGGAGGTTGGCATAAGAGTGTACTCAGCTATGCTAATGTTGGTGCGACCAGTTTGTTCACGACGGTCCGCGATTTGAGCCAATGGCTGGCCAACTTTAGCCATGCGCGAGTGGGTGGTAATGAAGTAATAGAACAGATGCACCAGCGTTATGTGCTCAACAATGGTGAAACCATCCCCTACGGTTTCGGCCTTATGTTTGCCGAATATAAGGGTTGGCAGGAAATAGGACATTCGGGTGCCGATGCCGGCTTCCGCAGCTGGTGCGGCCGGATCGAACCCCATGGCCTAGGAATTGTGGTATTATCTAATTGCTCTACGGCGGTGCCCCGCGAGCTAGCGCGACGGGTAGCGGATGTCATGCTAGCCGATAAAGAAGTTAAAGTCGTGGAGGCGGCCGAGCCGCACGCCCAGTTGTGCCCAGCCGATTGTGCAGGGGCCTACTTGGTGCAGTATTTGGGCCAGCAACTTTTAATCACAGTAAAAGACGGCGGTCTTTATGCCCAATTAGAGGAGGCTGATGTGCCGGAGCTGCTGCAGCCCTTAGATGAAAGCAGCTACAAGGCTACCGTGAGTGGAGCCAAGATCACCTTTAATCGCGACGAGGCTGGCCAAGTCAACGGCTGTACCTGGCAGCAACAGGGCATCAATATGGCCGGCAAAAAGATGCCCGATTATCAGCTCAGTGCTAGGGAGCTAGCCGAATACGTCGGCCGCTACTATAGCCCCGAGTTAGATACCACTTACCGCCTGGAGGTACGTGATGACGAGTTAGTCGTTTCCTTCCAACGCCACCCTGATGTAGTCTTGGTTCCCTGGGGTACTGACCATTTTGTGCGCCAGCGCACGCCTGCGACCGAGTTCAAGTTCATGCGGGAGGCAGGTGAGATCGTCGGGTTCCGGCTCAGTGGGGGTCGCATCCGTAACGTGTGGTTTAGACGGACTTTGTAAACACTGGCCCTGGGTTTGCTTCCAGGCAAAACCCAGGGCATAATTCTAGCCTTGTTATGGTGTTGGGAATAGATTGTTATTACTAATAGAGATGGGTGAATGTGATTGGGTGAAAAAACGTATGATCGAGCGCTACGTATTAAAACAATGGGCCTACGCGAGTGGCGAGATCATACGGTCGAATATAATCGTTATGAGGCTACGCCTTATGAGGCCCTAGATTTGTTATTCAAGCACTATAAGATAGAGAAGACAGACCAAGTAGTCGACTTTGGCTGTGGCCGAGGTCGGGTAGTCTTTTATATTCATAACCGCTTTCAGGTGCCGGTTACAGGCATTGAAGTTAATGAGCTAACCTATGAAGAGGCACTACAAAACAAGGCTAGATACAGACAAAGGGCTCAGCATATCAAAGCTCCGATTCGTTTTGAATTTGGCTTGGCCGAACACTATCAGGTGCGCCCCGAAGATAACGTATTCTACTTTTTTAACCCCTTCTCCGCTAAAACCTTTAACAAGGTAGTTAAGAACATCGTGCGTTCTGCCCAAGAGGTTGAGCGCACGATGGATATTATTTTGTATTACCCCTTGCCCAAGTTCAAAATGATTATGCAACAGAATACCCCCTTTAGACTGATCAACAAAGTGAGGATGCCTAGAGCAAAAGACAAAGCCGAGAAGTTCTTGATTTATAGGTACCCATAAGCGATCATAGAGAAGCAGAAGAGGTACCGTTTTAATCAGGCCCAAAGCATTCTCGTTCTTTGCCAGTCCGTCAGGTGCTTGACTTCCTCCTAGTGGCCTGTTAAAATTTAGCCAATTGAATAGGAGGCGTTGATAAGGAGGCTATTCTCAGTGCATTTGCCGAAGCGAGCTAGGGAGGGTGGAAGCCTAGCGGCAGGTGGGGAATAGATGGCGCCTTGGAGCCTTATTTGTAATCAAGGTGGGCCCGATTAGCGGAAGCAAGGCGGGTCAATAAGGGTGGAACCGCGGAAGCACAGGCCTTTCGTCCCTTTAGGGATGCAAGGCCTGTTTATTTTTGTGTAAGGAGTGGTTGTTATGGCAGTACGAGTGACTATGGAAAAGCTAGTTGCATTATGTAAATCACGGGGTTTCATTTTTCCCGGTTCGGAGATTTATGGCGGCTTGGCCAACACCTGGGATTATGGCCCTCTAGGTGTGGAGCTAAAAAACAACATCAAGCAAGCTTGGTGGAAGAAGTTTGTGCAGGAATCACCCTATAATGTAGGTCTCGATGCTTCCATCCTTATGAATCCGCAAACCTGGGTCGCCTCGGGTCATTTAAGCAATTTTGCCGACCCCCTCTTAGATTGCCGGGAGTGCCGGGCACGCTATCGGGCTGATCACCTGATTGAAGATTGGGCTGCTACAAGCGGCGAAACTGTTCAGGTTGAAGGCCTCGATAACCAGGCGCTGAAAGCCATTATCGACGCTAACGGTATTGCCTGCCCCAAGTGTGGCCAGGTCAACTTTACCGATATTCGCCATTTTAACCTGATGTTCAAGACTTTCCAGGGTGTTACTGAAGATTCCCAGGCAGAAGTCTACCTGCGGCCAGAAACAGCCCAAGGTATTTTCGTTAACTTTAAACATATTCAGCGTACGACCCGCAAGAAACTCCCCTTCGGTGTAGCCCAGATTGGTAAGGCCTTTCGTAATGAAATTACGCCGGGTAACTTTGTTTTCCGTACCCGCGAATTCGAGCAGATGGAGCTAGAGTTTTTCTGCAAACCAGAGGAAGCTCTAGACTGGTTCGAATATTGGCGTGCCTTCTGCAAAGATTGGCTCCTAAATTTAGGGCTGCGGGAGGAGAATTTGCGTCTGCGCGATCACGCCCCGGAAGAACTCTCCCACTATAGCCGAGCTACCACCGACTTCGAATATCGCTTCCCCTTCGGTTGGGGCGAGTTATGGGGTGTGGCTGATCGCACCGACTATGATCTTAAGGCGCACCAGGCTACGTCGGGTGAAGACATGAGCTACCTCGACCCGGAAACTAACGAGCGGTATGTTCCTTACTGCATCGAACCTTCGGTAGGTGTAGAACGGCTGCTCTTAGCTTTTCTCGCCGACGCCTATGAAGAAGAAGAACTTGGCAACGGCGATGTTCGCAACGTGTTGCATTTCCATCCGGCCTTAGCGCCCTATAAGGTTGCGGTGCTGCCTTTAAGCAAAAAGCTTAGCCAACCGGCTAATGAGGTTTATGACCTCTTGCGGCCCCATTTCACTTGTGACTACGATGAAACTGGCAGTATCGGCAAGCGTTATCGCCGCCAAGACGAGATTGGTACGCCATTCTGTGTGACTTTCGACTTTGACTCCTTAGAAGATAAGTCTGTCACCGTTCGCCATCGTGATACCATGGAACAGGTGCGCCTGCCCATCGATCAGCTGGTAGCCTATTTAGAGGAACGCGTGCGCTTCTAAGTGGTGAGGTGAGGAGGCGCTCTTTTACGGCTCCCACGCGCTTTACGGATGACACGCACCGCCGCTTGAGTAACGCCTGCAGGCAACATGTAAGGCCTGGGGTCTGGTCGGCTGAGCAGGGATTTGGCCTCGGCATTGCGAAGTAATATGCATACTTCTTAGAGAAAGGACTAAATCTCTTGAGTTTACAATTCTGTTCCTTTGCTAGCAGTAGCGCTGGCAACTGTTATTTCATTCAGAGTTCTGGGGGCACCAGCATCTTGGTAGATGCTGGTGTTCCTTTACGCCGTCTCGAACGCAATTTGCGTAGTATTGGTGTTGATCCGAGGCAGTTACAAGGCATTTTTCTGACCCACGCCCATCGCGATCATGTTGCTTCGTATTTAATAAAGAAACCTTTTGCCACTCGCTATGATGTGCCTACTTATGCTAGCACTGGCACTTGGCGCGAGCTGCTTGCGCGGGGTTGTGGCGAGTTAAACCATGACCTCTGCCATCGCCTCGAGCCGGGTCAAAGTGTGCAGGTTGGCGGCCTGAGAGTTTATGCACATGCTAAGTCCCACGATGCGGCGGGGGCGGTCTGTTTCGAAATAAAAGGGCGGAAGGAGCGGCTGGCGGTCGTTACCGATCTAGGCTGTCTGGCCGATAGCTTGCTCACGGCGCTACAGGGATGCACCTACTACATCTTTGAAGCTAACCACGATGTGATTATGGAACAACAATCGGCTCGCCCCTGGGTATTAAAGCAGCGCGTACTGAGCGCCCATGGTCATCTTTCCAACGAACAGGCTGCGGCCGCCTTGGCAATCTTAGCTGCAGACGCCAAAGGTATCTGGTTAGCCCATATCAGTGAAGAATGCAATTGCCCCGATCTTGCCTGCCGCGTGGTAGAAGCGGCCTTACAGCATGCTGGCCTTCGGGTACCTGTAATGACCTTGCCAGCCCGGGACCCCAGCCCTATCTATGGCAATAAGGATCAAGGGCAAGTGGTCCCCCTGCAATTATGGGATTTAGCAGATTGAGTTAACTAGGGTTAACAGTTTATAATTAACCTGATTTATGCGAGAGAATGGAGGTTGTTCAGTGTGAAGCAGCGCTATAAGTTGGCAGAAGTCACCGAACGCTTAGTAGCTGTGGCTATGGGGCGGGAGCCAGCTCAAGTCGTGATTAAAGGCGGGCGTTTGGTTAATGTTAATACTGGTGAGATCCAGCCCGACATGGATGTAGCCATAACGCATGGTCGAATCGCTTATGTCGGTCCTGATGCAAGCCACACTATCGGAGCCGATACCCAGATAATCGATGCTGCCGGACGGTACATAGCCCCCGGCTTTATGGATGGCCACATTCATATCGAAAGCAGTATGCTTACGGTGCGCGAATATACTAAGGCAGTAGTACCTCGAGGTACTACCACCGTGTTCATGGACCCTCATGAAATTGCCAATGTGCTTGGATTGTCAGGGATTGAGCTCATGATTGAGGAAAGTAAGCTGGTGCCCCTGCGGGTGTTCGTGGCTATGCCTTCCTGTGTTCCCGCTGCCCCTGGCTTCGAAGACGCCGGGGCAACTATCGGGCCTGAAGAAATACGTGAGGCTATGCAGTGGGAAGAGGTAGTAGGCCTGGGGGAGATGATGAACTTTCCTGGGGTGATCTATGGCGATGCAGCTATGCATGCCGAACTGCAAGCTACCCTAGAGGCCAATAAGACTATAACAGGGCATTTTTCCCTGCCCGAAACAGGGAAATCTCTGGTGGCCTATGCTGCAGCAGGTATTCGCTGCGATCACGAATCGGTGCGCATGGAAGATGCTTTGGCTAAGATGCGCCTCGGCATGTATGCCCAGTTTAGGGAAGGTTCGGCCTGGCATGATGTAAAAGAGACCGCTCGCAGCATTACCGAACACAACATTGATACCCGCTTTGCCACCCTAATTTCCGACGATACCCATCCACATACTTTGATCGAACAGGGGCATCTAGACCATATCGTGCGTCGTGCCATCGAAGAGGGAATCAATCCCATCACGGCAATTCAAATGGTGACTATTAACGTGGCCGAATGTTTCGGTATGAGCCGCGATTTGGGTAGCGTTTCGCCTGGCCGGTGGGCAGATATTCTGCTCTTATCAGACCTATCGCGGGTACAGGTCGATAAGGTCCTAATAAATGGTGAACTGGTAGCTGAGCAGGGGCGTATGTTGATAGAGCTACCCGAATTTATCTACCCCGAGTTTGCTCGTCGGTCGGTGAATTTGCCGGCGGAACTGATGCCTGTAGACTTTGCTATCCCGACCAGCCACGCCGGCGCGACCAGCGTCATTGCCCGGGTGATGCAGATTATCGAAGCCAAGGTAGGTACTATTAGTAAGCAGGCAGTGCTGGCGGTAGACGATGGCTTTGTGCAGCCCGATATAGAGCAGGATATAGCTAAAGTTGCCGTAGTAGAGCGGCACCACCGTACCGGTACTATTGGGCTAGGTTTTGTGCAAGGCTTTGGCTTGCAGGGCGGTGCTGTTGCTTCCACGGTGGCCCACGATAGTCATAATTTGCTGATCGTGGGTACTAACGATGATGATATGGCACTGGCTGGCAATAAACTGGCCGAGGTCGGTGGCGGCATGATCGTGGTGCGCGACGGACAGGTTTTGGCGCTATTACCGCTACCGATTGCCGGTTTGATGTCAGACCAGCCGCTAGAGGAAGTTGCGGCAGCTGTAGCAGAGCTGGACAAGGCTTGGAAGGAGTTAGGCTGCGATTTGGTTTCGCCCTTTATGACTATGGCCTTGTTGGCTTTGGCTGTGTTGCCCGAGCTGCGCCTAACCAACCGGGGTTTAGTGGATACGGTAAATTTCGAGTTTGTAGACTTGATTGTCGCCGAGCACTTTGAGCAAGTTCAGGTGTGATCTTACAGGTTTTATCAAGACAGCAAGCCCGCTGCGAATAAGGCAGCGGGCCTTTGTGGTTCATCTATTGCCAGATATAGAGCCCCGTTTCAGGGTCGCGGCGACGCTCTTGAGGTGGGCCGTCAAATTCGTGGATGGTTAGCTCGGTGACAAAAATCCGGCTGCCGGGCATGAGGTGGCCAGCGTAAATACGCCCACTCTTACCGGCCAAGACTACGTGCACGTGCACTGCTGTTTCGCCGTCTTTTTCTGAGATAGTTCCCATGCCGCTAGCGATTTCTGCAAACTCGTCAACCTCAGTGATTACATATTCATTACTTTCTACATCGAAATAGCCAACGCGGGCCTCGTAGACTGCCCCGATAAATTGCAGCGTTCCAGCGTTAACAAACAAAGAACGCACTTTTGCTTCAATCTCCTGTAAGAGATCACCGTGTCGTGGCAACGGCAGCTGATAAATACAGCCAGATTCAAATTTGTTAACCATGCTCGCGCCCCCCTTTAAATTTTCTAAGTCTATTATAACCCATGAAAATTATTGGTGGACTATTTGGCATTTATGTGGTATGACGTTCTGTCACAAAACGGGAAGAGTCAGAGTGACGTGATTGTGCAATAACGACGGGCCCCGCGCCCGCAGAGGGAGGTAGCGCCCCGTGGCAGTTGAGTTAATTCCAGTTACAATTGAGGGGGAGACAGGCCTGGATGTTCGTGTGCATAGGCAAGAGGCAACTGTGAGCGATCTCATCGCAGCTATGCAGCTTCCAGCCGACGACCCTAAGATCTTAAAGCCTTTTCACAAACAGCGTTACGCAGTTTGCCGGGGGTGCGTAAACAATTGCTGCAAATATAACCCGATTGTGATCGATTTAGTGGCAGCTGAACGCTTGGCTAGGCACCATAGCCTAAACTTAATGCAATTTGCCCGCCAATATTTAGCCTTGACGCCCGACCTGCCTTATCCCGAGTTGCGCCGTCGCCCTTGCCCCTTCTTACGGCAAAACTGCTGTACCGTCTATGAGGCTAGGGCCCTGATCTGCCGCCTATATCTGTGTACCCCAATGACGACTCGTTTGGAGAAGTTACGCTGTGCAGTGCTTCTTGCCGGCGAGGCAGCGTTACAACAACGCTTGGTAGAGCTTGGGGTAGCTCCGCGCAGCTGGCAGCCAACGCAGCTGATGGCTGCGCTAAAACACAGCTATCGTGCGGGCAAGTTGACGCCGGAGGCCTATCGGCGGGAAAGAGAGCAGTTAGACTTGCTGCTGGAACGCAACCCTTTTCTCGATGGCTGCGATTATGACGAGGTATGCTTGCGCCAGTGTTGTACCGAGGACTTGTGGCAGACTATTTTTGGGTAACCCTTTCTCATGCAGCAAAGTCCTGCTCAATAGCCTACCCTTCCTTAATTACTAAAAGGCTTGCGAGGACGAGAGAGGCTAGTCTATACTAAGAGTGTGAACTAAATAGGGTGTTAGGTGCCCCGCATGTCTCGGGGAGAATAGGGAATCAGGTGAAAGTCCTGAGCGGTCCCGCCACTGTAACCGGATAAAAAGAGTGGTTTGCCACTGTCTGTTGGAGATGGGAAGGCGCCACAGAGAGACCGGAAGCCAGGAGACCTGCCTAACACTAGCAACACTAACCTTCGGAGCAAAGGGAGGTGGATGATGACCAATGCCTTATTTTGGGCCTGGTTATGCCCCGCTTTTTGCCTAGGCGGGGTTTTTTACTGGGTTAAATGATTGTGTGTTTGGCAATATTGTTAGCTAGAACAGGAGGTTATATCCAAATGAAAACTTATAGGCGTCGACTTATACCTAGTTTGCTTTTGTTGTCCTTGTTAGTGACCCTGTTGGTCGGTTGCACTCGCAACGTAGAACCTGAAGAACCAGGTGAAATCTATCCTCTCACTCTGGTAGATTCTTTTGACCGCGAAGTTACTGTGGAAAAAGAGCCAGAAGTAATAGTGTCGCTGGCGCCGAGCGCTACCGAAATTCTTTTTGCGTTAGGCTTAGGTGACAAAGTTAAAGGAGTCAGCGATGTATGCAATTATCCTGAGGAAGTTCTAGCCATCGAAAAAATGGGTGGCTATATGGGGGTAGACGTCGAGAGAGTAGTTTCCGTCCAGCCTGATCTGGTGATCGCCGATTCCCAGACCACCAAGGAAGTTGTCGAGCAGCTAGAGGGTTTTGGCATTGCAGTCTTGGCCCTCAAGGCTGACGATATCGAGGGTATGTTTTCTCACATTGAATTAATTGGCGAAGCGACTAACGCCAAGGAAGAAGCTGAGCAGCTCGTGCAAGAATTGCAGGATCGCCTGCAAGTAGTGGCAGATAAGACTAAGTCGCTCGAGCGTCCGGCTGTCTTTTACGAGGTATGGCACGAGCCCCTCATGTCGGCAGGAAAAAACACTTTCATTAATAGTGTTATCGAGGCTGCCGGCGGTGAAAACGTGATGGTGGATGCTGCTACCGACTGGCCTGAGGTTGACCTCGAACTATTAATCAGTAAGGAACCTGCTGTTATTATTCTTGGGCATGACGGCCAAAGCGTAGACGAAGCGAAGGCTCGCGCCAACTGGCAGACGATGCCGGCTGCCAAAGAGGGACGGATTTATGCAGTCAATCCCGACATTTTTAATCGCCCGGGCCCGCGCCTAGTCGATGCCGTGGAGGAACTGGCTAGACTACTACACCCAGGACTATTCGAATAGCTTCGAACTCAACGGACCTCAAGTCGAACCTGGTCGAGAAAACACTATAATTCCAAATCTGAAGGGCGTAGCGCACATTTTGCGATACGCCCTTGCTTTTTGACATTTACTTGTCTCGTACTTTGGGAAAAAGCGTGGTAAAATAGAGGGGAATTAATCGCTAATATGCTAATAATATGTAACCTTTTAAGCAGTGTGAAACTTTTTTTGTTTGCATTGAGTATTTATTAGTGAGGTCAATTGTGAGGGGGTGCAAAATGCCAAACTGGGCAATATGGATATTGGTTGCGCTAGCTTTTGGAGCCGTGGAACTGGCTACAGTCAGCTTCTTTTCGTTACTTTTTAGTCTTGGCGCTTTAGTAGCCGCGGCAGCCTCTTTTCTTACTGCTAGTTGGCCTTTGCAGGCAGTGATCTTTCTTGTGGCTTCAGGTATCTTCGTATGGTGGCTACTGCCTATCTTACAGAAGTCTTTCGGGAAAGAGAGCGTGAAGACTAACGTTGCTCGAGTGGTTGGTCAAACAGGTAGCGTGATCGTCGCTATTGATAATACTCAGGGCGTGGGCCAGGTAAAGGTGGAAGGCGAAGTCTGGACAGCCCGTAGTTTGACGGGCGAGCCTATCCCTATCGATACGCGGGTTGAAGTCGTGCGTATCGATGGTGTTAGAGCTGTAGTAAAAGTAAAGGAGGATGACTAAATGAATATGGATGCCGTTAACCTCGCTGGCTATATTCTGATTCCTTTTGGGATTATCTTCGCTTTGATCCTCGTAAGCTCTACCGTGCGGGTTGTGCGCCAATCCACGCAGGGCGTGGTGGAGCGCCTTGGCCGCTTCCATAAAGTAATGCATAGCGGCTTGAACTTCACTGTACCTTTTTTCGATCGCGTGCGGGCCATTGTTGATATGCGAGAGCAGGTAGCTGATTTCCCCCCCCAACCTGTAATAACGAGAGATAATGTCACCATGCAGATTGACACAGTGGTCTATTTCCAGGTTACCGATGTCGTCAAGTATATCTATGAAATTTCTAGTCCCTACAGCGCCATTGAAAATCTAACGGCTACTACCTTGCGTAATATTATTGGTGAGCTAGATCTCGACGAAACTCTCACTTCTCGAGACATCGTCAACAGCAAATTGCGCAGTATTCTCGACGAAGCCACCGACAAATGGGGTATAAAAGTCAATCGGGTAGAGCTTAAGAACATTATGCCTCCCCGGGATATTCAAGACGCCATGGAGAAGCAGATGCGGGCCGAACGCGAACGGCGTGAGGCTATTCTACGGGCTGAAGGCGAGAAGGCCGCGGCTGTGCTGACGGCGGAGGGGCGTAAACAAGCTGTGATTTTGGATGCAGAAGCCCAACGTCAGCGGGAGATTTTGGCTGCTGAAGCTGAGAAGCAAGTTCGCATCCTCGAAGCTGAAGGTCAAGCTGAGGCTATCCTCAGGGTGCAAAAGGCAACGGCTGAGGGGCTAAGGTTGATCCAGGCTGCCGGCATCACTCCAGAACAATACGTAATGTTGCAGGGCATCGAGGCTATGAAGGGAATAGCGCAGAGTCCAAGCAGCAAGCTAATTATTCCTACCGAGGCATCCAAGCTGTTAGGTGCTCTGCCAGCAATGGCCGAAGCTTTGACTATGAAACCGGTGGCTGAAGCTGAAGTCGAGGCCGAATAGGTTCAGGGCACGATTTTTCCGGCGTTGTTGTAGGTTCACGCCAGCAACCTTAACACGACAGAGACCCCGTCCCTGGTATAACCGGGGCGGGGTTTATTCTGGTTAATTTTGCATCTCGGAGTGTGTCATTATCTTAGAATGAAAGCTAGGGAAGGGCACGCTGTATCTATCTGAGCAGACGCGTGACCTTGTGAGATGGTTGAAAGGTGGGTAGAGAAAGATGAAATCTGAAGCACGTTTGTTGCGGGCGCTACATTCGGTCATAACGCGCCTTGTGAGCCAGGGTTTGGAGACCGCCTTGGCCACCTACCAGCTCTCGGTGGCGCAATACCATACCCTGCAATATTTAGCTCACGTAGAGCAAAGTGATATTTCAGGCATAGCCTCGGCTTTTTCCATCAGCGTTCCTGCGGCTACCAAAATGGTTGACCGCTTACAAGCAGCCGGCTGGGTGGAAAGGCGCCCGTCGGAACAAGATAGGCGGCATGTGATAGTTGTCTTAACCGAGTCAGGGCAGGCCGTCATCGACGACTTAGCTGGCAAGGAAGCAGATAGCCTAGCACAGGTATTAGCGAAGATGGGGGAGGAGCAACGGGCTCAGCTCTTTGTTGGCGGGACTGCTTTTGTTACCCAGGCACGAGAAATGCCTGAGATTGAGGGTTTATGCCTATTTTGTGGCAAAGAACACACGGACGATTGCCCCTTATGTGGCCATTAGCTCAAATGTATATCTTGCCTTTGCTGACGAAAACTAAGAAGACTGGTATTTCGGAAGCGGAGGAGACCTTGTATGCGCAACAGAAGAAAACGAAATCGTAGTCATTCTTCCCAGTGGGAACTTATCCATTGGTTAGATAGGGCCGGTTACTTTGCTGCCCGTACTGCTCTCACCGGGGCGGGGCTTTTGTTAGCGGGTCGGCAGGTATTGGGCCATCTGGTGCGTCGAGCCACCAAAATATTGATGACGGACGATTATGCTGAGAACCTATTGGAATTATATTCGGCTGTTCGACGCACTGGGTTGCAGAATGTTGGCGAGACCAATCTACGGGCTTCTTCTGGACAAGTGATCCAGCGTCCCTTAGGTTCACCTAAGAAAATGCCCGATTTCTCTAACTTGATGTTTGACGCCGCGCAGCTGGCTGCCCTACCGACGCAGTTAACAACTCCCGTGGCTTTGCAGACGGTGATCGGGCCCAACGCCGCTAAGCCGCTGCAGTTAGAGATACCCATCACTATTTCGGGCATGACCTATGGTTGGGCTCTTACCGAAGCGGCCAAACTTGCTTTGGCCTTAGGCGCCACTGGCGCAGGCACTGCTGTTAATACGGGACAAGGCCCCTGGCTCGAATCGTCTAGAAGGGCAGCCAGGAAGCTGATCTACCAATATGATCGTATCAATTTGACCAAGAATCCGGACCATTTGAGGCGATCGGATGCCATTGAAATTCAGCTGGGCCAGGGGGCGGCTGCCGGCGCAGGCATGGTGTTGCCGCCCCAACTAGTTGACGCATGCTTGCAGCGCGAATATGGGATTGGGAAAGGAGAAGCAGTCGTTTCCCATGCTCGCCAGCCCCGCATGCGTCGTCCCCAAGACCTCGCCGCTTTGGTGGATGATTTACGAGAGAAGGGTGACGGCATTCCTATTGGTGTAAAAATGTGCCCCAGCCAACACCTAGAACAAGACCTGCGGCTGGCGGTTGAGGCTGGCGTAGATTTCATTACCCTTGATGGTGCTAGTGCCGCTACCAAAGGTTCCGCCCCTATTCTGCAAGACGACTTTGGCTTGCCAACCCTATTTGCCCTTGTACGGGCCAGTGATTGGCTAAAAAAGCAAAATCTCAAGGGCGAAGTGACTCTCATTATATCGGGTGGACTAAAAACACCTGGTGATTATCTCAAGGCCTTGGCCCTTGGTGCCGACGTAGTAGCTATCGGTTCCATAGCCCTTTTTGCTATCACCCATACCCAAGTTACCCATGCTATTCCGTTTGAACCGCCTACCCAGGCGGCTTGGTATGGCGGCAAAGGGGCACATCTCTTCGATGCTGAAGCTGGCGGCGAGTCTTTAAAAAACTATTTGTTAGCGGCGGCAGAAGAAATGGCCCAAGGCATTAGAGCCTTAGGCCTTACTTCCTTGCGTGAACTCGATAAGCGGCACTTGTTTGCCCTCGATCGTACTACAGCAGAAATTTGTGGCGTCCCCCTCGGCTGGGAGCCCCAAGAGTAGTAGCCCAAATGCTGGGGTATGTCGCATGTTATCGTAGGGGCACGGCTTGGCTCTTAGCACCGGGCGGGCGCAACTACTTAGGCTCTGGAGCAGGCCCGAACGGGCCCACATAGTAACCTCAGGCCTGCATGATTGCACGCCGCCTGCAGAAGTGCGGCGTTGCGCGTCATCCGTAAAGCGCATGGGAGCCATAATCAAAAGAGCGTAGGAGCCAAGGATGAGGGAGCGGCCAGCAGTAGATTGGCGCTTCCTGACTTCTGGCCGCGCCCCTTGGCGACGAAGCTCTCACCAACAGACGCTGGCTACCAGCGCGCGAGGATGACCGCAGCGCCAGCCCGCCAACAGGCCCAAGCAGTTGCAGCCCCTATATGCCGCAAGAGCTGCAACCGCATGGCTTGGGGTTTAGCCCTTTTCCCGCTCCGCTACCGGCTTTACGGAATTAAGAGGTAAACGAGGGCGAAGGTGACGACCGAGACTACCGTTTCTACGCCAAAACCGACCAGGAAAGGCTTAATGCCGGCGCGCAGGCGGCGAAAGTCGGTAGACAGGCCAACTCCGGCGAAGGTAATCATAAATAACCATTTGCTGGCGTTATTAAGCACCGAAGCTTGTGCAGGCGTGATGAAACCAATCGTCGCCAGCAAAGAGAAGGCTAGAAAGCCGATGAGGAACTTGGGCAAGCGGCTCCAGAGGAAAGCAGCTTTATTTTGTACTTCGCCTGTAATGCCCTTGCGCGCATAATGCAAGGCCATGAGGAGCACTACCACACCCATAACAGCATTACGAGACAATTTTACCACCGTGGCAATATTGCCGGCTGCTTCCGAAAACGCGAAACCGGTAGCTACTGCCTCGGCAGTGTTATCGATAGATAATCCTGTCCAGTAACCAAAAGCGGTGTCGCTCAGGCCTATAAGGCGTCCGAGAAAGGGATAAACAAAGAGCATGATGGCACCGAACAGCAGAATCGTAGCAATTGCGTAGGTAGCATCATCCTCCTCCGCCTCGATGGCACTAGTGGTGCTGATGATGGCAGAAACGCCGCAAACCCCAATACCAACTCCTAGCAAACTCGCGAGCTTTTCCTTCAGCCCAAATATCTTCCCCAGATAGGCTGCCGTCAAGATAGCCACGCTGATCTCCACAACTACCATGAGGATACCGCTGCCCCCGATAGAGAACACTTCTTGCAGCGCCAACCTCGCCCCTAGGCACACAATCCCGATCTTCATCCACAAATCATAAGTAGCAACACCGGCAGCAAAATACGCCGGTAGATTAAAGGCGTTGCGTACTACCATGCCAATGGCGATGGCAAACAAAACGTATTCGCTGTGCGGTATGTAGCTGGCAACAATTTTACCCGCATAGCCCACGACCAGCATGAGAATTATCCCTGGCACGTAGTGCCAAGTTGCCGTGGCAAGACGGCTGATGCTAGGTAATACTGCCTGAGACGCACTCGTCGCCGTATTTAATACCTTATCTTGCAATTGAATCCCCCCGAGTCTCTCACCTTGACTTACCAAGGCAACTTGGTGATCAGTCCGGCCTTAACAACCAACATGAAGGCGGTGGCCGCAATGACTGCCCACCAGTCTTTAGAAATTTTAGTCCACCAAGCCACCGTCGCCTACCTCCCAAGCAGGTCTTACTAGGTTTTTCGCTGTTAACGCTGCGAAAGAAAGCTGGAGGGTGTCCCCGCGCAGTCCGCAACGCAATGCCTCTACTGCCAGAACCTCGTCCGGTGCGATGTTGCCTAGATTTACATTAGGCCCGAAGCGTTTAATCAAGCTCACTTGCTGGCTTTTCAAGGGAGCTTCCCAAAGCAGGGCATCTAGGTAGTTAAGGCCATGCACTAATTCTTCTACTTCCCGTACTTTCACCTTGCCTTCGCTATCAAAAATACCTACCCCTTTGCCCGACTCTCGCCCTTCGATAACAACTTTGTCGGCCCCGTGCTCCAAATCGTCCATAATAATCTGTTGCATTTGGGGAATCGGAATGTGGGTACCGTCCTTTTTGCCTACCTCGGTAATAACCTTAAAACCAGCATCTTTGGCCATGCCGATACTGCGGCGCCGTTCAGGAGCACTAAGGGAAATCGTGCCATCGGAAATCTCTATGCCGCTAAACCCTAATTCTCGGGCCTGTCGCAAATAGGCAGGCAGTTGGTTGTGTAAAATGGCGATCTCGCACAAGGTGCCGCCAGGATAAACATCGACCCCATAAAAGCGAATTAACCTAATCTTCTCCCGCAGTAGGGCTTCCGGGTACAAGGCGGAAGTGCCAAAAGTGAGTTTAATAATGTCGATATAATCGCCCGCTAACTCCAGCAGATCTTTGGTTTGACTTAAGCCTAGTCCTTTGTCTAATAGCATGGTACAACCTGTGCGGCGGGGTTTAGTGCTATGTCCCGACAGCGGAAACTGGGGAAAGGTGTTTTGCCAGGCCCGCTTCTGACTATAGATAGCCACATGTTTCACTCCTTCTGTCAGTTGTCTTAAGTATGTTATTCACAAAGTCCCCCAGGGGTTCGAGTTACGCCTAGCGTAAATGAGGGGCCATAGCTTGAGTCAAGCTAACTACCGGAGCTTTCGAACTCTGTTTGCAAATATGGGGGAATATTACTAGTCGCAATGCTGCGATACAGCAGGAAAATATAAAGATTATAGCGAAGAAAACATATTAAGGACAGCAAGGGGGGATGATACTTGCCCAAGTTACGTGACATCGCAGCCGCTGCGGGTGTTTCTATAGCCACGGTAAGTCGTGTTTTACATGACCATCCTGGTGTGCGTCCCGAGAGCAGGCAAAAGGTTCTAAAGGCAGCAGCGCAGCTGCGGGCCAGGCAAGTAGTAGCCGAACAAGCTCTCGTTGCCGTCTTTGTTACCGATATCAAGAATCCCTATTGCCTGGAAGTTGTTAGGGGGATAGAGGAGGAAGCTCTTGCCCAAGGTTTGGGTGTGATAATAGGAAACATGAATTCATCTGCCCGCAAAGTGCAGGCCTTCTTGCGGTTTGTTGACGAAAGAAAAATTAAGCGGGTTCTTGTCATCCTAGGGGGCTGTATCGATCACGTTTATCACCGATTGGCGCAAGAGCGTAAGCGGCATGGCAAAGTGGTCATGATCGGTGCCAACTCCTTAGGCCTGCCCACAGTAGCCGTTGACGAAGTAGCTGCTAGCCAGAAGGCTATAAAGCATCTATTAGATTTGGGGCACAGGCGTATTGCTATTGTCAGTGGCCCTCACACTTCGAGCACTGGACTTAACCATTTACAGGGCTACATGCGAGTTTTGGCCGAGGCCCATATTCCCTACCGGGCAGAATTGGTCTTAACCGGTGACTATACTGCAAAAGCCGGTTATCGGGCGGGGCAGAAATTGGCCCGCTTGCCCGAACCGCCAACGGCCGTTTTTTGTGGCAACGATTTGATGGCGCTAGGCCTTATGCGGGCTATGCGAGAAGCTGACTTGCGGATCCCAGCAGACATCAGTGTAGTTGGCTACAACAAAATACCAAGCCTGCAATATGGCTACATAGAACCTACCTCTATTCAAGTGCCAGCCTTTAGTCTTGGCATAATAGCCATGCGCCTCCTGTGTACGCCGCAAGAATTTTCTCAGAATCAGGTTCTGTTACCGACCGAATTATCCCTCGGCGAATCCTGTGGACCAGCGCCCGTTGCAATATTATAATTACTAATTGGCTCTCCCACTCCAGTAGCCGCGGCAAATTTAGCCGGCCCGCGGCATAAAGTTTATTAGGAGGGGGGTGGAGCCAAGTGTGTGTTTATGTAAAGCCCCGTGAGCTGGCCGTATTGAAAATGGGAAGGAGAGCAAGTACAGCCGATTATGAAGGGGCTATAAATGTCTTACAAGAGAAAGTTTTGGCTATTCACGGGTTTGTTAGCAAGCAAGCTGATTGGCCAGCCTACTTAAGGCCCCACTGGCAGAGTAGCCGTATGATTTCCCATCGTTTTGTAACCAACCATGCCGGCCGGACAGAGCTGCAATTAGAACTGTCTTACGGCAAGACTGAGGACGAGCTGCGGCAGTTACTACGAAATTTTGCCTTTCCCAGCGTCGGTGCTCATACCTTTTGGCAGTCAGCCTTGCTCGGTATACGTCTTACCTGCACCCATTGGCAGGTGCTTTTTAGTCTAGGCGAAAGGGCCTGGTTCGAATCTAGTAACTTGCGAAACAAGGTAATGGCTAGCCGCGCTAACGAAATCATGCTTATTAACTTGCTTCGCGATTTGTTTAGCCACGGTTTCTGGCTAAAAGATAACTTCCAAGCACGGGGGATAGGGGAAGATGCAAGTAAAGCCGAGATAATTTGGCTGTTACGTTCTTTTCAAAGTGCGACCGGGCAACTATATCTCTGCAAGAGCTATAGCCATACTGATCGAGCCGTCAGTCAGACGCGTATTTTCCAAGAATTATATAGTCAGCTCCAACTACTCTTACCCCTGTATGAATATGTGCGTTGGTCCCCTGCCAACGACTTCGTTTCACCTTGGTCCTAACTGTTGGTTGGTAAATAAAGGTCTTTGCTTTTGTGCCAAGTATTACATAGAGCTGGTGCAATTTGGGCATAACGGAAAAGAGCGGACCTAGTGGTCCGCTCGGTAGGCGAAACAACGATGGCTATTGTGGCTGCTGCTGGTTAGCCAACGACTGCTCAGCCATGGCGATCATCTTACGAACCATGTGACCACCGATAGCGCCGGTGTCACGGGTCGTCATGGTGCCCCAGTAACCGTCAGCCGGTACCTGGATGCCTAGCTCGTTGGCCACTTCATACTTGAACTGGTCGAGAGCCTTCTTAGCGCTAGGAACGACAGGAGTGTTGCTTGAAGAAGAACCTAATGCCATCTGCGTCACCTCCTTTGCTGTTACTATCTAAAGTATTTCACCGAGTTCAGTTTTGAATACTGTCATTGTTTGGTGATGTTAACGGAAAGTAATAGCAAAGGTAATTCGCCTACAGTTAAAGGCTTCAAGTCTGCACGGGCTTGGAGCCTTTTATACTTTGGTGATTAAATCCAAATTGCTGCTATTTTAGTAAAATGGTTGTTTTTACATTTAGCAGCCCTATTGCTTTATTGTCAGTTTTACCCGTTCAATAGTCCGTCTATCAATTTTATCCACTGTGAGTTGCACGCCGCCCAAGCTCACCGATTCGCCAGCCCGGGGTATGCGACCCAGCAGGTCGTAGATTAGGCCACCGATGGTGAGAGCCCTGTCGGTCGGAAGCGCTAAATTCAACTGCTCGTTTACTTCTTCTACCGTTAAACGGGCATCCAGGAAGGTCGTGTGGGCATCATATACTTCAACAGGCGGATCTTCTACGTCATACTCGTCGACAATTTCGCCCACGATCTCTTCAATCAGGTCTTCAATAGTGACTAAACCGGCTGTTCCCCCGTATTCATCGATGATGATAGCCATATATATGCGATGCTTCTGTAGTTCACGCAATACCAGGCTGCTGGCTTTGCTGGAAACCACAAAGATGGTGGGGCGCAACAACTGGCGTAAATCGAAGGCGGCTTTTTCTTCTTCGGTTAATGAACAAATATCTTTGGCGTGCAAAAGGCCGATAATGTTGTCGATATCGCCTTCGTACACGGGCAGGCGCGAATAGCGATCCCGGCGAATAATGGCTATTAGCTCGTCGTGGTTGGTGTTTACCTCCACCGCGGTCATCGCCGTGCGCGGCACCATAATGTTACGTACTGGCGTATCTGTCAGGGCCAGCACGCTATGAATCATACGACTTTCGTCGTCTTCAATGATACCCTGTTCTTCTCCTACATTAACTAGGGTACGAATCTCTGCTTCGGTAACTTGCTCTGTCTGTTCTTCTCCTCCTGGCACCAGCCGAGTCAGAAAGTTGGCCAGGCCGGTCAGGACATAAACCAAGGGCGACAAGAAGCGCATTAGGATGCTAACCGGCTTAGCAACACGATAGGCGACCCTCAGCGGATGGCGGGCTGCCATCGTTTTGGGGCCGATTTCCCCAAACACTAAAATGACCACAGTCATGACACCAGTAGCGATAGTAATAGCTCGTCCAGGCCCGAAGATTTGTAGCATCAGGGCGGTAAAGAGCGAGGAGGCGCCGATGTTTACCAAGTTATTGCCGACTAACAGGGCAATTAGCAGGGCCTCGGGTTGCTGCTTCAACTTAGCTACTAATCGAGCCCGCTGCTGCCCTGCCTCGATGAGGGCGCGTAGCCGCAAATGGCTAATCCCCATCAGTGCTGTTTCAGAGGCAGAAAAAAAAGCAGAAGCAGCAACCAAGAATATAAGAGGTAGCCATTGTGAAGTTGGCATCCGACTTTTTCCCTCCTTGTGGCAGTATTTAATCTAGTGTTTGCCGGACGGTGCGAAAGCATGCTTCTGCTAGGGATCGTGTGGGAACAAGGAGAGAAGTGAGAATTGTAGGCTGCTCGGAGGAATCATTTGGCTTTCCGCAGGGTAACAATGGTTAACTCAGGGCGAGATAGGAAGCGGAGTGGGATACCTGTATAACCTAAACCGCGGGAGATATAGAGCCAACCACCAGCTTCTCGTGATAAGCCTTGCACATGCCGACGCGGGAAAAGCTCGCCACTAGCTGTGGTCACTGCACCGATAAATGGAAGCTTGATCTGACCGCCATGGGTGTGGCCGACTAAAGTGAGATTAGGGCGGGCCAAAAGTTCACCCCAAAGTTCTCGCTCCTGCCAGCCCATTAACATATTGCTGGGGTAATCAGCAAAAATCTGTGGCGAATGGGTCAAGAGCACGAGAGGCCACTGGCTGCTGGGTAGAGCAGCAGCCAAATCGGCAGTTGAAGAATATGGGTAAGACACACCACTCAACAGCAGTTGGGCGTCACCGCGCTGTAGCGTAACATATTCGTCTTCTAGAACGCGAATGCCATGCTTCTGCAATATTGCTGCAATTTTGTCCCAGCCAGCCGCCCAGTCGTGATTGCCGTTGACGGCGTATGTAGGTGCGATTTCGGGAAGTAGGGCCAACAATGGCTCTAAACCTTCCATATCATGAACGTCCCGTCGCACATAATCCCCGGTAAGGGTAATAATGTCTACTCCTGCCCCAGACAACTGTTTCCGCACCCAATTACAGTTTAGCTTGCGTCCATGCAAATCAGTCAGCTGCCCAATGGTAAAGCCATCGAATTCAGGGGGCAAAATATCTATAGTTATATCTACATTTACAACCTCAATCACCCAATTTTCTCTTATAAAGATGGCGATTGCACCAAATAGCAACAAGGCAGCTATGGCCATACGGGCAAAACGCGACAACTTCGGTAACATCTTTTTGCCTCCTAAGCTATTGTTGTAGCTATAATATAACATTTGTAAGAACTAGAGGCTGCTCCTTCTGAGACATAAGGCTAGGATCCAGATTGGCTGGGCCGTAAGCTGTCCGTAGGGATAATTTGCAGGCATTGGCAATGCTAATACCCTTTGTTGCTAGCTCTGTCTTAGGTACAATAGGAGACGATATTCCATTTCTGCCGGGCGGCTGCAGCGCGCTTTCTACGCCGATTGTGAGGTTGCGACTGACGCTACTGGCAGGCAGACCGACGAGGGGAGATACACCATGAAACGCTTGGCCTTGGGCGTAGCGCTTTTTGCGGTTACTTTGGTGCTAGCCTATCATCTAGGGCCCACTATTTACCACTTGAGTAATGATCGGGCTGCATTAGAAGCTTTCTTAGACGCGGCTGGTATTTGGGCACCATTAGGTTTTATCTTGTTGGTAGCAAGCCAGGTAATTTTGGCACCCATTCCTTCCTTTTTGACGGGGATAGCTGGTGGATTCATCTTCGGCATTTTGCCTGGCTTCTTGCTCAATCTAGCAGGGATGCTTCTGGGAGCCATGGTTGCCTTCTCTATGGTTCGCATCGGAGGCAAACCCCTAGTGGATCGTTTCCTCGGCCCCCGCTATGGTCATTGGCTCGCGCGCATTAACGGTCGCCGAGGCGCACTCGTTATTGGTGCTATCTTCCTAGTACCCTTCTTGCCCGATGATGCTATCTGCTGGTTGGCTGCCCTCACACCTATTCGAGCCAGGCTTTTTGCGGCGTTAGTGGTGGTCGGGCGCACCCCTGCCATACTGGTGGCTAGCTTGACTGGTGCCGGAGTAATAGACTTGCCCTGGTATGGCTGGGCGGTGGTTGCAGTTCTCTCCCTCATAGGCGCTGGGCTAGCTTGGTGGAAAAAGGATCTGATCGAACAGTGGTGCGGGCGTTGGCTCGACGTCTTGGGTGCCAACTAGGCACTGACCTAACTTAACTACTTTGCTTTAACTAGGCTCAAAAATTGCTAGACGGCTGAGCTTAGCACTTACAAAAGGTGCTGGCTCGGCTGTTTTTTGTTGAAAGTCGTAATTCGCCCTACTTTGGCTAGGAGGTTATCCTTGAATCAGCAGGTTGGCCAACCAATTTGGCAAGAGGGAGGTGACAAGGAATGCCGTTTAATAAGGAGGCACTAGATAGCCGTTTACTGCTGGTGGTGCAGGTAGGTACCGATGAAGATACCGGCAGGATTATCGAGCGCACCCGCTCGTTTAGTCGCGTGAATCCTGCTGCCAGCGACACCGATCTTTATGAGGTGGCCCAACTGCTAGCAGACCTGCAGGTTCATCCGCTGAAGGTGGTGCGTCGCGTCGATAATAGCGAATTCATCGAGCCGGTTGAAGGTTAAAACGTTCGGGACGAAGTGTAAAGGAGGTGAGCAAGAGTGGAGACTACTAGCACACTGCAGATGGTTTTTACCAACGCCAAAGGAGGCAAGGTTACTATTAGCCTACCCGACCCACTGCCAGATTTGACCGAGGCTGAAGTGCAGAGTGCCATGCAGGCTATCATAGACAAAGACATCTTCAGAACTAGCGGTGGCAGTCTAGTGGGCATCGCTGCGGCGAGGATTGTGAGCCAGCATACGACCGAACTAATCGAAGACTAGGGAATCCAAGGCGCTGGGCTTTGCCTGGCGCCTGCCCTTTTAGGGTCTCATGCTAGGACCGTTTGGTACACTATTCTTCCAGCCGAGTAAATTAGCGAGCGAAAGAGGAGGTGAACCCATGCAAGAACTGTTGCCTCAAATCGCTAATGTTGGCTTTCCAGTAGTGCTTTCTATGTACTTACTAGTGCGCATAGAAGGCAAGCTAGAGGTTTTGAGTGCGGCGATTAATGAGCTGACTAGAGCGATAATGGGCAGATGAAGGCAAGGAGGATAGGGGTGGTGAAAAGGGGGCTGTTCCGCGCGAGAACAGCCCCCTTATTTTGCTCTAACTAGCTAGGGTTGGCTCAAAAACCTAATTGCAAAGTTGTGGTAAGTGGCAGGATAATGAATTTCTTAAGAGAACTATTACTTGGAAATGTGAAAGTTAACACTAAGGAGGTTGGTTATGCAGATACGTGAACGCTTACGCAGTGCGGTGCAAGGGCAGCCAGCGGACTTTTTAGAAATTCGCCTAGAAGAAGAGGATATTACTACTTTTGCCCTTAGCGGCACTCAAGTAGAGGAAATTTCACAGTCCAAGAATTTTGTCGGCAATGTGCGAGCCTTAGTTGATGGTGGTTGGGGGTATGTGGCTTTTAACGACCTCGAGCAGCTAGATACTTTCGTTAGACAAGCAATAGAGCAAGCCCGTGCAGCCAGTGGTGCTAAGCGTGTATTAGCTCCCGTAGCACCTGTAGTAGATACCGTTATGGCCGAGCTCAAGGGTGACCCCCGCGATATCCCTCTAACGGAGAAGCTAGCTATGGTGGAGAGCTATGCCAAGATAGCTATCGGTGCCCGTCCGTGCATCGTCAATGTGCTCAGTACCTACCAAGATATCTTTCAACGGCGTTACTATGTCAATTCTGAGGGTAGCGACATTTGCCAAGAGAAGTGCTACCTGAGTGCCGGCTTTTCCCTTGTGGCCCGAGAGAAAGGCGTCTTAGAGACCTATGGGACTAGTATGCGTTCAGTAGTGGGCTATGAAGAATTGCTAGGCCGGGAAGAACAGATGCACGAAGCTGTTGAGCGGGTGAGTGAAATGGTGAAGGCCGATTTGGTACAAGCCGGGCGTTATACAGTCGTTCTAGACCCATCCATGTCAGGCTTGTTTATCCATGAGGCTTTCGGGCATCTAAGCGAAGCTGATGGTATTTTTGAAAACGAGGAGTTACGCAAGGTTATGGTTTTAGGGACCCAGGTTGCTTCTCCAATTCTCACCGTCAGCGATGGTGCCATCACACCCGGGCTGCATGGTTCTTATAAGTATGACGACGAAGGCACCCCGGCCAGCAAGACCTATTTGATCAAGAATGGCATTTTGACAGGTCGTCTACACTCGCGCGAAACGGCGGGGGCTATGGGAGAAGCTCCAACGGGTAATGCTCGTGCCATCAATTACCAGTATCCGCCCATCGTCCGTATGACCAACACCTGCATCGAACCAGGCGAAAGCAGGTTCGAAGACATGATCCGAGAAGTCCCCCTTGGCCTGTATATCCGAGGTACTCGGGGTGGCACTACCATGAAGGAAATGTTCACTTTTGCGGCGCAAGAGGCCTTCATGATCCGCGATGGGGAAATTGCAGAGCGAGTGCGGGGTGTTGTCATGATGGGCAACCTGTTTGAAACCTTAAAGAATATCGACGCTATCGGCGATGACTTTGTCTGGCGCTTTGGCACATGTGGTAAGGGTGGCCAGGCCATGATTCCAGCAGGCATGGGTGGCCCCAGTGTACGGATCCATAACGTAGTAGTGGGGGGTAGATAAGGTGGAAAAAGTCTTAAGTCTAATTCCGCAAGGGGTGGAAGCTGAAGTATGGCGGCTGCAAGCAGTCGAACGTTCGGTTAGTATTAAGGCGCGGGAACTTAAAGGAGTCCAAAAAAAGACCTTAGGCGGTTATGCTTTACGGGTGAGGCGCAACGGCCGTTTAGGTTTTGCTACCACCAGCAGTCCTACAGGCATTGAGTGGATGGTGCAGGCTGCTCTGGCAACATCCGAGTTGGGCCAACCGGTAGAGTTTGCTTGGCCACAGGCAAAGGTAGAGAGCCCACCCCTCAACACCGAATTGGCCGAGTTGACTTCCGAACAACTGATTGCTTATACAAGAGAGTTGGAAGCTGCCGTGCAGAAGGTCAATTCGAACTTTGTAGTGAGCGCAGGCGCCACTGTGGTGGAAGAGCGGATAGAAGTGGCTAATACTGCCGGTGCCCATGGCACTACGCAAAGAGCCCGTTTAGCTCTCAACTGTGGGGGCGAGCTGGTTGGCGGCCAGGATATCTTAAATATTTGGGGCGGAGCTACGAGCGGGAAGCTGAACGAGGTAGATCCGGCGGCTATAGTAGAGCGCGCTTTTGGTCCCTTCCAGGTAGCTCCCGAAGTGGTACCGGCCACTAGTGGTATAATGCCGGTTTTGTTTACTAGTAAGGCGATGAGCAGTATTTTCGTTAGACCCCTTTTGGCTGGCTTAAACGGCCGCAATGTGCTGCGGGGCACATCGCCACTAGCAGGCAAAGCCGGGCAACAACTTTTTGCCCAGCGGTTGAACCTTATCGATGACGCCACCTTGCCTAATGGCCCCAGCAGTGCCAGCATCGACGACGAAGGAACGCCTACGCGGCCTTACCCGCTCATTTCTGATGGTGCGGTAGTTGGCTTCATTTATGATCTACAAACTGCTGCAAAAGCCGGCACCCAGAGCACCGGCCATGCTCGCAAAATTGGGCGCACCTCTGGTGCACGCCTAAATTCTCTGCCAGCACCTGGCTACTCGAATGTGATGGTGGAACCGGGCGACAGTTCTTTCGCTCAGCTCTTGCAGGCAGTAGGCGACGGTGTGTTAGTCGATCAAATATCGGGTACACCTGGATTTAACCCGAGTGGTGAATTTTCGGTGACAGTGCAGCTGGGCTATTTGGTGCGTGGCGGTCAATTGGTGGGTCGTATCAAGAATGCCATGGTTTCCGGCAATGTGTTTACCAACTTGAGCAATATTGTTGCCATTGGGCGAGATGTGATGTGGAGTGGCGGCGGCGAGGGCGGCGCTATAGCAGTCCCAGCTATGGTCATGGATGGTTTGCGGCTCACAGCCAGGTAGAAGATTAACAAAATATTAAGTAACACCTCCTGTGGCTATATCTATGTTATGATAGTCTACAGCAACAGGGGGTGTCAGATTGAGAGATAAACGTCTAATTGTTGTCGTCACTTTAGTGCTAGGCCTGTTGGGCATTAGCTGGTATTTGGGTATGCAGCTCAATCAGGCCAGCATGACCCGGGCAGTAGCTTTTACAGAATACTATCGCATCATGTTAAACAATCTACGCTCGGGCACGAGGGCGCTGAAGGATTACTTAGCTAATCCGAGCGAAGTCTTGCTGTGGCAAGGCAATTCAGAAATCGCAGCTGCGGCCAATGTTGCCCGCCCTTTGGTCAGCTTGGTGCCTAAGGGCATGAACGGTCCTTGGTCGCGCTTTATGCGTAAAGACTGGGATATGATCACCAAGTCGCTAGATAAAGTGAATGAGAGAGCGCGCTACTACCACCCCGACCGCTTGCCCGCCGCTGACATAAAATATTTGAAAGCCTTGATTGTCGAGCTAGAGTCGATCATCGACGCTATGGATGCACCTATCGTGTCTAATGGTAGTGCCCCAGGGGTTCGGTTGCGTATGGACGAAGTAGAAAGCATGGGTAAAAAGGTGGATGTGGCAGTAGCTATGGCTGAAAGCTACCTGCTCAACGGCTTATTACCTGCCGAGGCAAGACATGCCTTTGTGAGCGAAACCGCGGCCGAGATATTGGCTCGTAATGCTTTTGAGCTCGACCTTGATGAATGGCAGTTGAAAGAAGTCAGACCAGCGATTATCGAAATTCGCCAGGGGCGAGACTTTCATATTTTGTATTTCACACCCACGCGCCAATACCAGGGTGACAAAACAGGCCTTTTAGTGGGCGTGCACCGACAGACTGGCGAGATCGTGCTTACCGAGTGGGAAAAACCTGTAGCTAAGACAGCAGAACCCGTTACAGCTAGCCAGTTAGAAGCCTGGGCGTTAGCGGCCACGGAATCGCTAGAGGGCGAAAAAATGGTTTATGAAATTTATCAGCCCGAGAAAAAGCATCCGTGGGCGGTAGTTGTGCGCTTGCAGAACGATATCCCGGTGCTGACCGACTACGTCATTGTCGGCTTTGACCAAGCGACCGGGGAGCTGCTCAAATGGGAGAACCATAACTGGGGTACGAAACTCAGTAATTGGCAGCCCCGTATGCAATCGGAGGATGTTGTGGCCCGTTTAGCCCTAAAGATTAATGTCTCAGATTTGAGCGGTTTTGAGCATAAAGGTTTGGTCGTAGCTCGTTCTCAGATTACAGACCAACCGACCTTATGCTACTGGCTAACCTATACTGATCCAGAGTTAATGGGGCAGGTAGAGCCCAAGGTTGGCCATTACTTTGTTAATGCCAATAATGGGCGTCTCGAGCGAAGCGGCTCTGGCTGGTAAGA
This sequence comes from Bacillota bacterium, assembly GCA_012735505.1. GTDB lineage: Bacteria > Bacillota > UBA994 > UBA5500 > UBA5500 > JAAYHE01. Next base: position 50,350 of record JAAYHE010000003.1, read on the forward strand.
CTCATGGCTACCGCAAGGTCGGTAAAGGAGGGGTTAGATGAAGGCGTTACTTGTTATTGATATGCTAGCAGATTTCATTGACAAGGAAGGGGCTTTGTATGTCGGCCCTGAGGGTGAGAAGATCATACCCTTCATTCAGCAGAAGATGCAGGAATTCAGACAGGAAAAGGCTCCGGTCATCTTTATTTGTGATCACCATGAAAAGGATGACAGCGAATTTGCTATGTTTCCACCTCACTGCATAGCCGGAACCCAGGGGAGCAACATCATCGCTGAGCTTGCTGTAGAATCCGACGATAAGATCGTTAGAAAACGTCGCTACTCGGCCTTTTTCGGGACTGATCTTGATATTACCCTGCGGGAGCAGGGCGTCGACGAGCTATATCTCGTAGGGGTGTGCACCAACATTTGTGTGCTATATACTGCGGCCGACGCTCGCAACTTAGGGTATAAAGTCACTATATTCCGCGATGGTGTAGCCTCTTTCGATTCGGCGGCGCATGATTTTGCGCTGCAGGAGGTAGAGAAAACACTCGGGTGTCAAGTCATATAATTCTAGGTTAGGGCTTGGCATGGGCGTTCTGCGCCCCGTTTGCATACAAGCGGGGCCTGGCAACGCCCTTTTTGTGTGCCAAAACAAATTTCCCTTGACAATGTCTTCGTGCTAAGATATGCTAAAACCAAGATATAGATACCCCTAGGGGTATGGGTATCAGGAGGTGACGAGGTCGTGCCCGAATATGATTTTCGCTGTCCGCAGTGCGGCAAGCGCTTCACCGTGCGCACCTCGATAGCAGAGCGGGAAAAGGTGCGCTGTCCTGCCTGTGGCAGCCAACCAGAGCAAGTGTTTTCGGCACTAAACTTTAATGTAAGTGCCGCCCCCGACGGCTGCACCGGCTGTGCCCAGTCGGGTTGCCAATGGGCAAGAAGGTAAAGAAGATAATGTCCCCTGCTGCTTAGAGAAGGAGGTATTAGCAATGCAAGTGACCGATGCCAGCTTTGTCAAAGAGGTATTAGAGCACAAGGGAGAACCAGTTTTAGTTGATTTTTGGGCCCCTTGGTGCATGCCTTGTCGGATTTTAGGCCCCATCATCGATCGCCTTGCTCAGGCCTATGCGGGTAAGGTGAAGGTTGTTAAATTGAACGTGGATGAAAACCCAATCATGGCTCAGAAGTATGACATTATGGCTATTCCTACCATGATCGTTTTCCAGGATGGCAAAATAGTAAAGCACATTGCCGGCTTGCTGCCCGAGGGCCAGCTTAGACAAGTTTTGGAGGAAGTGCTGGCAGCCTAATGCCCAAGGCCTCTGATAATCTAGAGCGGGTCAGACCAGACCTAATTCGGCGCCTACGCCGTATCGAAGGGCAGGCGCGTGGGTTGCAAGGGATGTTGGCAGACGGGCGCGGATGCGAAGAAATAGTGACCCAGGTTGCCGCTTTGAAGGCAGCCGTGCAACAGGTGGGCGTGGCGCTAATCGGGTGTGTGCTGGAAAACGAACTGCGCCAGGCTCTAAAAGATGGGAAGGATACTAGTCCTGCTATAGATAAAGCCAAGAAGCTCTTGAGCAAGCTGTGAACGAGGTTGTCAAGAAACCCAGCCGGGGCGTGGTGCCGCTGGCTGGGTTTTTGTCTTACTTGTCTTAGCAATGAAAGAGGGCCCGTTGGGCGTGGCTTTGCGGTCATTCTCGCGCTGGTAGCCAGTGTGGTTGGTAAGAGCTTCGCCGCCAAGAGGAGTGGCCAGAAGTCTGGGTGTTCAAGTTTCCTGTTGGTCACCTCCTTCTCCTTGGCTTCTTCCCTTTCCAAAGTTAGCAGCTGAATTCGGCGTCCGCTTTTACGTTGGCGGTAGATGATGAATACATGTTCGGTACCCCAGTTTCGCAAGAACGTAATGTCTCCCGTGCTTTTGTCCCCGTGAACGAAAAACTCTTACTCCTTGGCGGCACGAACCCGGTAGCAGACGCAGGTTTTAAGAGCGAAGTGAATTATGCCTGGTGCGAAGAAGATGGCCAAATGGCCTTAATTAAGCTAGTAGTTACGATGGAACAATGGCAGGAGGAGCGAAAACAATACGCTCGTTTTTAGTACATTGCGAGCTGCTTTGCTAGCAACCCCACAGGCAAATCCCCTCATCCGTAGTGGTCGAGGCTTTCTATATACCTCCTACGCGCGGCACATGCAGCTCTCTTGTTGCAGGATAATGTATGACGAGAGGGAAATAGCATAAACAGAATATGAATATGAAAGGAGAATTGCGCATGCTATTTGCCAAACCAGGAGAAGAAAATAGCCACGAGACCGTTCGTTTAGCAGTCGAGTATGCCCGGGAGGCGGGAGTGAAACACATAGTAGTCGCTTCTTACAGCGGCGCAACTGCCGGACTATTAGCTCCTTATGCCAGCGAATTCAATATTGTGGTGGTCGGTCAGGTTTATGGCTTCGGTGGCGACGGAGCAACCAATCCCATGACACCCGAGGTAAGACGGAAATTAGAAGGCGCAGGTATGAAGGTGTATATGGGCACCCATGTTCTCTCGGGGGCCGAGCGGGGGCTGAGCAATCGTTTCCAGGGTGTTTATCCTGTAGAAATTGTTGCCCATACCTTGCGCATGTTTAGCCAAGGCGTCAAAGTGGGTGTAGAAATTAGCGTCATGGCTCTCGATGCAGGTCTAATACCGCACGGGCAGCCAGTTGTGGCCGTTGGTGGCAGCCGTCGCGGCGCCGACACCGCCATTCTGATTCAACCCGCCCACGCGCAGCGCCTTCTTGATACCAAAGTCATCGACGTCATCTGCAAGCCTAAGCCTGCTCACTAACGCAATCTATCACTTGTTCCTCTGTCCCGAAATGGTTGGCACCCCATACGCCTAGCAAAATTGCCCCTGCACCCAAGGCGTGATACCAATGAAAAGGTTCTCCTCGCAGAGTAACACCGGCTACGATAGACACAACCGTGGTTAGATTACTGAATACTGCTGCTTGCGAGGCAGGTAAATGAGATAGGGAATAGTTGACTAAGAAAAAGGCCAACACAGAAGAACCGACGCCTAAGTAGAGCAAGGCCAACAACACCTGGGGATCGGCTAGGGGCTGGAAGTAGCCAGCTAAACTACCGCTATGCCAGTGGGCAACTAGGGCTAGGATGTTGAACACCAGGGCTCCTGCCCACATCATCACATAGGTGATCTCTACTGGGGTGAACTGGGCGGACGCGCGGCGGGAGGCGATGTTAAATAGGGCCCCTGCCAGTACCGCACCTAGGATTAGTGCTAGCCCTAACCAGTTGCCAGCCGCATCGGTGGCATTTTGCTGCCAAGCTATCAACATTACGCCTGCGACAGAAAGAAGCACACAAACAGCCTGCTGCCAGTTTGGCCTTTCTCCCAGGAAGATGGCACTTAGCACAATCACGCAGACAGGGATGAGGGCGATTAGCATCCCTGCCTGCGAGGATGTGGTCAGGCTTACTCCGTAGGTTTCAAAGAGGAAGTAGGCGACAGGTTCCAGCAGCGCCACCGCTAGCAGCGGACGCCAGTCTTTGCCGCGGGAACGCCCTGGAATCAGGGCTAAGTCTAGCTTTAAACAACCGAGGGCGATCAAGGCGGTAATCACCAAGCAAGCCACTGCAAAGCGAAAGCCGATGAGCCGTAAGGCATCTACCTTGTCTAAAGCGCCTTTAGTAAACATGAAAGATAAGCCGAAGATTGCGGCCGAGCCAATCCCGGCCAGATAGGGTTTAGCACGCGAAAATTGCATGGCAGAACCTCACTTTACTATTGCTGTATAAGTCTAAGAATCAGGGGCAGGGTAACGAAACATCCCAGCGTGGTAGCAAGAACACCCAAGGCAGTTTTTTGCCCTTCCCAACCAAAGCGATCTGAAAGCACGATAGAGCGGACGAAAGTGGGCATGCTGGCCAAGATTACTATGAGGGTTTTTGTGTCGTTCGCCAGCGGTAAAATACTGACCAAGGCAGCCGCTAGCAGGGGCGAGATCAGTAGTTTGCTGATGACGAGAGCCAAAGCTTGTCTGCCGCCTTGGGCAGTGCCCACTCTAACCTCAGCCAGAGCTGCACCAGTTAGCAGTAACGCCAGGGGTGAGGTGACGCTCGCCATATTGCTCAAGGATGATTCTATGACCGATGGTAGTTCCCAATCGACTATGCCTGCACCTGTGCCTACTAGCAAGGCTACAAACGTGGGATTAAACACCTGTTTTAAATTGCTTACCGAAAAGCGAGCAGACTTCGCTAATAGCCACTGTCCGAGCGACCAGAGGATTAGATCCGAGCCAAAGGAATAGAGCAGCACAACGGCCACCCCTTGGGCGCCAAAAAGTGCGTGGGCAATAGGTAGGCCCAAATAAATGTTGTTGCCAAACATGTTGAGAAAGGCAAAAAGACGCCTTTCAGCCGGAGGAATGCGCCAGATGGCCGCAACTAAGACGGCGACTAGCCCGTTTACAAGGGCGAGGCCGGCACCGAAGAGTAGGGGATAGTAGGAAGTTTGCAGCAGTTCGAGGGTCATACTTTCCCGCATGGAGTTAAAAATGAACAAGGGTAAAGCAAAGTAATAGAGGAGCTTATTAAGGCCTTGCCTCAGCTCTGGGGTAATTAGCCAGAACTTGGCTAACAGTGCGCCTGTGAGCATGGTAATCAGTAAAGCGAGCAGATTGTTGAACAATGTTGTAAGCATCTTTTGCCTCCGGTATTATTATCTAATTTCATCATAACGTGAAACTAATGTTGGGTAAATGGGGCAGATTTACAAGTGGGCAAGGAGACGTTTTTGTTCGAACGCAGCCACCGAAGCTGGCTCACTTCGCTTGTTCCGAACATTGACAATGCTCTAGGGCCGATATATAATGTCTTAGAATAGGGCTAGGAAGAGGACTAGTAGTCGCGCCTGCTATCGCCTAGAGAGCTGCGGGTCGGTGCAACGCAGTCGATAGCGACGATGAACTCGCCTTGGAGCTGGTTGGCTGAAAGCAAGAGTAAGCTAACCCGGCGCCACCGTTAGCGGCATCGAGTGGGGTAGCAATCTGCTACCTAATTGGAGTGGTACCACGGAAGTATGGCCTTTCGTCTCCTAGGGAGATGAAAGGCCTTTTGCTATTTGTAGATAAATGAGAGGAGCGTATTAGAATGGGAAGCTATTCGACTAAAGTTGATCGCAAGTGGCAAGAGCGTTGGGAAAAAACAAGGCTCTATTCCTTCGATCGGTCCCGCGTCGATAAAAAGCTCTATTGCTTAGAGATGTTTTCGTATCCGTCGGGTGCCAAGCTACATGTAGGGCACTGGTATAACTATGGCGTTACCGATTCTTGGGCCCGCATGAAACGCATGCAGGGTTATGAAGTTTTCCAGCCGATGGGTTTCGACGCTTTTGGCCTCCCAGCCGAAAACTTCGCCATCAAGACGGGCGTGCACCCCTACGATTCTACGATGGCCAACATTGCCACCATGCAGGAACAGCTAAAACAAATGGGTGGTATGTTCGACTGGGACTATGAGTTGAGTACCTGTGAACCAGAATATTACAAATGGACCCAATGGATGTTCCTACAGCTGTATAAGGCCGGCCTAGCCTATCGCAAAGAAGCGCCGGTAAACTGGTGTGAACATTGTCAGACTGTCTTGGCCAACGAGCAAGTTATCGATGGATGTTGCGAACGTTGCGACCAAGAAGTGACAAGGCGCAACCTGACCCAATGGTTTTTTAAGATTACCGAATACGCTGACGAGTTGCTAGAAAAGCTAGACGAGCTTGATTGGCCTGAAAAAACAAAGCAGATGCAGCGTCACTGGATCGGCAAGTCCGTCGGGGCAGATATAACCTTCAATGTGATCGGCCACGAGGCAAGTTTTACCGTTTTCACTACGCGAGCTGATACACTCCTAGGTGCAACTTATGTCGTTCTGGCCCCCGAACATCCATTGGTAGAGCAAATCACTACCCCCGAGCAACAGGCTGAAGTGCAGGCCTATCAAAATGAGGTTGCTAAGCAGAGCGAGCTCGATCGCCTGACTACAACCGAAAAAACTGGCGTCTTTACGGGTGCTTACGCCGAGCATCCCCTGACGGGAGTTAAATTGCCTATATGGATTGCCGACTACGTGCTGGCTTCGTACGGCACTGGTGCCGTGATGGCTGTGCCTGCCCACGACGAAAGAGACTTCGAATTCGCTGAGAAGTTTGACTTGCCGATAGTACGGGTCGTGCGGCCAGCTAGCGATGGGGTAGATGATTGTTTACCTTTCACCGACTACGGTGTGTTGGTAAACAGTGGTGTCTACGATGGCTTGACGTCGGAGGCAGCCAAAGAAAGGATCGTTGCCCAGCTGGCAAAGGTTGGCCGGGCTGAGTTTCGTACCAACTATCGTTTGCGTGACTGGCTGGTATCCCGCCAGCGTTACTGGGGAGCACCTATCCCTATCGTGTACTGCCCTGAATGTGGTACCGTACCGGTGCCCGAAAGCGAGCTGCCAGTAGAGCTGCCTTACGACGTAGAGTTTACGCCCGATGGCAAATCGCCCTTAGCCAAGGCAGAAGATTTCGTGCACACTAGCTGTCCCCAATGTGGCAGTGCGGCCGAGCGTGAGGTCGATACGCTCGATACCTTTGTCTGTTCATCTTGGTATTTCTTGCGCTTCCCCGATCCGCATAACAGCGAAGTGCCTTTTGACAAAGAGTGGATCAATAAGATGCTGCCGGTAGATATGTATGTAGGTGGGGCAGAGCACGCCTGTATGCACCTGCTATATGCGCGTTTCTTCACCAAGGCTTTACGCGATCTCGGCTATCTTGATTTCGACGAACCTTTTACCAAGTTGGTACACCAAGGCATCATTCTCGGACCCGACGGCAACCGTATGAGTAAGTCGCGCGGCAATGTCGTTTCGCCCGATGGCTATATCGCCGAATTTGGCTCCGATGTCTTCCGCATGTATCTGCAATTTGGCTTTAACTACATCGAAGGCGGCCCTTGGAGTGAGGATGGTATTCGCGCTGTTGCTCGTTTTGTCGACCGGGTCGAGCGTTTCATTGACCGCATGGTAGAGCTGAAAGCGCAGGGTGGAGGAAAAACTACTATCGATAAAGGCGAAAAAGAGCTCAACTTTGTGCGTCATCAATCTATCAAAGGAATCACTGAAGACGCTGACAAATTCCAGTTCAACACGGCTATTTCACGCCTCATGGAACTAACCAACGCCTTGTATCGCTATGATAACGAGCAGGACGAGAAGAATGTGGCCTTCCTCAGTGAAGTGACCGACGACCTGGTGCGCCTGATGGCTCCTTTTGCTCCGCATTTCTCCGAAGAAATGTGGGAGCGCTTGGGCAATAGCTACTCGGTCTTCAACCAGGCCTGGCCTGAGCACGACCCAGCTGCCCTTGAGCGCGAAGTCGTGGAAATGGCAGTGCAGGTTAACGGCCGGGTCCGCGACAGAATCGAAGTTGCTGCTGATGCTAGCGAAGAGGACGTGCGAGCCATCGCCTTGGCGGCAGAGAAAGTACAGCCTTATCTAGAAGGCGTCAGTGTGCGCAAAGTTATTGTCATTCCTAAGCGCATCGTCAATATCGTCGTCGGCTAGCATTGACCGCTTACATGTTAGAGACATGGCACCCAAAGGCCTCAGGTCGGTAGCAGAGTAAATATCTCAACTGGGCCTATTGTCCCCTTCGGGCGATAGGCCCAGTTTTTTGTGCTTCTGCCAACGTAAAGCAGCTGTAGCTGGAGGGGGCGGGGGGGCTGGTCTAGGTGTCGAGGCAAAAAACAAAATAGACTGAGAGCGTGAAGAATTTGCCCATTTTATGCTAGGCAGGAATTCGCTAGGGGGTAACGAAGTAATCTAGGACACTCGGCGCATACTAATGCAGGGTGTCACAAACATTATGCAAAATCAGGCGGTAAGGGAGGTTGTCATCATTTGTTAGTCATCAAAAACGCCAAGATTTATACAGTAACCAACGGCGTAATCGAACAAGGTAGCGTCCTAGTGCAGGATGGCAAGATTGCGGCTATCGGCGCCGGTATCGACATTCCTGCAGAGGCAAAAGTTTACGATGCACAGGGTGCTATCGTTACCCCAGGACTTATTGACGCCCACACCCACGTTGGTGGTTGGGAGGAAGGCCTCGGGTGGGAAGGCAACGACATCAACGAAACGTCAAATCCGGTTACGCCACACGTGAGTATCTTAGACGGTATCAATCCCGCAGATGTAGGCTTTGCCGATGCACGCCAGGGTGGTGTGACTACGGTTCAGACTATGCCAGGTTCAGCCAACCTGATCGGTGGTCTGATGCTGGCTATGAAGACGAGTGGCGATATAGTAGACGAAATGGTCATCAAATATCCGACCGGCATGAAGGCAGCGCTAGGTGAAAACCCCAAGCGCAACTATGGTAATCAGGGCAAAGCGCCAGCCACCCGCATGGGCTCGGCTGCTCTCGTGCGAGAAGCCTTGTTGAAGGCTAAGCAGTATAACGAAAAGAAAGAGCGCGGCGATAAAGACTGGAAGTTTGACTTAAAGCTTGAAAATCTAGCTAAGGTGATCCGTAAGGAAATCCCGCTGCGTATTCATGCCCATCGGGCTGACGATATTCTTACTGCCATTCGTATTGGCAAAGAGTTTGATCTAGATTTCACCATCGAACACTGCACCGAAGGCCATAAGGTGGCTGACGTTATCGTCAAGAACAAGATATCTGCCTGTGTTGGGCCGGCTGTTTGGCAGCGCGCCAAGGTGGAAACTAGAGAACTGTCTCCGGCGACGGCGGGTGTTATTGCACGTGCCGGCGGCAAAGTGGCCATCATTACCGACCACAACATCGTGCCGCAGCATTATCTGCGCATTGCTACTGGCCTTTGCATACGTGAAGGTCTGCCAGAAGAAGAAGCCCTTAAAGCTGTCACTATTAATGCCGCGGAAATTATCGGTGTAGCCGGCCGGGTAGGTAGCTTAGAGGTAGGGAAAGATGGCGACTTAGTAGTCTGGTCGGGCGACCCCTTTGAGCCGCTGACCCATTGCTTACTAACGGTAATCGACGGCAATATCGTCTATCAGCGTGAGGAGGGCCGGTAAGAATGAAAGCATTTGTTAACGCCAAGATCTATCCAGTAGCGGCCGAGCCCATCGAAAAAGGCACGCTACTTGTGGACGGGCAGAAAATTGTAGCTGTAGGCTCAGAGGTTGAAATTCCCGCAGACGCCCAAGTAATCGATTGTGCTGGGCGCGTAATTTTACCAGGCTTTGTCGATAGCCATACCCATGTCGGTATTTGGGGTGAAGGAGAGGGTGCGGCTGGTTACGATGGTAATGAAAGCACCAATCCGGTGACGCCCCAGGTACGCGCTCTTGACGCTATCAACCCTCTGCATACCAGTTTTGCCGACGCCCGCATGGGTGGCCTTACTACTGTTGGTGTTTCGCCAGGCTCGGGTAACCCTGTAGGCGGGCAGATGTGTGTGGTGAAAACAGCGGGCACTGTTGTTGATGATATGGTGCTAGCAGAATATAACGGTATGAAATGTGCTCTCGGCGAGAACCCAAAGGGGTCTTACGGGCAAAGACGTAACCTATTCCCCAAGACACGCATGGGGACGGCCGCTGCTATTCGTGGCGCCCTATATGAAGCTAGAGAGTACCAGAAGAAGCGGCAGGCAGATCCTAAGACCGATCTGGACCTGCGCTGGGAGCCGCTGGTGCAGGTTCTAGAAGGTAAAGTGCCTCTGCGGATCCACGCCCACCGTGCCGATGATATTGTGACAGCGGTGCGTATTGGCGAAGAATTTGGTGTTAAAGTTCAGATTGAACATGGCACCGACGCCGCGGCAGTGGCCGATTTCTTAGCCAAAAGGCGGATTCCTGTTAACCTGGGTCCATCTTTTTGGAACCGGGCTAAGATCGAAACCCAATCTATCTCGTTCGCCACTGCTGGCATCCTAGAGCAAGCTGGCGTGCCTGTGAGCCTCATTTCTGATCATCCGTTTTTCCCAATTCAGCATATGAGCGTGGCTCTAGCCTTGGCCCATGCGGCCGGTATGACTGCAGCTGGGGCACTGCGGGCCTATACTTTGGATGCTGCCGAAAACATGGGTGTGGCTGACCGCGTTGGTAGCCTAGAAGCCGGCAAAGATGCTGACTTCACTATTTGGGATGGTTGCCCGTTCTCTATTCGCAGCCACATCCTAGAAACCTATGTTAACGGCGAGCTAGCCTATCAGCGTGATTAAGTTATTAGAACAAGCGAAAGCGCCCAACCCTGCACAGGGAGTGGGCGCTTTTGGATTTTGAGCCTTTATCTATTGGCAAATGCCCAGGCGATACGAATGGCTGCCCGGGTGGCAGATGCCACAATTTCGTGGTTTAGATTCTCATATGTATCTGTCGGCTGGTGCAGGTGCGGATGTTCTGCGAGCAAATCGCCCCAAAGCAAAGTGATAGCCGGAATCCGCTCGCGCGAGAAGCTCATGCTATCGACACCGCCGGGCAAGCGGTCTGTAGCTTTCACTTTAACACCCGTAACTGCACCTTCCTCGATAGCCTTCTCTACCCATTCCTTGTTTCCCTTATAACCACTATCGTAAACTACTAGGGTGTCGCCGCTTGCACCAGCGATAACGTCCAGATTAAGCAAGGCCACCCGCTGGTCTAACTTCTGTTTCTGTAAATACTTCACGAGCTCATAAGAACCAATTAGGCCCTTTTCTTCCGCTCCAAATAGGACAAATACGACCGTTGATTCAGGCGTTAAGCCACTTTTGGTCATAATACGGGCAATCTCGAGGACGGCGGCCGTGCCGACCGCATTGTCGTCTGCACCAGGGTGAATCACACCATCGATAATGCCGATATGGTCGTAGTGAGCGCCAATCAGAAGATAATTGTCTTGGCTTTTCCCCGGTAAAACGGCAATGATGTTTTCTGCCGTGCCTGGCCCCCAGGGAAAAGAGTGCCTATAGTCGGAAAGCCCGGCTGCATGCCAGGGTTCTAACCCAAAGGACTGCAATAGATCAATGATGTAGTCACCGGCTAGGTCTTCATATTCGGTACCCGCTTCGCGGCCGCCATAGGCATCGCTAGTGAGTTCTTTCACCCACGACATCATCAACTCGTGGTCGTACATGTTCACTATCCTGGCCATTTCCTCGGCCGGGACGTCTACCCAACTACGCCGATTAAAGAGCAACTGGCATCCCAGGGTGCTCATCGCCACAAGAACTATTAACAATAGGGCCAGCGAGCGCTGTTTAGCGCGCCGCCACGATTTGTCCATCAAATAGTACCTCCTATGTTTAATGGGCTGCCTGCGGAACGCAAAGGTCTAACGACAAGAAGGCTGTCAGGACGCCTAGCTCTCGACGCCGACCATGACCGCGACCGACCGCACCTTTACAGCCACCCCCTGCCTTCATACCTCTTAAGCCAGTTTAACCACACGCGTTACGGTGCCGCCACGCTGCGATATCAGGCGGAGGGTGACCTCAGCTTCGCTTATCGCCTCGTCTATGTGAACGGTCCAGCGCACACGGCGCGAAGTTCTTCCAGGGTTACTGCCCCACCTGTGCAAACTGCTGCCATAACCATCTAGATATCCTATCTCTTGCTTGGCCTGGCAATTAACTAGGGTCATACCCTCCGTTAGTTCTAGGTGTACGGCGTCTGGTCGCACGGCTTTTTGCTTTATCGCCATCTGGCTTATATTTGTAGGCAAGAAGCTGTGGTTAGAAACGACGGCCTGCACATCGTACACGCCAGATGCCACAGAGCGTACGCTCACTTCGTCAATAGCCACTTCTGGCAGCGCCAGAGCATAGCTGATGGCAAACTGATTAATCTTATGACATTCTGCCTCGAGGAAACGGGGGGGTGGGTTTTGCCGCAATTCTTTCATCTCCCAGCCACCGATTTCCACCTCGCCCAATTGGGGGTGCTCCACCTTATGCCAGCGTATAAAGCCTTGCCCAGCTAGTTCGCGGTCGCACCAGCGCAGCAGGGCTAGTTCCAGCTGCTGGCGATCCTGTGGGGATAGCCGCCAGCCTTTGCCCTTAAACTCGGGTGCAGCGCGTCCAATGAGGTCCCACAACTCGGGTGTAAAAGCAAAGAGCCCGAGCTGCTCGTAGCACCAATCGTCCAGAACGCCCGACCAAACATCGCCATAACAGCAAACCACTGGATACCCGGTCACCTCGGTGCCTAGCTTGCCGACAACTTCGTACATGGCAGCATCATTGCCGGGGAAATCCTTATCGGGCATAGTGCTATGGGGACGATACAGCACTCCGCCTGTCGTGTGGTATAACAAAACACCTGCAATATTCTTATGGCTATTGATAAACTCCACTAGGTTGCGTGTTTCAGGTTCGGACAGGGGGAAGGGCCCAGCGCCGGGTGTGAGTGGATTATAGCCGGCTGGGAAATTGCGGTTTAAATCCAGCCCATATTTAGTAGGAGCTGGGTCGAAGGGCCAGAAGCCTTCTTTTTGCAACTCGCCGTTTTCGTCACGCAGCACGCCTTCAGTTACCACATGGTAGAAAGGCCCCTCCAAATCACGGGGGGTACGCGCAACCATGAGGCGGTCATCTACCGGATCAATTTTCCAGGCACCACGGGCATCATCACGAATACGCATCTGTAGAATTTTGCCGTCGCCGTCGACATCTTCGGGATAGAGGCCAGGGGGGTCTTCCTGCAGTCGCCAGTCGGGGTAAGGGCGCACACTGCTACGCAGCATAGTTGGAGTAGTCAAATATAGCTCTGCCCCATCGGGGTTGGCCCGCGGTATAATATAAAAGGTGCGGTCATCTAGTAGCTTTTTGACGTGTCTATTAGAGGTGTAGTTGTTCAAAAGATAATCAATCAAGTAGAGACAGGCCATCGAAGCCGTTACTTCTCCGGCGTGAATATTGCCATCTATATACATAGCCGGCTTAGAGTTTGCAGGCCCGGTCGCCTGATTGGTAAGGGTTACAGCCCACACATCCCGACCTTCGTAACTCTTGCCGATAGAGCTAAGGGTGCAAAATTCGGGATAATGCGCTGCATATGCTCGGAGAAATTCTGTTAGGCGGTCGTAGGTGTAGTATTGGTTGAATTCGACTTTTACCTGACTCAAGATAATCGCCTCGCTTTCTGTGCTTGTCTTGTTCCTAGATTATTTCGCCGTTCTAGTAATGATTCCTGCGAATAGATAGGCAAGAGAGGGCGAGATGTGAGAAAAGAGGTGTAGTTCATGTACCAAACAGAAGCGCAATTGAGGGAAGCCATTTGCCAGGTCGGACGTTGCCTATACGAACAGGGATTTGCCGCTGCCAACGCTGGCAACATCTCGGTGCGGCTGGGAGAAAATCGCTTTCTGACGACACCGACTGGGGTCAGCAAGGGAGCCATGACTCCTGACATGCTAGTGCTCGTAGATGCCAGTGGTAAGGTCTTGGGGGGAGAGGGGCGGCCGTCTTCAGAGTTAAAAATGCACCTGCGCGTCTACGCCCGACGACTGGATATAGGGGCGGTCGTGCACGCCCATCCGCCGTATGCTACCAGCTTTGCGGTGATCGGGCGGCCCCCCACCGAACCGCTGCTCGCCGAGGCTGTTGTGCTGCTTGGGCCCGTGGCTTTGGCACCTTACGCCACTCCCTCCACCGAAGCAGTAGCCGATTCTGTTGAACCATTTCTGTTGAATCATAACGCCATCTTATTGGCTAACCATGGTGCTCTAACCTATGGGCCCGACCTGACTACTGCTCACTTCCGCATGGAAACACTCGAATTCTATGCCAAGATTACCGCCTTGAGCCAGCAACTTGGTAGGCCACGAGCTCTCACTCCTGAGCAGATCGAACAGCTGCAGCGGCTGTAGTCGTTGATTGTTGCTCCGCAATATTTGGGGACTGTCTAGGGCACAATTCTCCTAGTGGGCCGCGAAAGGCTCAAATCAACAACTTTAGGAGGTTGTGTAATGAACCAGCGACTAGCGATGCATGAAACGCTAGAGTTGCATGAGCTAATTGGGCATAAAAATATCTGCGCCAAGAAGGCTCAGGCTATGGCAACATTGGTTTCCGACCCGCAGCTGCGGCAGTTTTTGCAGCAGGAGGTCCAAATGTCTAGCCGGCACGCTCAGGAGATTTCGCAGCTTCTCAGCAGCGGGATAGGAGGTCGTTACTAAATGCATAACACGCCCAACACTAGACCGACTATGATGTCTCCCCAGTTGGACGACAAAACAATAGCGGCTGACCTACTTAATGGTGTCAAAGCCACCATTAAGGATACAGCCATAGCGCTTACCGAAACAGCAACGCCGGCAGTGCACCGGGCTTTACAGCGGCAGCTAAACGAGGCCTTGGGTATGCATGAGCAGTTAGTGAGCTTCATGACGCAAAAGGGCTGGTATAAACCTTATGATGTTACTGGCATGGTGCAAGCTGACCTGCAAGCTACTCAGCAACTACAATCAAACATGGGCCAGCAGTATAAGCAATCGCAGATCCAGTATGGGCAGCCAATACAGCAGCCCCAGTACCAGCCTCCTGTCCAGCACCAACAAAGCCAGTATCAACCGCCGCAATATCGCTAAACCGACAGATAGCCTTAGAGGTTCGGCCAGACCGGACCTCTTTTTGTGGGTAACAGCTGTTGTAAAGCTGACCTATGCTCTAGTACTGGAGCAGGAAGATTTTGCAGTGCTATCGCCCCCTTGGCAGGCAAGACTAGTGGGAGAAGCAGCTGTCGGGGGAGGGCTGGGGGTGATACATGCATGTTGTTGTGATAAGTGAAGCAAACTGCAAGTAGGACTTTCTAAGGAGGTATCCGTATGCAATTGACACAAAAAGAGAGACTTTACTTGCAGGATGCGGCTGAGCATGAAAAACTATGTATAGCTAAGTACAACGATTATAGCTCGCAAGTCTCCTGCCCCCAGCTCGCCAGCCTGTTGCAGCAAATAGCCCAAAGCGAACAGCAACATTTGCAGACTATCCAGCAGGTCATGCAGGGGCAAATGCCCAATTTGGCTAGCTCTGGTAGTCAAAGCATGGGGCAGGGGGGGCAGAGCATGGGCATGTCTGGCGGGCAAGGACAAGGCGGCGTTAGTATGCAGGCGGGTGGCCAAATGGGGGCTAACAAGCCTACCATGTCTACTGCTGGTACTGGCCAAATGCAGCAGGGCCTTTCCGATAAGGAAATTTGCCAAGACCTGATTACCACCGAGAAAGCCATCGCTGGCATGTACAATACTGCTACCTTCGAAGCTAGCAACCACCAACTGCGACAGGTTCTCAGCCACATTCAGCAGGAAGAACAGGACCACGCCTTCCAGATCTTCAACTATATGCAGCAAAAGGGTTGGTACCAGCCCCAGTAGGGGAGCCCTCTCGAGGAGAAGGCATCCTTCTTCCTCTTATTGCTTTTCGCAGCACCCGAGGTGCTGTAGCAACGACTATTGTCTGTGATAAACATTAGCAAGTAGCTTTCGTATTATAGGAGATCCTAGCGAGTGAGGGGAAGGTTGCGCGTCGTGCGTTCGCGCGTTGGGCCCCTGAATCAAAGAGCGAAGGCGGCAAGAGACTAGATCCTCCAGCAGTTGATTTTGACATCCTTAACTTCTGGGCGATCCTCTTGCCGCTGAGCTCTATTCCATCAGTTGGGGTCCAGGGGCTCAAGCATGACCGCAACCGACCATTGCTGCTGTTGTTAATGGTCTTGCTCGAGGAATTGACTTTAACGCTCATCTCATTTTGCTGAACTGGGACCAAAGGCGCGTGCACAGGACTACGGCCTTTGGTCAGTTATCTCGCTCTGTCCCATTGTCCTAGAGGAGGGCGATCTAAATGCTAAGATACAATTTGCAAAGCCACGGTGGCCATGAGCGCAGCTTTGGCTTAGTGGCTCTTTTAGACCCTTTATCAGAAGCAACTATCCGCGGCTTATGGCATGAATTGGAGCTAGCTGGAATAACGGCTAGCCTGCCTAGTATCGTTTGCGCCCAGCCCCATATTACCCTAGGCACCTTTACAGATGTTTGCAAGAGCTTGTTACACGATCTTCCCGCCCTAGCTTCTGCCTGCCGGCCCTTTGGCATTGCCTTTTCATCTATCGGCGTCTTTACCGGTCATAATGGAGCTACGGTGTTTTTGCAGCCCACCGTTACGCGCGAGCTGTTAGAACTGCAGCGGGGCATGCGCAAATTGATGCAGCGCTTGCATTTACCCTTGCATCCCTTTTATGAAGCAGAACGTTGGCATCCCCACTGTTCCCTCGGTGTGGGCTTACCGCGTCCCACCGCCACGCGCGCTTTCGAATATTGCCTCGATTTGGAACTACCCCTTTGGGGTCAGGTGCGCTCCTTGGCTCTTTTAGAAATGATTCGCCACGCCGGACAGGTGATCTCAGGCTGCCAGCAGGCACGATGGGAATTGGTTAGTGGCAAACGTTTGCCCACCATACCCTGCCCCCACCCGGCAGAATGTCTGTTTGAGCAAGCACGTACTATCGATTGGCTAAATCTCAGCTAAGTCAATTTGGTCACAATTGCTGCTGGTAAAATTCAGACAGGAAACGACACACCTGCTGTCGAACCTTGCAGCTAGTGCCCGTGTCCCGTCTATTTCCCCGGTAATCTTCTAGGAAACTGCTTTTGCTGCCGGGGAAAGGATGTCTGTGGCCAAAATGGAGGATAGGAGTGAAGCTAATGGTCATGCAATGGAGAGATGATCTTGCCACCGGCGTGGAGTTGATCGATTCCCAGCACCAGGAGTTGATCGCCCGGGTTAACCGCTTGCTGACGGCTTGCCACGAGGGCCGTGGCAAAGCTGAGGTGGCTGATATTGTGGACTTTCTCGGCCACTATGTAGTGACTCATTTTCGTGACGAAGAGGAATTGCAACGAAGTGTAGCCTACCCAGAGTACGATGCTCACAAGACCATGCATGAAAAATTCTTGGCCGACTATAACCAACTAAAAGGACAACTTGAAACTGAAGGTGCCACTGTTCGTCTAGTGGTTCTAGTAAATAAAGTCGTGGTCGATTGGTTAGTGCATCATATCAGTCGGGTAGATAAGGCATTTGCTGCTTACTATCGGGAACAGACTTCTAACAAAAGGTGAACTAGAAAAGCTATTGTTTACTGCCTCCATCTTTAGCCTCGAAATATTCCTCATTAAAACCAAGTTTCAGGCTGTTGTTTAACAATAGAAGTCGAAAGTATGCTAAGATCAATAGGGAGAAAGCTTCTCATTCTCAATCCAACAGGGGAGGCAGTAAGCTATGTGGGAATCTGTTCTGTTGAGTACTTTAGCAGGTTTAGCAACGGGGATAGGAGCTATCCTGGTAATCCTATTCGGCCGCCCATCGGGCAAGATTCTTTCAGTCATGTTGGGCATGGCGGGGGGCATAATGCTTGCTATTTCGGTTTTCGACCTCATACCCGAAGCGGCCGAATTAGGTAATACTACTACCACGATTGTTGGCTTTGTCTTGGGGGCAGGGCTGATGGCCCTACTAGATGTTTTACTGCCCCATATACACTTAGATCTGCACACAGCCGAGGGTGGGGCAGATTGCGTCGTTGCCTCGCATAGTAGCCACAACGCAGACCTAAGTGATGCTTTGACAGAGAATGGCAATGGCAATTCTGGTGGCTGCCTAGCCGCTGCTGGCGCTACCGCCCTTGTTGGCGAGCGTAAACCGCGTAAAGGCTGGTTCAGATCTGCGCAAGATTTGAACATGCTTCGCTGTGGGCTGTTTATGGCTATCGGCATTGCTCTGCACAACTTGCCAGAAGGCCTTGCTATCGGCGCTGGTTACATCAGTAGTGCAAGTTTAGGTCTGACTATCGCTATCAGTTTGGCACTGCATAACGTTCCTGAGGGGATGGTAACTGCTGCTCCCTTGCTCTTAGGAGGGGTGAACAAGTGGCTGGTGATTGGCATTACAACTGCAGCTGGCCTGATGACCCCGCTCGGCACCTTCCTAGGAGCGGCCGTCTTGTCAGTTAGTCCTGAATTCATCAGTAGTGCGATGGCCTTAGCTGGTGGCGCTATGATTTATATCGTGAGCGATGAGCTAATTCCCCAGTCGCATGAATATCATAGCCATGCTGCCAATTTCGGCCTAGTGGCTGGGTTTGTGTTAGGATACATGTTATAAGGACTAAAAAAGTGGCCTACAGGCAAAGCCACGGAAGGAAACGGAGGCATAGGGGGCTGTCAACATGACATGCCCCCTATGTTAGTTTCGTTAGGCTGTCATGCGCGTGAGCTGCTGCTTCCAGCGTCCACGGAGGAAGCGTGTGGCGCTGAGGGTAAAACGCACAAACAGGTCGAGCGTCATGGCGGCCCACACGCCTAAAATACCCCAGCCTAAGTTAAGGCTCAGGTAGTAGGAGAAAGGTAAGCGCACTCCCCAGAGGCCAATGGCACCGATCACCATGGGAGCTTTAGTATCCCCGGCACCTCGCAAGGCCCCGTTAAAAATACTGGTCAATTGTTGGGGAATTTGAGCTATGCCCATCATGATTAGGTAGTAGGCGCCCAGGTCGATCACTTCTTGCACATCGGTGAGTAAGCTGAACACCAGTCGCGGCGTAAAGATCAAGAAGGAAGCTGTCACCGCCGTTAGCGCCATACTCCATTTAGCCAATTCCCGTACATAGCGTTCGGCTAATTTGGTGGAACCAGCGCCCATGCTTTGTCCCACAAAAGCAGTGGCGGCGATACCAAAACCCACTGCTGGCATATAAGATAAGGACTCGGCCGTTATGCCTTGCTGGTGAGCTGCTAAAGGAATGGTGCCGAAACTGACCACCAGGCTGGTAAGCATAATTTGCCCCAGCTGCATCAGGATGTTCTCGGCTGCAGTAGGTAAACCAATGCCCAATACAGCTCGCGCTTCTTTGGCCACAAAGCGAAAGCCGCGCAAGCGGAACACCAGGTCTTCTTGCCGACGCAACATAATATATAAGGCTAAAATGGCTCCCACCGCTTGGGCGATGTTGGAAGCCCATGCTGCTCCCACCACGCCTAAGGGTGGAAAGCCTAAATGGCCGAAAATCAAAACATAACTGAGGGCCACGTTAACCAGGTTGATAACGGTGGCTATCTGCATGGGTACCTTAGTGTTGCCGGCGCCGCGCATAATGGCACCTGTAATCTGCATCACCGCCATAAAGGGCACACCCCAGATGACAATTCGCAAGTAGGTCGTACCCACTTCTAACAGCTCGCCGCTCGTCTTATAAAGCAAGACGAGAATGTCCTCAGCAAAGAAAAAAGTAACGGTAGCAAAAGTGAATACCATCCCTAGCGCCAAATAGAAGGCTTGTTCGGCGTAACGCCCGGCGGCTGCCCTGTCTTCTGCACCAATAGAACGAGCTACCATCACTGTAGTACCCGTCCCAATAGCAGCGAAAAAACCCCACACTAACATAGTAATGCGTCGTCCCAAGCCGACTGCCCCAATGGCTATAGCCCCAACCCTTCCTAGCATCGCTGACGACACCATACCCACAGTCATCTGTAGTAAACTTTCGATAGTTGCTGGCCATACCATAGCGAAAATGCGTCTGCGCATTTCTTTTTTGCTGATGCTATCGGGGTCGCCTTTGCGAATCTCTTGTCTCGTTGCCAAATGAATCCCCCCGTTCTTCATGATAGATACAGATAAAACTATGCATAATTTCGCCTAAAGTTTTCTATATACCTCTTTACAATGCTGTAACCTTCTAGCAACGCTTCCAGCGTTGCGGTAACGAAGTAATGGTTGCGTAGCAGCTAGCAGCTTGCTCCTTTTGGTTTGCTAGGCTTTTGACTGCGTTTCGGAGGTAAAAATATCGTTATGATTGTGGCTGTAAGCAGGATATTGTTGCCTTATCGAGAAAGAATATCAATACGGTTTGCGTAAGCGAACCAGATGCAAGAAGGAGGTAAGTAAACATGGAGAAATACGTTTGTATCCCTTGTGGCTACGTCTATGATCCGGCAGAAGGTGATCCGGATAATGGCGTAGAGCCTGGCACTCCCTTTGCCGAACTACCAGAAGATTGGGTTTGCCCCGTTTGCGGAGTTGATAAATCGGAGTTTGAGCCAGAAGCATAACCTCGAGTAAGGAAGAAAGGGCTTTTCCACTAGGTGGTAAGAGCCCTTTCTGATGAAGAGACGAAGGGGGAGGAAACGTGGTACCAACTGAAATTCACGTCCCGTTGATGGACATGGTAATGTGTTTATCTAATACAGCCGACTTAGCTAGCCCTA
>JAAYHE010000024.1 GCA_012735505.1 Bacillota bacterium
GTGTCTAACAGATCGGCGGTTGTACAGGGCTGTAAACAAATACTCGCTAGGCTTCATCTCTTTTCCACCTCATCATCTCGGTTCATCTATTTCATTATCCCTTAGTTCTAACCAGCGGGCTAGGGTGGATAGAAAATATTCCCTTAGCTTAGAAAAAAACGCCCTCGAGATTAAGGGCGGGCTTCTGTATTTGTGCTCCTTTTAGCTGCGTTTTTCCAACTCGGCTCTTAAGCGGGGATGCAGGATGTTGTTTTCCAAGTGGATGTGTTGAAAAAGGTCGACCACCAACTCTTGTAGCAAAGCATAAGTACGATCAAAGGTACTGCAAGCATCCGATGGCAAAGTGTATTCGCTGGTAATTTGTCGCATTTCCTTCAGGATATCGCCAGCGCCTTCGTGTTCTTCCTCTAGCTGATCGAAGGCCTCCACGGCTTTAGCCAAGGTCTCATGCGAATGGTTGTTTTCATATTGCTTGATGAGGGCAGACAAGACCTCTTCGGCATCAATACCTTTGTCCCTTAGAACCTCACTGAGAGGCTGGCTACCACCGCAGCAAAAGTCGATTCTATACTTGCTAAACACCTCTGTGGCCTTGGGCAGGGCAGCCACAATGTCTCCCGATTTTATCCTGAACGTTAAACACGTGGGACAACAATATCGCCTCCCTCTGTAATTTCAACTGCTCTCGTTTTATAGTCTGCGTCGCGCAAGAAAATATGCCCGTTTAGCTTGCCAGGCCCGTGCCCTTATTGCCTGTTAAAGGATAGGCAGCTAACGTATCAAAAAAAAAAAGAAGCCCACTCCCGCAACGGGCTAGTGGGCTTCTTTTCATGGGACAAGTTATTCTTCTTTCTGCTCGCGCTTAAAGCAGAGGAACCAATCGAGGCAATATGTGTCTTCGTCGGCCGACTCCATACGCTCTTTAGCGGCACCGCAGCTGCCAGGAGCAGGAACGATAACGTCATCGCCTGGTCTCCAGTCGGCGGGGGTGGCTACGCCGTCGCTGTCGGCCTTCTGCAGGGCAACAACAATACGCTTGATTTCATCGAAGTTGCGCCCAGTGGAGAGCGGATAGTAGAGAATGGTGCGGACTATACCCTTGGGGTCGATGATAAACACTGCCCGGACCGCTGCCGTGGTCGACTGGTTGGGCTGGATCATACCATACTTATTGGCCACTTCCATGGAAAGGTCAGCAATAACCGGGAACTTAATCTCGAGGTTCTTCCAACCCTTCCACTCGATCTTCTCGTAGATAGTGCGTAGCCAAGCAATGTGCGAATGGATCGAGTCAATCGAAAGACCGATTAACTCGGTGTTGAGCGCCTTAAATTCTTCTTCCATGGCGGCGAAGGTCATAAACTCGGTAGTGCAAACAGGAGTAAAGTCGGCCGGGTGCGAGAACAGAATAACCCATTTCCCCTTGTAGTCTTCCGGGAAGTTGATCTCACCTTGCGTGGTGACGGCCTTAAAAGCTGGTGCAGGGTCCCCAATCAAGGGCATTCTTGCGTAAGTGTTTTCCACTATGTGTTCCTCCTTTAACCGATTTTCAATCTGCTTTAACTATAACCTAATTGATAATAGTAGTCAATACTATTAAGCCATGAATCTTTCTTATACTAGAGCTCTGGCAACACCTGTTCCCAAGCAACAAAAAACCCATTGCCGGCTACAAGGCCAGCAATGGGTTTTACAATAACGGTCTAGCTAGGATCGACTACAGAACCCATAAACAGAATGGCATCGGTGTGTTGATCGTGGATCATGAAGAAGAAGGGGCGGTCGACCTTCATTGTAAAGTTAGGCGCGGGTGGCAGGCTGGTCAGCCTCATTTCAACCGAGGTTACGGCTGCCGCTTCCGTGCCTTTTTCATCCACCTCAATAAAGGCCTTATGCTTCACTTCGCTGATATGGACATCCTGCCGGTGTTCTACCATATTGCTAAAATCGGCAGCTTGGGGGTCGAAGGCTCTGCCCATGCCTAAGGCCGTCAGCGCATCATTCAACGACTGCTCGTATTCGAACTTGAACTTGGGCAGCGACAACTCTCCTCTTAGGGGCTCGAAACCTAGCCGCCACTCCGCCCACTGCTCCTGGGTCAAGTTCTGCAGAAATTCCTCCAGGTCGTTGGGTAAGAAAATATACATGGCCATGTTTCCTTCTCCATAAGGCAGCCGCACTACCTGGAGGTCCGTATCTTCCAGGTACTCGAAGGTAGCTGTCTTGTTCATAAAGGGGACTGTCACTTGCCCATTAGGCGAGTTAAAAACGTCTTCCCGGGTTTGGTTGGCCTCAAAGGGATTGGTCCAGTCGCCCTGAAAGTAGACAGCATTCAGCAGGAAAGCAATGGTTAACGGGTCTATGGGGGCCTGCACCATTTCCTCGATCAAGCCGTTAGTATGCTCCTTCACCCACTGGTTAATGGTAGGAGCAGCCGCTGGGTTGTTAAAGTCTAGTTCGCTTACCTGAGCGTCATAGTAGGTTTTGTTTAGCTCGATAAAATCAGGCAAGAAAGGAAAGCCTTCCCGCAACCAGATCGAATTGGCAATCTCCACCGTCACGTCGGACGCCTGTAGGGCCTGCAGCAACAACTGGTTAGCCTTATTTAGCTCCTCCTGGTCGAGGTCGGCAACCAATAAGACCTCGGCCATGGCCTGCTGGGTATCGCCAGCAGCCCCATTGTAGGCCATCGATAAGGCAAGGGCGACACTCACTGGCGACAGCAGGATATTCTCATTCTGCTTAAGCAGCTGCTGATATAGCTTGAAGCCAAACTGATTATAGGAATCGATGCCCGCCGCCTTGACCGTATTCTCGTCGGGTAGATTAACCTCAGGCGGCAAGGGTTGGGAACAGCCTGTTAATAACGCCAGCACTAAGCATATCACTAACCATTTGCGCACCGGTTATCACTCCTTTGTCAGCACTTCTTCAGTTGTTTAGACGCGAGCCAAGCCAAAATGTTCCTTGGCCTTGGACAGCCTGGCAGATACTAAGGGCACACGCGCGTGAGCATGGCCGCTACCGGCCCTGCCCTTTTCAGCAAAAGCCGCTTACCATGCCTAGCACATAGCCGACAAGGCGGTTACTTGGCTAAGTTCGTGAGCGACGCAGGCGGCCTCAGCTCTTGATTCATCTCGTAAATAGCAAACAAGCTCTCATTCTCCTCAATAATCAAGCCTGCAACCTCGTCGAGCAAAATGTAATCCGACTCCTCCAGTTCTTCCTTCCGCATTAGCCCCCAAACA
This sequence comes from Bacillota bacterium, assembly GCA_012735505.1. Classification (GTDB taxonomy): domain Bacteria; phylum Bacillota; class UBA994; order UBA5500; family UBA5500; genus JAAYHE01. Next base: position 3,249 of record JAAYHE010000024.1, read on the forward strand.
TCCCAAGGCAGCAGTTCCACCTTATTTAGGGCAGCTAACTCGCGCACCAAATTCCCATACAGAAACAGGAAGCCCCGGAAGTCGGCTATCCCGAACTTGTTGGGTTCTACTTCTTTCCCCTCCCGCCACAACTGCCAAGCCTCAGCTCCCGACACGAACTGCCCCTTAGGGAGCCTTAACGGGTCAAAGGTTAGCTTGAGCTTACTGCGTTGTAGCTCATCTATTTGCGGGTCTAAGGCAACCCACCTGCCTTCATCTGCGTGCCAATACTCGACAATCCAATGATCCTCATATGAGTTGGGCATAAAATATCTACCAAACCCGCACCTACACCTAGCAGGAATCCCCTTGTGGCGCAGGGCGGCAGTTAAGAATAAAGAAAAATCCCTGCAGGTTCCAAAGAAACGTTTTTCATAGGGCCGCGAGACTGTTAAAGGAGAATCATCAAGGCTCAAAATTATCTCGAGTATGTTTTGCATGTGCCTGGCATTTACATGTTGCTCCTGCTCTGCCGTTAAACTGATACCGTAATGCCCCACCCAATAGGCGTGTAGCAATAACCCTTGCACTACACCTACAATTTCAGGCACCCTATTGGGCAGCAGATCGAACCAATCCGCATACCTGCCGGGGCTGCTGATCACGCCCTGCTCTGCATAAAACTCTAGCACTGCGCGAGAAGTTGCCATCCGTCCCCCACCTTCCGTTTTATGTTCGTTTATCTAGTGGTTCTGCATATCGTATGGCAATCCTTGCTTAAACTCGCCAGAATTGGAGGCATTTTGCTGGGGCTAACAAAAAGACAGCACCCCGGACAGCTAGTTGCCGCAGTAAGATAGCTGCGGATAACAACTATGCCCCAGGCGCTGTCATTATAGGAACACGCACTGCTAACTGAAGGAAACCATCACTCGAGCAGCCGCTTTAGCAATTCTTCTGCCTTGACCCTGCGCCGCATTTCTTCCTCTACATCTCCCTCTATCGTAAAGTTTAGAATGCTCCCTTCGTGCACAGCTGGCAGGCATGCAAGCGGAAAATTGACGACTAGTTCGTCTGGACCAACCAGCAATACAGCTGTATCGCCCTCGATCCTATCCACCACCGCTACTATCTTCACATCATTCACCTCATCTCGGTGTAAAACTGGTTGTTGCTGTTACCTGCTGCCCCTCGTGCTCAACTTCCGCCGTTACTACTACCTTATGCCCCTTGCTGGCCCGCCCGATACTAAAGGGAATTGTAGCGATGCCGTCGGAGTCGGTTATCCCGACATAGGTAGAGGTCGACGACTTATAAGCACAATTTAGGGTTACCTTGGCTCCAGCCACCGGCTTACCGCCTTTAACTACCTGCACACTAGCCTCGATAGTGCTATTTTGGGTCGGCCTCGGGTCGCTAATAGCTGCAACAGCCCGCAAGATTGATTCGTCTATATCGAAGGAATAATCCTTATCGTCGATAGTCAGGACTATATGGCCCAGCAGATCGGTGCGGTAAATATCGATATCGCTCAATCTGGCCAAGATTTCCCTATGGGGATGTCCATAATCGTTACCAGCACCAACTAAAATGACTGCATATTTCGGATTTACGTGCTCTAGAAATTCTGGGCTAGTGGAGGTGCTGCTTCCATGGTGGCCAACCTTTAAAACATCCGCCGCTAGGTCGTAGGCTTGCATCAACTCTTTTTCCCCTTCTTGTTCCAAATCTCCGGTAAA
>JAAYHE010000025.1 GCA_012735505.1 Bacillota bacterium
AAAACATCAACAATAAGTATAAAACGCCTACTGGAAACGAAAACAGTAGGCGTTCGTCGTTCATAAGCAAACCTATAAGCCGAGTTCTGTACCTCTTGCGAGGCGGCAATCATCTATCTGGGATACTAGTTACCTAGCACCTCTAGCGACCAACCCGAAGGAGCGGACGAGCAGCCCTTAATTCCTTCCTATTAGGTCTTGCTCCGAGTGGGGTTTACCGAGCCAACTAGTCACCTAGTTGCTGGTGAGCTCTTACCTCACCTTTCCACCCTTACCGGCATAGCCGGCGGTATCTTTCTGTGGCACTTTCCTGCAGGTCACCCTGACTGGACGTTATCCAGCACTCTGCTCTGTGGAGCTCGGACTTTCCTCGAATCGCAAAAAGCGACCCGCGATTGCCCAGTTTGCTTATGAACTTTATTAACAATATCTCAGAACTCTAGTATACAGCCGTTTCAACATGATGTCAATGCAGTATCCCAATCTAAATTTTCCTATTAAATCCATGACCAAACATCTTTATTAGTACGGCTGATAATCAATTCTGCTTTATGTCGTTGCATTTTCGCTGCCAAATAATCACGCAGCGTCGGAATTATCGGCCATTCGGTCCAATAATGACCAGCATCGATTACACAGAGCCCAAAACTTTGAGCATCTAGCGCCTGGTGGTAGCTCACATCACCGGTAATCAATACGTCTACGCGACCTGCAGCCCGATAAACCTGTTCGCCACCGCTACCGCTGTAGATCGCCAGTTTCTTAACCGTTGCGGCGCCATCACCTACAAAACGCAGCCGGGGCACGTGCAAGTCTTCTTTCACCCGTTCAATTAGGCTGGCAAGGCTGATCCTTTCGGGCAAGCTGCCCTTCAAACCCAGAGAGCGCTCCGGGTCGGTGCCAACTAAATTTAAGGGTTCCCGATTCTGGAGACCTAAAAGGTCTGCCAAAACCGCATTGACCCCGCCTGTAGGTGCCATATCCAGATTGGTATGAGCCGCGTAAACTGTTATGTCGTGCTTTATTAGCAAGGCCAGCATACGGCCTTGCGCCAAATCAGTACGCAACGATCGTAGTGGACGAAAAATCGGGGGATGATGAGCAATAATCATCTGGCAGCCAGTAGCAATGGCTTCTTCTACCACACTTTCGGTAACATCGAGGCTGAGCATCACTTTATCAACTCGCCTATCCAATGTCCCGACCTGCAAGCCCACGTTATCCCAATCTTCCGCCCAACGCCGCGGAGCTATTTCCTCCAGCCATGCGATCAAGGTTTGTGCATGTATACTCACTTTATCACTTCCTGCAACTCACTGATTTCCTGCACCAGCTTGGCCCGTTTGCTTGCAGCAGCCGCATCTGTTGCCTGCAGCAGCTGCTCAGCCACCCTGCGGCGCTGAGCAATGGCTAGTTGTACCCATTCATAGAAGAAAGCTGGCTTTCGCTCTAGGAGGCGAGGTCCGAGAGTGGCCTGAAGCCAGTTTAGTGCCTGGGTTTCGCCCGGTTCCCCTACGACGATCTCGTAGAAGATGTCATTATCTTTCACTAAAGCTTCCTCTACGATGGCCCAACCGTGCTCACACAGCCAAAATCTTACGGCAGCTGCACCTATATTAGGCTGCAAAATCAGGCGCTTTATAGTTGGCAACACCGGCGGGTTCGACTCGAGCACCTCAATAATAGTGTTGCCTCCTAAACCTGCTACCACGACGGTATCTACTTCGCCTGGCTGCAGAATCGTCAGGCCCGCCCCAAGGCGGACCTGTAAACGGTCCTGCAGACCAAAGTTCAGAGCAGTCTGCCGCGCCCGCTGTGCCGGTGCTAGGTTGATTTCACCAGCGATCACCTTAGCAGCACGATCATGCAGCAGCAAGTAGGCTGCCAAATAGGCATGGTCGCTCCCGATATCAGCCACCCTCGCCCCGCTGGGCACAAAATCGGCCACTTGACGCAAGCGCGGCCTCAAACTAATCAGCATCCTTCCACCTCTCTAAGCTACAGGGAGGTGCAAGCACATTAGTATCTCCTGCGTCCTCCCACGTAAGTTGCCTGTACTTTTACGCTAGCTATCTCTTCAGGCGCCACGGTGGTTAAGTCCTGATCTAACACCACGCAATCGGCTAGTTTGCCAACGCTTATCGATCCGCGCGTTGCCTCATTAAACGCACTAAAGGCCGGGCCTAAGGTAAACAACTCTAGCGCCTCTTCGATAGTCAGTTTCTCCTCAGGCAACCAACCGCCTTCAGGGAAGCCAGACATATCTTGCCGCGTCACGGCTTGCTGAATACCTACTAATGGATTACAGGTTTCAACCGGGCTATCGGAGCCGCCCGCAGTTGGAATACCGAGCTTACGCATTGTTTTCCAGGCATAAGTCGTCTGCATGCGCTCTTTCCCAATCCGTTGTTCCACGATATGCAAATCGGTGCCAACGAAAACAGGCTGGATATCGCATACCACGCCAAGCTCTTGGCAACGCTTTAATATCTCTGGCGTCGTCAACTGGGCATGAATAACCCGTGGACGAGCATCTGCCTGGGGCTTTTCTGCCAATGCAGCAGCAAAAGCATTTAACAACATCTCTATAGCACGATCGCCGATCGCATGGCCTGACATTTGCAGACCCTGCTGATGGGCATAGCTCAAAATCCTGGTCACCGTCTCCTGGCTCAAGACTTCAACGCCGCTCGTTGTCGGGTCGTCGGCATAAGGAGCATTTAACGCCGCCGTCCGCCCTCCTAAAGAGCCGTCGGTCATCACTTTAATGGGGCCATATTGTACCGTATGGGCCGGGAACTGGAAACGCTGGCGCAGCTCCAAAAATTCGTCGATTTGTTCGGGGGTGTAGACGCGCACCTGCAATGTCACCCGCAGCGGCAAGCTATCTTCTTCAATAAGCTCTTGGTATGCCTGCAGCATTTCTTCCATACGGCCGGCCAGATCATCGCTATGAACACTGGTCAGGCCATAGCTAACAGCCTGCTCAGCTCCGGCACGCAACATGCGTTTATAGTCGGCCACTGTAGGCTTAGGTGCCAAACGACGCACCAAACCGAGGGCACTTTCTCGCAACACCCCGGTAGGCACACCATCAGCATCTAGATCGATTTGTCCGCCTTCAGGCTGCTCTGGATTAGTCCCAATGCCAGCCAACTCTAAGGCACGACTATTTGCAACAGCAATGTGCCCGCAAGTACGGGAGAAGAATATAGGAAGTTCGGTTGAAATCAGATCCAAATCAGCCCGGGTCGGCATCTGGCCGTCGGCAAAACGGTCGTGGTTCCATCCCCAGCCCGATATCCAAGTCAGGCCTGGATGCTGAGATAAGAATTCTCGCCCAATACGAGTTATGTCTTCTTGACTGCGCGCCGGACTGAGGTCCACCGTCTCCATAGCAGAACCCAAATTGAACAGGTGCATGTGGCTATCGCCCAAGCCAGGAATCACGGTCTGGCCTTCTAGGTCGATCAGCTCGGTATTATCGTTGCGCAGGGCTAGAATTTCTTGATCTTGGCCCACAGCCACAAAACGCCCGTCAGCAATAGCTACGGCCTGAGCCTGGGGTTGCTCCCTATCCATAGTAATAATGTTGCCGTTAAACAAGATCTTTTCCACCAACACGCCATAATCCTCCTTCACTAATTATTATCTGCAAACTCGGTTACAAGTTGGGACTCCACATCAACTTTATTCGCCTTCCGGAAATAGAAGTAGGCTGGCGCACCCAGCAAAGGCACTACGAGACCTACCAAAGACGACATGGGATCATCCAATAGAGTGTTCAGCATCAGGCCTAGGTTTAGCACTAAGACTATGATTGGAACAACAGGATAGCCCCAAACACGGTAAGGCCGATGCATGTGCGGGAATTTACGTCGCAAAACAAAAACGGCCGCTACTGTCAAAGTGGTGAAGATCATACCAGAGAAAACAACGAGGGTGGTTAGTTGTTCGAAAGTTCCGCTCAAAATCAGAATAATCGAGAGTAAGGCTGAGGCCAACGAGGCCGCGACTGGTGTACCAAAACGCGGGTGGATTTCCCCCAACTGTCGGAAAAACAGTCCATCACGCGCCATGGCAAAATAGTTGCGTGGGAAAGCCAAAACACATCCGTTACAAGAGCCTAAAATGGAAATAAGAGCGCCGCCAGTAATAATGACTCCTCCTACCTTACCGAATAGGCTAGTAGCCACAGCTGCTGCTGGCGTCTCAGTAGCCATGAGGGTAGTAGCAGGCAATACGTTGAGCAGAGCAAAATTGAACAAAGTATACAAAAGTGTAACGCCGCCTACACCTAGGATCATGGCTAAAGGCAAGTTGCGTGCTGGGTTCTTTAATTCTTCGGCTAGGCTGTTGACATTGGCCCAGCCGGTGAAGGCCCAGAGGGCAGCGATTAGCGCCAAACCGAAAGAACTAATGGTAGACATAGCGTCCCCAGGAGGCAGTAAAGGCGTAAAGTCTCTTGCCTGGCCTTGAAGCAAGCCGAAAATCGAAATGGCTAAAATAGGAAAGATTTTTGCTACCGTTAGTAAATTCTGTAGCTTAGCTCCTTGCTTCACACCCAAAATATTGATAGCTGTCAGGAAGATGACGGTGCCGATAGCGAGGACTTTTAATGCTGTGCCACTCATGGGCAAGAAGAAGCCTGTGTAGGTGGCAAAAGCCACAGCTAGAGCAGCAATAGAGCCCGGGCCCCCTACCAAGAAACTCGTCCAAGTGCTAGCAAAAGCCACGATTGGACCGAAGGCTTCCCGCAGGTACACATAGGCTCCACCTGCCTGGGGCATAGCTGCACCTAATTCAGCATAGCATAAGCCGGATAATATGGAAATCAGACCGGCGGCTGCCCATACCAATAAAGCTAAACCAGGGGCCCCGGCACGTCCCAAGACAAAAGTAGGGATAAAGAAAATGCCAGAACCAATCATTATGCCGACGATAACCGATACCGCATCAAACAAAGTCAACTCACGACGTAAAACTGTTTTCTTATTCACTCTTAGTTGCCTCCTTGCAAATCTAGCAGTCAAAAAATCTTGGATCGCGATGCAAGCAAAAAAGCACGCGCTCGACGAATCGGTCAAGTGCGTGCTTTAGACAACTTTATAGCGTGTGCCTATAACCAGCATAAGATCGCCTCCCCTTCGCCAGTAGCGCTCCACTATAGAACAGGGTCTCTATAGTGACAGTGCCAAGGTTATTCACCCTGGCCCCAGCTAGCTTGTTTGGGCCCCAAGCTAACTTCGGCGGTCTCCCTTTCCCTCCTGTTCATCGATGCCATTCTCCCAAAAGGTACTCTTGATTCCCGCGCCTCTACCATCCCTAGCAGGATGGGGGTTGGAGCTATATTAAGTTCTAGTGCCTATGGTAACACCGAATGCAGGCGGCGTCAACTATAAAAAATATCCATAAGCCGAGCTTACGGAGGACCAACTAGACTCACCAACTTAACCTTTTGACTAATAATTTTACAAGCCATATAATAAAGCGTCAAAGGTGCTTGGTCAATCAGTTTGCGTTCAATCAGAAAGGTGTGGTCACATGACGCAGGCACGTTGGCAGGGAGCGTTACGCGATATCCTGAGCGTGTTAGTATATGGATGCATTCTACTCGTAAAAACTTATTGTGTTAAATATTCACTGGTAGGGAACTACCCATTGCACAGGAGCTTCCTGCTCGGAACGCTAGGCGCAGTTATCGTCATCACAGCTCTGCTGCTGTTACTACGGCCCCGCGCCCGTTATTATGCTTTTCTGGGGATCAACTTGCTTATCACTATTATCCTGGTTGCTGATGTGGTCTATGGCCGCTATTTTCGCGATGTTACTTCAGTTGCCTTATTAAAGCAAGCTAGGCTGGCCGGCGAGGTGCAAGAAAGTGTCTTTGCTTTAATCGAGCCTCGGGACTTGGCCTATTTTATAGATCTGCTCGTCCTCGTACCGCTGCTTTGCTTCCAGCGTGACAAACGGCAACCCCAGTCTGGATTGAAATGGCCCCTGCGGCTCGTCCTGACTGTAATCTGCTTGCTAGTGGGCGCAAATTTGACGCAGGCCAGCATAGACAGCTTGCAGCAGCGCCAACCTGGCCTGATTCGTGCCTTTTGGGATAAACAAGTTGTTGCCCACAATATCGGCACCCTTAACTTTCATGCCATCGACGCCTGGCGGTACTTAAAAAAACAAATGGCATCAACAAAGCTTTCCCAGGAAGAACAAGCAGCCGTAGCCCAATGGTTTGCAGAGCATAATGCTGAAGGGAATAAACAGTACCATAACTTGATGCAGGGTAAGAATCTGATCATGGTCCAACTGGAAGCTTTCCAAGGATTTGTGCTTAATTTCAAGATTAACGGACAAGAGGTTACTCCCAACCTTAACCGCTTGGCTAAGAAAAGCCTCACCTTTAACAACATCTATGCGCAGACAGCTGGAGGCGGCACATCCGACGCAGAGTTCCTTGCCAACGTTTCCCTATACCCTGCTCGTGAAGGCGCAGCTTTTTATGAGTTTTACACCAATACTTTCCAGTCACTGCCGATGGCTGCTAAAGAGCAGGGCTATGAGACGGTTGTCATGCATGCCAACCGGCCTGGTTTTTGGAACCGTACGCACATGTACACGGCGCTCGGTTTCGACGCTTATTATAGCGATCTAGACTTCGATATTGACGAAGTGTTTGGTTTGGGTCTGACCGACCACTCCTTTTACCGGCAGGCAGTCCAAAAAATGCAGCAAATGCAGCAACCCTTTTATGCCTTTTTAGTTTCCCTGAGCAGCCACTTCCCCTTTGTCGATGCTAACGTTAGCTTAAGCGATCGGTTAGACGTCGGGGCATGGCAGGGCACCTTTATTGGAAATTATCTGCAAAACATTCATTTTGCCGACGAGGCTGTTGGCGTTCTGATAGACGAGCTGCAAGCAGCCGGCTTATGGGATAACTCGGTCGTGGTTATCTATGGCGACCATACAGCCATACCCCATGGCCGGAGCCAAGAATTGGCCAAGCTGCTTTACGGTAAAGAGGGGTTAGACGAGCTGCAATGGCAAGAAGAACAAAAGGTCGTTATGATGCTGCACCTCCCTGGTGATCGGCTACGGGGTGTCAACGATCGCACCGCAGGTCAGATCGACATTTTCCCTACGCTAGCTAATCTGCTAGGTTTCAAAAGCAAGTACGCTGCTGGACGAGATCTCCTCAATACCGACAATGGCTTTGTTTGTTTCCGCAATGGGACCTGGATAAATGATGATGTAATCTATTTCCGATCGCAGCGCAAACTGCTAGATTTGAAAACCGGAACAGAGCTAGCTGCGGAAGATTTTGCAGCAGAAATAGAACGCGCAGAAATAGAATTAAAGGTGTCTGATCAATTGTTAGAATATGACTTGATCAGGCAATGGCAAACCGAGGCGGATGGCTAATCCGCCTCGGCTTTTTGTTTATACAGTAAAGGAACTTTTTTCATTTACTTGCGTCAGAATATAATGTAACGTATTAGCAATGCACAAGCGTTGCGGGCGAAGGAGTGATGGCTGCGAAGCAACTATCACTTTATACCTAATGCAATTTGATAAAAAAGGAGGTTCAACAGATGTGGAAAAAAACACTTGCACTGCTGCTAGTTGCCTTTGTGGCAGCCAACAGTATCTGGCCAGCTACAGTTAGCGCTAGTAGTGATTCTGTAGCAGAGCCTAGGGTCAGTCTAGAAGAAGCAATCATTACAGCTCGGGCCGCTGTTCCAGAGCTCGAGTGGCTAGAAGAAGCAGACTTTCGAGCCGAGTATCTAGATGGTAGTTGGCGACTAATGTGGTCGACCGACGATAGGAAGCAGGTTAGCATTAGCGTTAATGCCGACAACGGGCGTCTACTCGAGTATAACCTCTGGGATTACAACTGGGGGCAAAAATATCCACCCCTCCCGCTGCTAACAGAGGAAGAAGCCCTCGCTCAGGCCGAGAACTTCTTACAAAAGGTTGCACCTGCTGAATTGGCCGCTTGCCGCTTGCAAGACAGTGTGCCACCACGGCCCTACCTGCGGGAACGCTCTAGTGCAGTTTCCTACTCGTTCACTTGGCAGCGTTTTGCCAACGATATACCCTTTAACTTTAACGGCTTGCGAGTAACCGTCAATGGTGACACTGGCCTTGTCACTGGCTATAGCTGTATCTGGACAGAAGGGCACGTGCCGCAGCCAAGCAATATCATTAGCGAAGATAAAGCAGCTAAAGTTGCCCAAGAAGCAGGCAAAATGGAATTGCAATATTTCTGGCCCTATGCCGAATACGGTAAGACAGAGAAGCCAATTTTGATTTACAGCGCACCCAAACTAAACTCAATTTATGTAAATGCCCATACTGGCGAAATTTATAAACCTTGGTTAGACCCACGCTATGCCGGAGAAGCAGCAGTTGATGAAAAGCTGGCCCCGGATGCCACCCTGTCTCCAGCAGAATTGGCTGAAGTAGAACTTATTGCTGGCTTGCTGACGCAGGAGGAAGCAGAAGCCACCGCCCGTCAGACTTTTGCTATTGCTGAAAGCTATAACTTACAAGATGCCAACCTCGTGCTGCATCGGCAGTTTGACGAACAGCGCCACTGGACGCTATCTTTCGTTGAAGACCGCGAAGAAGGCATTAGGAATCGTATCTATGTAACGCTAGATGCAGAAACGGGAGAAATTTACCGTTATAGCGCCAGTGTGCCACGAGACAGTGACAAAGGTACCATCTCTCGTAGCGAAGCCGAGGCGATAGCACGTGCTTATATAGAAAAAATGAATCCGGCCAAAGCACAAGAGGTTGAACTGGTACAGCCTGAGCTAGGTACCGAACCTGATCGCCCGGAAGAATATCCAACTAGCTATTATTTCAACTATCGCCGCCTGGTAAATGGCGTACCCTTCCCGCAGAACGGCTTTTCTGTAAGCATATACGCGGGCCAAGAACCACTAGTGACCTCCTACAACCTTACTTGGGTGGAAGCAGAATTCCCGCCAGTGGCCGGCAGCCTAACGCTAAACCAAGCCCATGCTGCCTTACGCAATAAGTATCCCTTCCATCTGGAATATCGGGTGGCAGAACGAGGCGTACGTCCATTACCACTGCCAACACCAGCAATGTCAACCGCAGCCACAGCAGTAGACGCCAATGCGAGCAGTCCTATCACGCTAGTTTATACCCAGGCTCCAGTGCCCAGCCACATGTTTTCAGCTCAGGATATGCAGCCACTCAACTACCGGGGAGAACCTGTTAAACAAGAAGAAACAGTGGCGCCTAAAGATGTAGCTGGCCACCCAGCCGAAGCAGACATACTGTTCTTAGCGAAAGTCGGTATCCTACCCGTGCCGGAGGATGGTCTCTATCGTCCTAACGACAAGGCTAGCTTGGCCGATTGGCTAGAAATCTTAGTCCGCGCCGCGGGCGTATCGGAAAACGAGCGCAAAACCTTCCTTTACCTAGATGATGACCTTGATGAAACAAGGGATCTGCAACGGCAAGAACTGGCTGTTTATGCCATCCGCGCTTTAGGTTACGAAAGAGTAGCCGCAATGTCTAATATCTTCCGTCTAGCGGCCGCTGATGCCGAAGCTGTAAACGCAGACTACATCGGCCATGTAGCTATCGCTTTAGAGCTTAAACTACTGACATTAGATGGCGACACTATTGCACCTCAAGCAGCCGTTACTAAGGGCGAGCTGCCTGGCGCTCTGATGCAGATGTTTCGATCTATGCGGTAAATACAAATAGAGACGGCGACAAGCACGCCGTCTTTTTTTTGTTAGTTAGATGAAACGTACAAGGTAGAGTTTAGCGTACTCCGCCGCCTCCACCACCACCCCCGCCACCGCCACCGCCGGAAAAGCCGCCACCGAAACCGCGGGCTGAAGATGCGCTCATCGTGGCTATCCGCAGCGACTGGGAAATGGTGTTCGATAGGGTATTAAAGCTGTTAGCTAACCCTAAGGGGCTCTGCCCCCTACCTACCGGCCAGTAATACCAGCCGTAGCCGAAGTGATAATTACCCTCCGTCAGATTAGGATAAACCAATTCGAGTTGACTGAGCACTTCTTTGGCTACGCCCAAAGTAACCGCATACACTAGATAATGCTCCCAGATTACTAGCGAGGGAATAGTATGCCTATCGAGCTGGGAAAAGTGGCGTAAGAAGCGCTCGAAAGCCTGCCAGCGGACATAATCTTCCTGCCCGCTAGCTGAACGTCTATTCATCGATACGGCTACAATAAACTGAAGCACGGCGGCAAATACCAAACCTATACAGGCCAGTGGAAAGACGAAGGCTGCAGGCACTATTAACACCAAAGCCACGAAGGTTCCTAACCAAAGCCGCCGCCGCGCTTTTCTTATTTCGGGGCCATCATCAAAAAAATTATGCGCGTCAGCCTCAAACCGCACTAACCCTATCCAGCCCTGCCAGAAAGAATGAAAGGACTTGGTGTTAGTCGTGGCGTATGTTCGGATGTTATCAAATGCAACCCGTTCCTTGCCTTGACCAACCGTTTCAAAGATAAATTTCAGGGCATCTGCTTCGTATTGTCGGAGCGGAGGCCCTTCTTTCAGTTGCCGCACTAGAAAATATTCAGTGTCGGTAGTCGTGCGGAATAGACCCTTCTTTTCACTAATAGCTTCTTCGATACGCAAATAGCCGCGGCGGGCTAAATCTAGAATCGTTGCCGAAAAATCATCGGTATTTGGGTCGCCGAAACGCCATAGCACAGCTAATTCGGCAGGACCATAGGTTGCAGGGAGCTCTCGGTAATAATCACCCTGCCAACGAGTGGGATGTGGCCTCCCACCTAGGCGCCAAGCACGTATGGACCACCATATAGCTATGATGGGGCTAACGACACCAACAGCCAAGCCGCCCTTAGACAAAAGGCGACGTTGATTGGCTTGCCGAGCCCACTCGCCTTCTTCAGCCAAGATCCGGTCTAGGGCAGCAGTGTTAGTGTATTGGGCCTGCTCTCCCGTAATAAGGCGCGTAGGAAAAGTGACGCGGCCTTCCAGAAAAGTGCGCGCTGGTAAATCATCTAGTGTCCAAGTAATCTGGCGTGGCCCGTCAATGCTAACCTTACCGGTGAGAGGGCCGTGGCCCCAGGCGCGTAGCTCGTCTTGCGACGCACCTGCAGGCAAGGTCAAAGTGACCTTAACATTGTTTGTGCTTATATCCCACTGGTCGCCCACCCACTGGTAATAAAGTTCTGCCACGTCTTGGTGCACCTTCACTTGCCCTAGTACTTGATAGTTAAGTATGAAGGTGCGAGTCTCGTTAGCGGCTTCGTAACTCCAATCAACGTAAAAACGGCGACTTTCATCCACCACATAGTATGTGCCAGCTGGGCCATAAGTAGTGGCACCAGGCCGAAAACGGTAGGGCCCTGTTTCATCGCCCACCTGCATATTGACGATAGAGACACCCGGTTCTTTGTTGATCCATTGATACATGCCGGAAAAGGCTCCGTCAAACTGGGCAGTACGGCGCTCAGTAATGTCTAAAGTTCCGTCGGCCAATATCTCCGCCTCTATTTCCAAGGCCGTAAATTTGACCGATCGCGCTGCGACTCGGCCGGTCACAGTAGTCATCAAACATAAGACCAGGAAAAGCCCCGTTAATAATCTGAGCCACTGCTTCGCACTGGTCTGTTTCATATGTCTACCCCTATTGGAAATTGACATTGATAGGGCCCCGTGCTTCTGGTTCGCCCTCGAGGTTGAAATAGTCAACGGGGGTAAAACCCATCGCTCTGGCTATCAGGTTGCTAGGGAACATTTCTGTATAGGTATTGTAACGCTGCACCGTATCGTTGTAAAACTGGCGCGCAAATGCAATTTTGCTTTCAGTGTTGCTGAGTTCATCTTGCAGCTGGCGGAAATTACCGTCCGCCTTTAACTGGGGATAGTTCTCAGCCACAGCAAACAGTGTTCTCAAAGCCCCCGACAGGGCATTTTCTGCCTGAGCTTGCTCGGCCAAACTGCCACCAGCAGCCATCGCCCGGCTGCGAGCCTGAGTAATAGCCTCTAGAGTTTCCCGTTCGTGGGTCATATACCCTTTAACCGTGTTGACTAGGTTAGGTATCAAGTCGTAACGTCGCCTTAATTGTACATCAATCTGGGACCAGGCGTTTCTTACCCGCTGCCTAAATCGCACCAAGTTGTTATAAACCGTCATGACATAAAGCACTAGCAGAACAACTAGCCCCAGCAGAATCCATTGCAGCATGACTTCTACCTCCTATCTACCTTCTCGCTTATAAGTACGAAACAATACAAGATTAGTTTCACCAGAAAGCGAGAATTTTCACCGGCTTAACAATTCGTTCAATGCCTTGCTACGCCTTATTCAAGGTTACTACCATGGTTAAAAGGTTCCCCTAGCGGCAGTTGTTCCTTTTACATCTGCTAAAAAGCAAAATACCGTAAGAGCTTAAACTCTTACGGCGTTGATGCTTCTTGTATGGTGGGCACAACAGGGCTCGAACCTGTGACCTCTTGCGTGTGAAGCAAGCGCTCATCCCAACTGAGCTATGTGCCCAATGAAATTTTGGTGGGCCCACTAGGACTCGAACCTAGGACCAATCGGTTATGAGCCGACCGCTCTGACCAACTGAGCTATGGGCCCAAAAATGGCTCCTCAGGTAGGACTCGAACCTACAACCTACCGGTTAACAGCCGGTTGCTCCACCATTGAGCTACTGAGGAACGGCATGTGTTTATTATAGAGCAAACAGCATCGTTCGTCAAGATGGAGTTATTACTTCTTATTCTAAGAAGTCCTTCAAACGCCTACTGCGGCTTGGGTGCCTTAACTTGCGTAAGGCCTTAGCTTCGATTTGCCTAATCCGCTCCCGAGTTACGCCAAACTCCTGGCCAACTTCCTCTAGAGTGCGCCCGCGCCCATCTTCCAAACCAAAGCGCAACCGCAAGACTCTCTGCTCACGATCGGTAAGCGTATCTAGAACATCATCAAGTTGCTCTCGCAATAAAACGAAAGCAGCCGCGTCGGCGGGAGCTAGGGCATCTTCATCGGGAATAAAATCGCCTAGGTGGCTATCTTCTTCTTCGCCGATAGGAGTTTCAAGAGATACGGGCTCTTGTGCTATTTTTAGGATTTCCTGCACTCGTTCAGGAGTGATATCCATCTCTGCCGCAATTTCTTCCGGAGTAGGCTCACGCCCGAGCTCTTGCAAGAGCTGCCGTGAAATTCTGATCAGCTTGTTGATAGTCTCAACCATATGCACCGGTATACGAATGGTCCTTGCCTGATCTGCAATCGCCCGCGTAATTGCTTGGCGAATCCACCAGGTGGCATAAGTGCTGAACTTAAAGCCTTTAGAGTAGTCGAACTTTTCGACTGCTTTCATGAGACCGAGGTTCCCCTCTTGAATTAAATCAAGAAATTGCATCCCCCGCCCCACATAACGTTTCGCTATGCTGACGACTAAGCGCAGGTTAGCTTCTACTAAGGCTCTCTTGGCCTCTTCGTCTCCTTGTTCCATTCGCTTAGCCAAATCCACTTCTTCTTCCGGTGTTAAGAGAGGAACTTTACCTATCTCCTTAAGATACATGCGAACTGGATCATCTAGTCGAACGTTATCAGGGATCGATAAATCGGCATCCGCTTCTTCAGCTTCGTTCTCGAGTTCATCATCCTCATCTTTTTCCTCATCCGTTTTTACATCAGAGTCGTCGATAACGTCAATACCCAATTCGGCTAGATTTTCATAAATATCTTCTATCTGGTCAGGGGTAAGCTCTATTTCTTGTAGGGCATCCATAATCTCCTCATAGGTAAGGACTCCCTGCTTTTTCCCCTTTTCCACCAGTTCCTTTACTAACTCTATTTGGGTTTCTTTCTTACTCAAACACAATCCCCCCTCTAGCGCACTGCCTAGTGCCGCAAACCCTTCTGCTTCTCTAATAACAATTGCAGTTCCTGCAATAATAACTTGCGCTGCACCGCATCTTTCTCGTTTCGTAGACGTTTCTCGGCCTCGGATATAGCTTGGCGTATAGCCAACTGTTTAAGTTTTCCTAGGCAGTCGCCTGCCACTACTACAGGATTGTCTAACTCAAAGCTCTCAGCCCAGGCAATTTGCGCCAGGCGCTGGCCCACTTCTTCTCCTTCAAATTGCTCAATTAGCCGCCGTATGTCTAAAGTTTTTCCTTTCTGCAGTTCGTTAAGCAACAACTTAACTACTTGCCGATCAACAGGATAAGCATAAACATCAAGTTCCTGCCAGGCTAGAAGCACTTCTTCTGCCTCTACTAAATTATTGATAACTAAACTGAGCAGCTTATCTTCTGCTATCTGGCAACCCTGCAAAACTGGGTCTTGGTCGAGCTCGATAGTGGGACTCATATCCCTAGTATTCCTGCTATTACCATCTTTATCCCCCATCCGGCTCTGTTTGGCTAATTCTGCAAGCACAGCCTGCTCCGGCACCTGCAGCTCTCGTGCAAGTTGCTGTGCATAGGCATTCTTAGCTACTTCATTATTTAAGCGGCTGAGTACAGTTACGGCTGCAGTGACAAACCGTGCTTTTCCTTCAGGCTCGTTTAAAGGGTATTCGCGGCGTAACATATCCAGTTGGTAATCGACGGCCGACTTAGCTTTCCCTAAGACTTCATCGATAAAGAAGTCTAATCCTCGGCGACGCAAACAATCATCGGGATCTTCTCCCGCTGGTAAAGATGCTACTTTCACTTGCAGGCCAGCCTGCACCGAAACATCTATGCCCCGTAAAGCTGCTCTCATACCGGCGCTATCAGCGTCGTAACACAGAATAACTTGATTAGTATAGCGCTTTAGCAAGCGCGCCTGTGAGAGCGTTAAAGCCGTACCTAAGGAAGCTACTACATGCTCGACCCCGTGTTGCCAGGCTGACAAGCAATCCATATATCCTTCAACCAAAACTGCAACACCAGCTCTATTTATGGCTGTATTCGCGCGATGCAAACCAAAAAGGAGTCTGCCTTTGTTAAAGAGCGGATTCTCGGGAGAATTGAGATACTTGGGCTGCGAGTCATCCAGGGCCCGCCCACCAAAAGCTACAACCCGGCCCCGCTCATCAGCAATTGGAATGATAACGCGATTACGAAAACGATCATAATATCCGTGTTGTTTGCGTGGAATAATCAAACCCAACTTAGCCAAAGCTGGCATTGGAATTTGATTGCGTTGTGCTGCCTTAATTAGACCTGACCAATCTGGTAAAGCAAAGCCCAGTTTCATTGCTTCTATAAGTGCGGGAGTCAGGCCTCTATTTTCTAGATAAGCCCTAGCATCCCTAGCTATAGGCGAACGCCGTAGTTGCGAATGAAAAAAGTCGGTTGCCCAGTGCGTCACCCGCAAGAGCAACTGTCGCTCTTTCTGCCGGGCTCGATCAGCCGGCGAAATAGAAGCATCCTCAGGTAAAGGGATGTTGGCACGCATAGCTAGAGTGCGCACGGCTTCAGGAAACGAAATCTTAGCCGTCTCCATGACAAAGTTAAATACCGTTCCGCCAGCGTGGCAACCAAAACAGTAATACATTTGTTTATCGGGACTAACGCTAAACGAAGGTGTTTTTTCTGAATGAAAGGGACAAAGACCTATGTAATTTTGTCCCGACCGCTTCAGCTGTACCTCTTGCCCAATAATCTCAACAATATCATTAGCGTTACGGACCCGTTCGATAAACTCATCTGTAAAAACAGGCATTACCTCTCCCCTTGTTATTCACTAGCCTTTACTTATCTAATATGTCTCTCTCTGTTGAAGTGTTTTTGCAGTCGGTTTAACATTATTCTTCAAACCTATACTATTTCCTTCTTATATTGGGATTTTGTCTAAATACTGTGGTTAAATCATTGTAACTATAGCTGAGAACGAAACGACCCCACCCCGCAGAGCGGGATGAGGAAGTTTCCTCTACTTCTATTTCGTTATCCACGATTTTATTCCTGCCTCTTACGGCGTCCAAGCTTGCGGAATAAACATTTGTTCGAACAGATGAATAATAAAGCGGTCTGTCATGCCAGCAACATAATCAGCGACAGCACTTTCCAGGCCCTCTTGTTGCCAAATAACCTGATACGAAGCTGGCAGTTGATCAGGGTGTTCCATATAGTGAGTGAAGAGAATCTCTATTATTTTTTCTGCTTTGCCTTCGTCTTTTTTTGCTGCCGATCCGATGTATACGTGTTCGAATAGGAAGTCGCGCAGCTCATCCATAGCGTCTTCTATTTCCTGGGACGCTTGAATTATGCCTCGCCCCTGGCTGTGGGTAATGATATCGGAAACCATGTTATGAATTCTTTCGCTATGAGTTTCACCCAGAATGGCTAAAGTATCCCGGGGTAGCTGTTCTTTCTGTAATATTCCCGCCCTTAACGCATCATCGATATCGTGGTTAATATAAGCAATGCGATCTGCCAGGCGCACAATGCAACCTTCTGGTGTTGACGGGAGACTATCTCCTGTGTGGCAGAAAATACCGTCACGCGTTTCTAAAGTTAAATTTAGTCCATTTTCACCTTCTAACTTATCTACTACCCGCAGGGATTGTTCGTTATGCCGGAAACCTTTGGATAACAGCCGATTTAACGCCTGCTCCCCCGCATGGCCAAAAGGGGTATGTCCTAAGTCGTGTCCGAGGCTGATGGCTTCTGTTAAATCTTCGTTTAGGGCTAAAGACCGAGCGATGGTGCGTGCAATCTGTGATACTTCTAGTGTATGAGTGAGCCGGGTACGATAGTGATCACCCTCGGGACGAATAAAAACCTGAGTCTTGTGCTTGAGGCGACGAAAGGCCTTAGAGTGCAAAATGCGGTCGCGATCGCGTTGGAAGGCGGTGCGTATGGAACACTCGCTCTCAGGCCAGACCCGTCCTTGGGACAAACAAGCTTTTGTCGCATGGGGAGAAAGGAGCTTTAGTTCGCGTTCTTCTGTGATCTGTCTGATGTGCACTATGATCACCTCTAATCACATTTAACTCAACGACTCCTTTTGCCTGTATCCCTCTTAGCCAAAATGGCCATCACCTGACTAGCAGTTTCTTCTACAGCACGGCGAGTAACATCGATAACTGGGCAACCTATTTTGTCCATAATCATACGTGCGTAAGCTAACTCCTCCTGAATACGTTCCCAGCTAGCATAGTTGGCATTAGGCTGCAGGCCTAAGACCTTAAGCCGCTCGGTACGTATTTGTTTTAGCTGGGCGTCGCTAATGGTTAGACCGACTATATAATCTGGTGGCAGCATTAATATTTCTTCCGGCGGGCTCACTTCAGGCACCAAGGGAACATTGGCAACCCGATAACCCCGGTGTGCCAAATACATGCTTAAGGGAGTTTTCGAGGTGCGGGAAACACCAATTAAGACTACATCGGCTTTGAGGAGCCCCCGTGGATCTTTTCCATCATCATACTTGACGGCAAACTCCACTGCTTCGATTTCTCTAAAGTATTGTTCATCTAACTGATGCACTAAGCCTGGCTGTAGGCGCGGCACATGGCTGCTGACGCGGCTGATCGCTTCCATAGTGGGTCCCATGATGTCTACACAAGGAATATTGTTATCAGACGCAAGTTGATTGATAAATTCCCGTAGCTCGGGAATGACCAAGGTGTGTACGATCAGGGAATTCACCGTTTTGGCTTCCTCTACCACCTCAACGATGGTTTCTTTCGTCGTAGCATAGGGGATCCGTCTAAACTCAAAGGGTTGCGTAACAAATTGGCTGGCAGCAGCGCGGGCTACTCTGTCGGCCGTTTCACCGATAGAATCTGACACAACGAAAATAAGCGTCTTCCTATCCAAATGCTTCCTCTCCTTAATGGCCTTCGCCGAGTTCTACAAACAATTTGGTGATAATACGCTGGGAAATCACCCCTACCACTTCGAGCTTGTTATCCTTCTCGGTAGGTTTTACAACCGGCAAACTGCTGATGCGGTAAGACATTAGTTTGCGAGCTGCCTGCATCACTGTCTCATCTAATGTCGCATACACTACGTTAGCCAAACGAGTCATGACTACGCCTACAGGGATTTTTTCTAAATCTAAGGCACCCATACTGTGCTTCAGCAAATCACTGCGAGAAACTACACCCGCCAAGTATCCATCGGTATCAACCACCACGAGAGTGCCAACATCCTCTAGAAAAATAGTCACAATCGCATCGTAGACTGACCTCTCTTCGCTAATTACAGCAGGTACCGAACAAACTTCTTTTACCTTTGTGGTTCTAATGCGCTCAGAATTGAGAAAACTAACATTCCGGCCCGAATAGGTGTAACCAACCCGTGGGCGAGCATCTAATAAACCCGCCATCGTCAAGATTGCTAGATCAGGTCGTAACGCAGCTCTAGTAACCGAAAGGTGCCCCGCCAACTCTTCTCCGGTAATAGGTCCATACTCTTTGGCTAAATCCAGTATTTTATGCTGTCGGGGAGTAAGCTCGATGATCACCACCCCCATTTAGACTACACGTTTTCTTAATTAGTATATACACCTTTGTTATGAGGGTTTCCTGCGTCGGGCCTAGGCGAAACAAAAAGCCTGCCCAGGGGCAGGTTTTGTTAATTTGTTGTAGGATTGGGGGGCTCGTCGGCTCTTATTACCTCGATAGTACAACGAGTTAGTAGAGCCGCTATGACACCTACGGCTGCCAATTTGGGCGCTAATAAGGCTCCCAAGGCACCTGCCGTCACTGGAAATTCTACTAGTACCTTGTCATCATGTAAAACCCGCACCCTGCGCACATTGCCTTGCTGTACTAACCGCCGTAGCTGTTCTACCAGTTCGCTCCCTTTCACTGAAGCATATTCGGCCCAATCAGCACGGGTATTTTTTTGTCCCTCGAGGTAAATAATTGCTTCTATTACGTCATCATCATGTTGCTCCAAAGCCATTTTGGCCTGTCTATAGGAGCAACCAGTGCGCTCTCTTACGGTATCAATTTGTTCTAACGTTGGCACTCTGCCACCTCCTTGTGGATGATGAGATATAATCAGCGGCGCATAGCGCTGAGAAAATCATAGGAACGAGGACGCGCAGCTAAGTGATAAAAGATAAATTGCTCTAGGACTTTTGTTAGCTGCCGTACGTAGGGATAGGCTTCAACCTGACCATAACCTTCCCATCCAACTTGCGCATAATACTGTAACAGCAATACGGTTTCTCGTTCTACAGGCATCCCGCCCACCTTTTGGGTGCAGGCAGAACATACTAACCCGCCGATGGCGGCATTGAGGGTCACCAAAGGTTTGTCACTAACCTGACAACAGGTGCAAGCCTCCCAAGCCGGTAACAGGCCCATTTGTAGTAGCAGCTGGGTTTGAAAATAAGCCAATAAAGTAACAGGGTCGTCCTGTTCCAAACGGTATAAGGCCTGACTCAAGAGTTGATAGTTGGCTAACTGCACTTCTGCATCTATCGTGAAAAGATCTAACAGCTCTGCCATGAACAGCCCATAGGCGAGGAGGTCTAATTTCTCGCGCACCTGCCTATGGCTGGTAACTAAAACTGCCTGATTTAGCGTATGTAGGTTCTTGCCAGTATAGATAGCCGCCTGCACTTCCACTAGGGGTTCTAAAGCTGCAAATCGGCCACCTGGACGCCGAGCTCCTTTGGCTACTACTCGTATTTTCCCATGCTGCTTGGTTAGCAATACCAAAATTCTGTCTTTTTCACCGAGGTCATAGGTTTTGAGCACCAGCCCCTCTACATTTATTAGCGGCACCTGCTATTCTCCTATCTCGGCCAGAATACGCACGCCCGCACTCGCCCCAATCCGACTGGCACCTGCTTCTAGCATTGCCATCGCCGTCGCTAAATCACGAATCCCGCCAGCAGCTTTCACACCCATGTTAGGACCTACAGTTTTGCGCATAAGTGCTACATCCGTAACCGTAGCCCCAGCGCTGGAAAAGCCGGTAGACGTCTTAACGAAATGGGCACCAGCCTCTTGGGCCGCCTGGCAGGCTCTAATCTTTTCAGTATCGTCAAGCAAGGCAGTTTCTATAATGACTTTGACAATATTGCCTTGGGCTGCTTCTACCACCTGCCGGATTTCCTGTTCCACCTGCTCCCAGGCGCCTGCTTTCGCTAGCCCCATATTCATAACCATGTCTATCTCACTAGCACCATCCGCGATAGCCTGAGCAGTTTCTGCTACCTTGATTTGGGTGCTTGTAGCTCCTAGCGGGAAACCAACCACAGCTGTCACCGGTATTTGGCTATGCTGAGCGGCTAGTGCCACATAACAGCCATTTACACAGACGCTAGCAAAGCGGTGTTGGTTACCTTCTCGGCAAAGCTGCTCGATATCAGCTGGAGTTGCCACCGGGCTAAGCAGAGTGTGGTCAATGAGGGAGGCCAGTCGCAGCTTCATCTCTATCGCTCCTTTTCCATAAGCTCTTCGTAACCCAACTGGCGCAGGCCAGTCAGTTGATTGCGCCAATCTTTACGAGTTTTTACCCACAAATCCAAATAAATCTGAGAACCCAGCATGCGCTCTATATCGGTGCGGGCCTCCTGCCCAATCGCTTTGAGCATACTACCCCGCTTGCCGATGATAATGCCCTTTTGTGACTCGCGTTCGACATATATGGTGGCATGCACATAAACAATATCATCCTCACGGGCCGTCATTTCATCGATGACAACAGCAACAGAATGAGGAATCTCCTCGTGGGTCAAATGTAATATCTTCTCTCTGATTAGTTCGGCCACAATAAACCGTTCAGGCTGGTCGATAACCATATCATCTGGATAATACTTGGGCCCTTCCGGTAAGACAGCCAATATTTGCCCTCGCAAATGGTCTAAGTTGTAGCTGGTAAGGGCGGAAATATGGCACACTGCCTGTACCTGGGGTAACAGGGTTTGCCATTGGCTTTCCAAACGCACCAACTCCCCAGCTTCCACTAGGTCAATTTTATTAAACACTAGGAAAATAGGTGTACTAACTCGCTTAAGGTGCTCGGCGATATAGCGGTCGCCACCACCTAAGGGTTCACTGGCATCAACCATAAAAATAATGGCGTCGACATCTTCTAGGGTATTCAAGGCTGCCTGTACCATCCCTTCCCCGAGCAGCGACCTGGGTTTATGAATACCCGGCGTGTCGAGGAAGACTACCTGGTAATTCTCATCCGTAAGGATACAACGAATACGATTACGCGTCGTCTGCGGTTTATCGCTGACGATGAGATATTTCTCTCCTAATAGGGCGTTTAGTAGCGTGGATTTGCCGACATTGGGTCTGCCGATCACTGTTACGAACCCTGAGCGGAAAGCCATTAACGAGGTCCCTCCCCAAGCGATTTAGGCCCAAATGCGTAGGGTAACAACTGCCCCATGGTCATTTGTAAACGCTGGCCTTGACCTGAAACAACAACTATAGGTACGTCAGGCGTAAACCATTCAGCCATGAATTGGCGACAAGCACCGCATGGCATGCCCGGGTCTCCATCCCCAGCAGCGATAGCTAGTGCCGTAAATTCCCGTTCGCCAGCGGCAACCGCTGTTGCCAAGGCCACCCGCTCCGCGCAAATAGTGAGTCCATATGAGGCATTTTCGATATTACAACCTGTATAAATCTTACCACTAGTAGCCCGTACAGCAGCCCCAACCGGGTAGCGAGAATAGGGTGAATAGGATTTTTCCTGGGCTGCACGGGCAGCAGCTAAGAGTTGCTCCATTTAGCAATCGCCTCCTTCTATGGAGTCGTAGCCGCGGGTAGAACGATCTCCTCTTGTTTTTCTAAAACTATTTCTATTCCTCTCATAGCCCGCAAGGTATTAACCATGATATCCATACTACTATATAAAACATCGGGATCCCCTACCGCCTGAATCCTAACGGGATTGACTACGATCTGCTTCTGATTGACCAGGATACTCGGGCCGGCACAACGCACAGAAGATGTGGTAGTCAAGCGCTGGTCACCTACCGCTATCCCGACAGCCCCTGCTGCAAACAGCTCGTTGACCACATCTCGAATATCTGCATCATGCACTATGTCACCACTGTTATAAGCGCCAGGCGCATCATAGAGCTCAACAACTAAACCCGGCCCGGTCATACTAGCATACCCACTGAGAGTGTTGAGTCTACGCAACTCGGCCTGTAGATTTTGCGTCTCCTGCTGTAAAACCTTTACTTGATCATAAAGGGTACGATAGTTAACGGCCCTTGCCTTACCCTCACTAATTTCAATCACAACTTCGTCAAAGGGCTCGTTACACAGTGGGTGGCCCTTAATCTGATCAATAGTATGTGCAGATAATAGACGGGCTCTATCAACAACAGTCACTTCGTCTCCTGATTCATTGCTAATTAGGATTGATACTTTTTGCTGAACCTGAGGGATAGCAGGATCGTTATTAACTAATACTTGTAGAACCTCGCGCCTTTTAGCATCTCGTTCCATGTCCAAAAGCCCTATGGCTTGAGCGCCGCTATTAAGCATTACCTGGGCCAACTCTTCCAGAGTACGCGCCCGACCGATATCATATTGCAGGCGGGCCACAAGGTCTTGTACTGCCGGTAATCCCCCTAGCCCTTGTTCGCTAGCCCACCTTTCGATGTAGCTAATCAGCATGTTACTAGTTTCCTTGGCCATGGCTAAAGTATTTCTCTCACCTGGCAGGCGAAATAAGTTGAGTGAACGACCTAGCATCAAACTGTTGGCCAGCAACACCACAATTAGTACTGTAACTAACCAAGTCTGCCGGGCAGATGAAGTCTCCAGTTTACGTACCACTCGCTCCCCTCCCCTCTTTCAGAATTTAACAAAGTAGCTCCAAACCCAAACAAATAGGTGGACGACCACTACCGCATGCAAGCAAAATAGCCAAGAATACTGCCAACCATAGCTAAGCCACAGCCAAAACAGAGCGATCGCGGCAAGTTCTGCTATCAGTAAGGTTGGAAACAAGGCCAATGAGCCTGCAATAAGGAGTAAAGCTAGTAGTGACAATCCTAGGGACATGAAACGCTGGCTCCGGCGCCAAATTTCGCGGCAAAAGCCAGCGCAGCTGCTGAGGCCCACAAGCAATATCAGCTCTGTTGGCAAGGAAACCAGCCACTGCCGCCAGGCACGAGGAGCCTCTTTCAGATAAGGGTAAAAGATAATGTAGCCAAGAACCAAAGAGGTAAGTGCCGCTAAAAGCACCGCGCCAGCTGCCACGTCTTTAGCTTGGCGTGCTAGTTCCGCATAACTGGGTGAAGCCAAGTCGGTAACCCGCTCGATAGCAGTATTTAGCGTCTCGGTAATCACCACCAAGGCGATAGCAAGTGTCAACAAAGCCCATTTGTTTGGGCTCAAGCGCACGTAAAAACCTATGGCTACAGTTAGAGCTGCCACCACTAGATGGAAGCGCAGATGTCGCTCTTGCAGCGCTTCTCCGATTCCCCGCGCCGCATAAACCCAATTAGCCCTGATCCTCTTGCGTTTAGCGCTGGATTCCCAGCTCTTGCAGGATGGCCTCTTGCTTGTCACGCATTTCACCTTCAAATTCTGCATCATGGTCATAGCCGAGCAAGTGAAGCAGCCCGTGTACCAACAAGAAGGCTAATTCGCGCTCCAAACTATGTCCATAAGCTTCTGCTTGGCTTACAGCCCGCTCCATACTCACTACGATGTCCCCAAGTATTAATACGTTTTCTATGTCCAAAAGTTCCTCGCCTTCTAGTTGAGGAAACGAAAGAACATCGGTAGGTTCATCTATTCCCCGGTATTCCCGGTTAAGGGCTCGAATAGACTCGTCGCTCACGAAAATAACACTCACTTCTGCATCATTCGGAACCTCTAAGAGCTCTAAAGCCCGGGATAAAGTCTGTTCGCAAAAAGCCAACATGGATTCGGAGCAAGCTACTTGCTCTTGATCATTGCTGATTAGTATCATTGGGTGCCTTCCCTTCCCCTTGCACTAGTTTTTCTGGATACTCGATCCGCTTATGAAAGATACCACTGAGGATATGCACAAAAGCTGTACCCACGCTGTCTAGCTCCTTCAAAGTGATATCACATTCGTCGAGCTGGCCATCATTCAGCCGTTCCTTAATTATTTTGCGCACCAAAGCATCGATGCGGCTAGGCGTTGGCTGAGCCAGGGAACGGACAGCTGCTTCCACACAGTCAGCCAACATGACGATTGCAGCTTCCTTGGTTTGGGGTGTCGGCCCCGGATAGCGGTAGTCGCTATCTTCAACATCACCCGCTTCTTTGGCTTTATGATAAAAATAGCCAACAAGAGTGGTACCATGATGCTGCTGAATCATGTCTATGATAACCTGGGGGAGCCTATATTCGCGTGCCAATTCAACACCGTCTTTAATATGCGCCGTAATCACCAAAGCACTCAATGATGGAGGATATTTGTCATGCGGATTTTCCATCATAAATTGGTTTTCGATAAAAAAGTAGGGCCGTTTGAGTTTGCCAACATCATGGAAATATGAGCCTACTCGCGCCGCTAGGCCGTCGGCTCCGATAGCCTCAGCAGCGGCTTCGGCCAGATTGGCCACGATAATGCTGTGGTTGTAAGTGCCTGGCGCTTCTATCAACAGGCGTTTCAGAAGGGGGTGATTAGGGTTAGATAACTCTAGCATCTTAACTGTAGAGGCAATGCCAAAAGGCCTTTCAATGAACGGCACAACTCCGAAGCCGATAATAGCTGCTAGAACACCACCAGCGCCAGCCCGCAGAGCGTTACCGAGCAAAGTCGCCCATCCCTCACCGTAGAGCAAGCCAAAGGCTAAAGCCCCTAAACTAGTAGCGGCGGCAACTAAGGCACCAGCCCTTACTAGATCAAAGCGCTGGTTCATGCGGGAAACGCTAAAGGCGCCAACTACAGCTCCGATTAAACCTACTCCCATGAAGGTGATATCAAAACCAGCCACTGCTCCCGCTATAAGCGCCATGGTAATACTGCCCACCACCGCTAAGCGTGGCTCGACCAACACGGCCATTAAGATAGAAGCTGTAGCTACTGGCATCAACAGACCCGACATCGCACTGAATACCTTGCAGAGTGCTCCGTTCAACAGCAAGATCAAGCCTAGTAGCACAATATGTTGCGGGTTTTCCCAGGAATGGCGCAAAAACAAGCTAAGATAGAGAACCATAGGCAACAGGGCTACCAGCATATAGATGAGCACGCCAAAGGCGAGTGGCCAGTTAATACCTTGGTTCAGGAGGCCTAAGTCACTAAGTAGCATAATCTCCCGCTCGGTCGCTATCTCACCTTGACCGATAATCTTCTGCCCCTTTTGCACCATTACAGGCAGGACTCGAGCCACAGCTTCCTGGCGCAAGCGTTCAGTGGCAGCGCTATTATAAAGCATGTTAGGCTTCAGCAAAGAGCTCGCTATTTGGCGCAGGAAATTTTTTTGCGCAGCCGGCAGATAGAGATTGTCAATATCACGGTGTATCTGTTCTTCGGCAGTGCTTAATGCCTCGGCTTTGATCCCTCGCGCATATGCCTGCTCCATAATGGTAGCCAAAGCGGTAGCTAATTGACGATTCATATCTACTGATAAATTCAAGCCCGCACGCAAGGCAACATCGGTAAGGGTCACTGGTAGTGTCTCGCGCAGCAATTGGAGTTTAGATTCCAGATCGGTTTCTAAATCAGCTACAGTGAGAAACTGTTCGAAAATCTCGTTAAGCTGGTTGAGACTAGACAAGGCGACATTCGGATCCTGTTCAAAGATGTCTTTGACGCTTTGTGCAGCCTCTTCGCGTGCTTTCTGCGTAGTATAACGGTCTTCAACAGTACGTGGTGCCCCTATATAACGAGGGCTAGCCTGCCCCACCTCTAATTGAACCGATTCTGGTAAAATACACAGAAACAAGAACAAAGACAAAGCCAGATAAACCCCTGATAGTAAAAGAGCCCGGCGTACTACCGGGCGGCGCCAAAACCGTTGCGTAAATATGTGGGCTCTTCTGGGTTTCCTAGACATCACAACCCCTCCCCCATCGGATCAACTACTACTTCTTCTTTTGATAATCTTCGTAAGCTTTAATAATGCGCTGTACGAGTGCATGTCTCACAACATCTTGATCGGTCAAATAAACAAAACCAATTCCCTTGACTCCTTTGAGAATCTGACAAGCTTCCACTAGCCCACTGGTTTTCCCTTTAGGCAGATCTATTTGGGTAATATCGCCGGTAACAACCGCCCGCGAACCAAAGCCGAGTCGAGTGAGAAACATCATCATTTGCTCAGGCGTAGAGTTCTGTGCCTCGTCGAGAATAATATAGGAGTCATCCAGGGTGCGCCCCCGCATATAGGCTAAGGGGACTACTTCAATAATACCCCTTTCCATATACCTTTGAAAAGTTTCTTGGCCTAAAATGTCAAACAAAGCGTCGTAAAGCGGCCGCAAGTAGGGATCTACCTTATCTTGCAGATCACCAGGTAAAAATCCCAACCTTTCCCCAGCCTCTACGGCTGGGCGCGTTAGAATTAGACGGCTCACTCTGCGGGCGCGTAAGGCAGCTACCGCCATCGCCATAGCAAGGTATGTTTTACCAGTTCCGGCCGGGCCGATCCCAAAAACGATGTCTTGGTCACGCATTGCCTGCACATATTGGCGTTGCCCACGGGTTTTCGGACGCACCTGTTTTCCTCGGCTAGTTGTGACAATAACATCAGCATAGATCTCCGGCAGGTTAGGTTCTTGCCCTGCTAGGATCAGACGTAAGCCATAGGTTACGTCTCGGGCGCTAATAGCGATACCCTGCCTGAGCAAAGTAAATAACTGTGACAACAGGCTCTCGACCTGTAAGACAGCTCTGCTTGGTCCTGTAATGGTCAACTCGTTATCTTGTACTGCAATCATGACTGGCAAAGCTTCCTCAATCATTCTCAAATGCTCGTCATGACGACCAAAAACCGCCTGTGCTTCAGCAATATCACGTAAGTATAACTTGTTTGTCTGGGTCTCCAGCTGCGAACTGCTCAACGATGGCTTGCCTCCTCGGTTCTATTCTTCAATTAAGGGCATAAACTCGCCAATCGGCTCTATGGCTTCAATAATGGCTCGAACTTGTACTGTATTATTATCTGATAGAATCTGCGTTTCAAAACTGCTTGCAAGCATGGTAGCGTCACTAGGTAACTGCATAACGGCCAAAGCGTGGGCCAGCTCGGCAGCTTCTGCCTGAGCTACTTCTAACGATACCTGCTCCCATTCTTCCTCAACTTCAAAATAGGTTCTTCGCATATGTTCAACAGGCGCCCCCAGACTCCTCCACAATAAGGGCAGACTTTGGCAATCAACTTCATATAAGGGAAAAGGCGGCTGTTGGGGGCCAGCGATTACTATCTCTTTGTCGCCAAATACTAACACTTCGCTAGTCGCAGTGCGACCAGTTCGCCGTCGGGCTAACCGTTCCCTAGCGCTAGTAGCTGAAGCTTCATACCAGACGCTGGCCTCGGCTATCCCTTCGGCATGAACATATCTAATTTCTGCATCGTCGTCAACAGTAAATGCACCGCTGATCAATATCTGCCCCTGCTCAACATTATCGCCAACCTTGACCATAGATTTTCCGGTGGAGGCCACAATTTTTTGGATTACCCCCGCTTTAGATGCTATCACATGCCCGATAGGCTTCGGCTCGACCACCACAATTTTCTTCTCGACCACTTCGATCACAGCGCAAGAACCTTTTACCTCCACTCCTACCCAAGAGAGTTCTGGTACTTTAATAGCCAGAGAACGCGAAAGTTGTCCAGCTATTAACCGCTTGCGCCAAACACCTGGTTTTAGCCCCAGCTCTGCAGCCGCTTGCAAAATGGTGGATGTTGCTACTTGCTCGTTGCCGCGCACCTCTACAAACCAAACAATCGAACCCAAGATATATAAACTGGTGATAAACAACAAGGCACCGCAAACAAAAGCTGTGCGCTGCCAGAGGCGACTCAGTATGAATGGCAGACCGCGCCGCTTGAGGATTCTGACGCGCACGCCAGAGCGGCGAGCTACGGGACGCATTTGTTTAAACCCTTCAATACTGGTCTTGCCCACCACGGTGCCATTTTTGGTAGTGTAAATGTCCCAGATAGGGATGCCTGACTGTAGACACAGATTGATAAAGCGCTCAACCCACTCTCCCCGGAAGTGGATAATAAGGTAGCCCACAAACAAGGCAAAAATACGATTTAGAAACACAGTCATCACCCCTATTCATTCGGCTCATAACGACAATTATCAGTTACTAACACGGCCGGAAATACCCTTAACCTATATATGAAATACCCGTGATAGTACCGTCGATGATAATGGCATCAGGCAAGATAGAGCGCAAGGTCAGTTTTTGGCCTTCGATAATAAACTCGCCCCGGGAAACTGCTACCCGAATACGGCGGTCGCTATACAAAATCACCCCACGGTGGTTTTCTATTGTCAGCTGAATATTGCCGACCATAGTAATACGCGGCAAGTTTAACACCAGGTCTTTCGGCAGCTCTAACACGTCGGTCATCAGCTTCCGCACCCCAGTTTGCAGCCTTTGTCGCCTTGCCACCGGCTCGCCCCCTCACCCTCATTCTCTTCTTTAACTTTATGCAGATTGTCCCGGCAAAAGAAGCAACCCATCGGCGAGGCCGCTGAAAAAGCCCTGTCTGGGCGAATAAGAGGGTACAACACGCGAGGATGACCGCACCGCCCACCTCTCCATCTGTACCTGACTTCTTCGAAACTGCAAAACAAAAAAGCACCTGACGGTGCTTTCTTTGTTCTTAGTATTACAACTTAATAGCGACGCCTCTTTTTCCTTGCGGCTTCTGCCTTTTTCTTGCGCCTTACGCTTGGCTTCTCATAATGCTCACGCTTTCTCGCCTCAGAAAGGACACCAGAACGCTGGCACTGACGCTTGAATCGCCGCAGCGCGCTATCTAAAGATTCGTCTTTACGCACTCTTACCTCGGTCACTTAGTTTCCCTCCCTCCGCACCCAAAAAATGTTCGGAGTTATGCACTATCTATATTACTGCGGAATGAACTCCTGCTATTATATCTTGCGGCAAAAGTCGTGTCAACCGAGGGACGGCAACTCAGCTAACGGCCTTCCACCGATGACATGAAAGTGCAAATGCTCGATCACTTGCCCCCCATCTTTGCCAATGTTGGTAGCCACACGATACCCCTCTAGCCCTTGCTCACTGGCCACTTTCCTAGCAACGCTTAATAGCGCCCCCAAAAGTTGTTCATCTTGCGGTTCTGTGTCCTGCAGCGATTTGATGTGGCGTTTGGGGATGACTAAAATATGCACTGGAGCAACCGGATTGATGTCACGAAATGCTATGATGGCATCATCTTCGTAAACAACATCAGATGGTAACTCCTTGGCTACGATCTTACAGAAAACACATTCACTCACTTTATCACCCCCTGCTCCCTATACTTATTCGACACGCCCAAAGGTTATCCTGCTGCGAGGAGGCAGTCCGCCCTGTGCCTTTATCCAGGCGACCACATCTGCCTTTGTGGTCGCAGCTGGGGTAGTTGGGTTTTCCTTAATTAGTGCCGAGGTAATCAGGTTGGAACGCAAATTGGGCGCATCGCTATGAACGGTTACATAGGTGTCGGTATGACCCGTCCAGATACCGTCGTCATCTTGATTTTCCCACAGTACCTCTTGCTCTGTTCCGACCAGTCCCAGGGCAAATTCTCGCGACAATCTTTCCCCAAGGCTAATTAAAGCACGGCTGCGTCGTGTTTTCTCCTCTTTTGGCACCTGCTTTGGCAGGCTAGCAGCCGGTGTGCCCGGGCGCCTAGAATAGCGGAAGACATGCAAACGACTAAAGGCTATAGACTCGACAAAGCTATAGGTAGCCGCAAATTCTTCGTCTGTCTCGCCCGGAAAGCCAACGATTACGTCGGTAGTAATTGCTATTTCTGGCATATAACTGCGCACCAAATCGATAATACGCCGATAATCTTTTGTGTCGTACCGCCGATTCATCGCTTTCAGCACGCGATCCTGCCCCGCCTGCAGAGGAATATGCAGGTGGCGGCAAAAATTTGGGTACTTTTGCATGAGCTCTAACAAAGACTCGGTAATTTCGTTAGGTTCGATAGAGCTCAGCCTTAAGCGCCTTAATCCTGGCACTTGCAGCAGATGTTCGAACAAGCACGCCAAATCGGGCTGCCCGGGCAAATCCCGTCCATAGTTACCAACGTGAATCCCAGTTACTACTATTTCTTGAAAACCAGACTGCACTAGATCGGTAGCCTCTCGTACTACGTCAGCTAGCGGACGACTTCGCTCGGGGCCACGGGCATAAGGAATAATGCAATAAGAGCAAAACTGCTGACACCCATCTTGCACTTTCAAAGTGGCTCTAGTGCGGCCTACTTCTTGGCTAGCACTAATCATTTCAAAGCTAGTTTCGCTAGACCAATCGGAAACAGCAATCAGGGGTGAGCTAGCTTGTCTAGCCCTTTCCACTAATTCCACAATGCGTGGCTTATCAGCGCTGCCAACCAAAAGATCGATATCTGTCGGCAACTCTCCCCGCCCCTGCGCAACCTGCGGATAGCAGCCCACCATTACGACCATCGCTTGCCGATTGCGTTGCCGCGCCCGCCGGGCTAACTGCCGGGATTTTTGTTCAGCCTGAACAGTCACAGCACAGGTATTGATTATATAAATATCGGCGGCAGCAGAAAAACCTACTAGTTCGTAGCCCGCTTCTTGGAAGAGGTGAGCCATGGCGGCCGTCTCACCTTGATTGACTTTGCAGCCTAAAGTATGAAATGCAACTGTGGGCATTATTTGCCGCCTCCTAAATCGCCTAATTCATATTGAACAATAGCTAAAAGGGCCAGCGGTGCCGTCTCTGTGCGCAGAATACGCGGCCCTAAAGAAATGCTGCGCCAGCCCCGCTCGCGCAGCCAGTCTACCTCCCTAGGGGTTAAACCTCCTTCCGGGCCCACAAGTAAATGTACGGCAGCAACATCTTGCCCAGAAAGGGCAACCCGCAGAGGTGCGCTATCTTCTTCCCAGGCTACAAGCGCTAAGTGGGATTGTGGCACTGGCGGTAGTTCTCCCAAAGAGATGGGAAGCCCTATGGTGGGTATCTTGCCCCGCCGGCTCTGTTTCGCCGCCTCTAAGGCAATCCGTTGCCAACGAGCCAGCCTCTTAGCCAAGCTATCTGGTTTCAATTTCACTACCACACGCTCGGTAACAACGGGAGTAATACTTTCCACCCCTAGTTCGGTTGCTTTTTGGATGACTAACTCTAGCTTATCGCCTTTAGGTAAGGACTGATAAAGGTGGATAGGCAAATCAGATTCACCACTATTGGCTAACACGTCGCCCACCTCTGCTGTGACGCGGTTTGGACTTACCTCCGTCAGGGTAGCAAGGTAAACACGACCTGCAGCCACAACTTCGATGCTAGCACCAGGCTTAAGGCGTAAGACTTTGGCGATGTGGGCAGCGTCGTCACCCTCAATGACGGCGTGTCTGCCGAGTAGAGCTTGCTCTAAGAAAAATCTGGACATAATCCTACCTCTGCCGACAAACTAGAGCATGCCAATCGCTTTCGCTAAGTTCTTCTATTACCTGAAAATCATGCTCGGCTAAAGTAGCAATAACCTGCTCCCGACGTTCGCCGATAATACCAGAAGCAATGAATAGACCATCAGATCGCAAGAAAGCTTTGACAGCGGGGGTTAACTCTATAATGATGCGGGCGATAATATTAGCCACGATAATGTCTGCCGGCCCGGAGGCAGCCTGCAACAGGTCACTTTCTCTGACGCTAACCTGCCCCTCTACCTTGTTAATAGCAACGTTTTCCCGGGCAATCCGCACGGCTACAGGGTCGTAATCGAGGGCCTCGACCTCTGCCGCACCCAGCCGGGCAGCCGCAATTGAGAGAATGCCGGAACCGCACCCGACATCAATCACCCGCTCGCCTCCGCGGATGTAGCGTTCTAAGATATCCAGGCACATGGTGGTAGTCGGATGGTTCCCCGTGCCGAAAGCCATGCCAGGATCGAGTTCAATTACGAGACGATCCGTGGGCTTTATTTCTTCCCAGCTAGGTTTAATGAGTAATTTTTCTCCCACAGCAACGGGTTTGTAGAACTCCTTCCAAACAGTAGCCCAGTCGGTATCTTCCACCTCAGATAAGGACACTTCCGCCCGACCAGGGTCGAGGTCAAAATCGGCCAGAGCAGCCAACGACTGCCGAATGGACTCTACTTTGTCGGCTAATTGAGAATCGACAGGTAGATAAGCGATCAGCCGTACCTCTTCCAGAGGAAAATCCTGCACCGACAATGGCATATAGTCTTCAACATCAGGATCTAATACCGCCGGTTCGCTGTCTTCGATAACTAACCCATTAACGCCCTGTTGATAGAGAATATCAGCGGCAGCCTCTTTAGCTTCCTGCGAGGTAATGACTGTGATCTCCATCCATTTCATGGCCGTGCCCCCTTGACTTAGTTTTTGCCAAAAATCTTCCCGAAAATGCCCTTACCTTCAGTATTAACACTGTCCCCCATTGTTTCAGCTAACTCGACTAGGAGTTCTCTTTGCTTTGCAGTTAAACGCCGGGGAGTTTCGACGATGATACGTACCAACAGGTCGCCCCTCTGCTTAGAACCTAGACGTGGAACGCCATGCCCTCGAATTCTGAGCATAGTGCCGCTTTGAGTCCCCTCAGGTACGGATAAGGTCACAGTTTTTCCATCGAGCGTCTTCACCTTGATGTCCCCACCTAGAGCAGCCAAGGGAAAACTAATTTTTTCTTCTCTGATCAAGTTCAATCCATCACGCACAAACTCGCGGTGAGGACGCACCCTTATATAGACAAAAAGATCTCCTGGGGGGCCCCCGCGCAAACCACCTTCGCCTTCACCGCTTAAACGCAGGCGCGTTCCATCATTGACCCCACCAGGCACCTTGACGGTGACCCGGCGTGTGCGTCGCACCGTTCCTTGCCCTCGACATTCGCGGCACGGCGTCTCTATATAGGTACCAGTCCCGTAACAGCGATCACAGGTGCGACTAGTCATAATGCGCCCAAAGGGGGTTGTCTGTGCATATTGGATCTGCCCAGAACCATGGCATTGGGGACAAGTAATAGGGCTTGTGCCGGGCTCGGCCCCGGTGCCATCACAGGTTGGGCACTTTTCTGTGCGCGGCAATTCAAGCTCGACCTCTTTACCAAATACGGCGTCAACAAAATCTATTTCTAGTTCGTAACTAAGGTCAGCGCCCCGCTGAGGACCTTGGGCCCGTCGCTGCCTAGGCCCCCCGAAGCCACCGCCAAACATCATTTCAAAAATATCATCTAAACCGAAGCCTGAAAAGTCGAAGCCTTGACCAAAGGCTTGCTTGTCAAAGGCAGCATGCCCCATTTGATCATATTGCGCTCTCTTTTGCGGATCACTGAGCACCTGATAGGCCTCGGTGACTTCCTTAAATTTGTCAGCAGCATTGGGATCTTCTTTATTTACGTCTGGGTGATATTTGCGTGCCAGACTGCGGTAAGCTTTTCTTATTTCGCTTTCGCTAGCATCTCTACTTACCCCTAGCACTTCATAATAATCGCGCTTAGCCATACGGAACCTCCCTTAACACCGCTACCTTCGGCGTACCTGCCTGCCGCCACAGGCGTCAACTATTCGCTACGCTCTGCATAACATAGCAACTCGAATGTAGCCTCATGCTGCAAGGGCTGCCCCATCATAATGGGACAGCCCCATTTGCAGAAACCGCTGATGGCGGCAGTAGCGGCCTTAACGACGCCTACTAGTTTTGAGGCTCGTCGTCTACTTTGTATTCGGCATCGACCGTCTCCCCGTCTGTGGGAGATCCATCCTGAGCAGCGTTTTGTTGTTGCGCTTCTTCAGCTGCTTGGCTATATAGCATGGTGGAAAGCTCGTTGACGTACTTAGTCAGTTCTTCTGTAGCTGCTTTGATAGCATCAACATCATCCTGTTTTATTACTTCTTTGACCTTGTCTACTGCCTTGTTGATTGCCTCCGCCTTGTCTGCCGGCACTTTATCGCCCAGATCTCGCAAAAGCTTTTCCGTGGAGTAAACTAGGTGATCACCATTGTTCCGCAGCTCAGCTAATTCTTTGAATTTAGCGTCTTCCGCCGCATGCTGTTCAGCATCCTTAATCATGCGTTCGATCTCTTCTTCAGATAGGCCGGTCGACGAGGTAATCGTAATGTGTTGCGACTTACCCGTAGCCAAATCTTTAGCCGAAACGTTCACGATACCATTGACATCAATGTCAAATTTGACTTCAATCTTAGGAATACCCCGCGGTGCCGGTGGAATACCATCGAGAGTGAAGCGGCCTAAAGTCACATTTTGATGAGCCATCGGTCTTTCACCCTGCAAGACATGGATTTCCACTTGGGTTTGGTTGTCGGCTGCCGTCGAGAAAATCTGGCTTTTCTCGGTGGGGATTGTAGTGTTGCGTTCAATAAGCTTGGTAAACACCCCGCCCAAGGTTTCAATACCTAACGAAAGCGGCGTAACGTCGAGGAGTACGACACCCTTAACGTCACCAGCAATCATCCCCGCCTGCAAAGCTGCACCCATGGCTACAACTTCATCGGGATTGACTCCCTTATGGGGCTCCTTGCCAATTAGGTTCTTAACAGCTTCTTGAATGGCAGGGATGCGGGTCGAACCGCCGACTAGGATGACCCTATCTATATCAGAAGGCTTTAAGTTAGCGTCAGCTAAAGCTTGCCGAGTCGGCCCCATAGTTTTTTCTACTAAGTCCCGAGTCAATTCCTCAAACTTAGCGCGGGTTAATGTCATATCCAAGTGCTTAGGGCCGTTTTGATCAGCCGTGATAAACGGCAGATTGATATTGGCGCTGACAAGGCCCGATAATTCGATTTTGGCTTTTTCGGCTGCTTCCTGCAGACGCTGCATGGCCATGCTGTCCTTACTGAGATCAATACCTTGCTCTTTCTTAAACTCGCTAACCAAATAGTCTACAATGCGTTGGTCAAAATCGTCGCCACCCAAACGATTGTTACCAGCCGTGGCCAAAACTTCAAAAACGCCATCACCTAGCTCGAGAATAGAGACGTCAAAGGTGCCTCCACCTAGGTCGAAAACTAAAATGGTTTGGTCTTGGCTCTTGTCTACACCGTAGGCTAAAGCAGCTGCTGTCGGCTCATTGATAATGCGGAGCACATCGAGACCAGCAATCTTGCCTGCATCTTTGGTGGCTTGCCGTTGGCTATCGGTAAAGTAAGCCGGCACCGTAATTACAGCTTGGGTAACGCTTTGCCCCAAGTAGGCCTCTGCTTCTTGTTTGAGCTTGCGTAAGATGAAGGCCGAAATCTCTTGGGGTGTATATGTTTTATCATTGAGCTTAACCGTATAATTGGTACCCATATGACGTTTGATCGAAAGGACGGTGCCCTCCGGGTTGCTAACCGCCTGCCGCTTGGCAACGGCTCCAACTAGTAGCTCGCCATTCTTAGCGAAGGCCACCACCGAAGGGGTAAGACGCGATCCTTCTGCATTAGCAATAACAGTAGGTTCGCCCCCTTCTAAAACTGCAACTACCGAGTTAGTAGTGCCTAAATCTATTCCAATTACTCTCGACATGTGTACCTACCTCCTCAAAACTTAGCCTCTCGCTGCTACTTTAACCTTACTAGGGCGCAATAGCTTACCCTTATACATATACCCTTTTTGGAATTCTTGCAGGATAGTACCATCTTCTACATCAGAATCGCAAGTTTCCCGCATAACCGCTTCATGCACATTCGGGTCAAAGGGCCGCTGGCAGTCGATCAGCTCTAGCCCTTGTTGCTGCAATACATCTAGCAACTGTCGATAAACTAATTGCACGCCTTCTGCCCAGCCTGCCTCCGCCTCGGGCAAGTTAGCTAAAGCCCGGTCAAAATTGTCGAGCACCGGCAGTAAGTTGGATACTAAGGCGGCCTCGGCTAAAACAGCCTGCTCTAGCCTTTCCCGCTGCGTCCGTTTCCGGTAGTTATCGAAGTCGGCTTGTAACCGCAATAACCGATGTTCCATTTCCTGCAAGGTTTCTTGCAAGGCCTGCTGTTGCTCAGCCCCAGCTGCCGGGCAATCTGCTTCATCCGTTGTTGTGTCTGGTTCTGTAGCCTGCTGTTCTTCTACCGTTTGCTCCTCGGAGCAAATCTTTTCTTCTTTCAACCATGCCACCTCACTAAAAGTCTGTATTAGCTACTGATTTACTAATGTTATCATCGCTATCATCTTTTTTCTTGATGATAGTATCTATTCTCAGAATGGCCTCGGCAATTTCCCCGGCTGCCTTTAAAGCATGTAGTTTTACCAGAGTAGGGTCTAAGACCCCCAATTCGAGCATATCAGCTATCTCACCGCTATCACAGTTGATCGCTAAAGCATCGCTGCCTTGCTCAGCTTGCGCGGCGATCACATCTTCAACCTTTTCCAAAGGATTGAAACCAGCATTAGCCACTATCTGCGCCAGAGGTTTGCGTAAAGCACTACTGACGCAATCTAGGCCATAGGCTGCCATTCCTTTAACTGTCTCACGAGCCCGTTCTACATCGCGACAGACAGCTATTTCAATAGCCCCTCCCCCAGGCACGTAACCTCCTCGGACTGCAGCCTGGACCGCCGACGCAGCATCTTTTGCGATGCGTTCGCGCTCGCCCACAACCTCAGCAGTAGCCGCTCCTACTAGCACCGTAGCCATCGGTTTGCCAGCTCCCCCTAATAGGCGGACCTGTTTCAGTTTCTCATCCTCCATAACCACATCCGCTCGCCCCAGATAGCCGGCCAAGTCTGCCTTGCTCTTGTTGAGACCAGTACGTTTTATCATGCGCGCCCCACAATGTTCAGCCACCTGCCGCAGTTCCCTGCTAGCCACACGGCTAACCACCATTACGCCGGCATCGGTCAGCATTTCTTCGGCCATGTAGTGGACGCCACGGTCAACCAAGACTAAGCCTACACCCATGTCGATCAGCTTAGCTATGTTGGCCTTAAATTCCCGTTGCAGTTCCAAATAACGGGCAAAGCCAGCTTCGGTGCCTAGGGCCTCATCTTCTATTTCCTCGGGCTCTAAAGCATCGTCAACAACCAAAATCTGCACCTGTTTCAGCTCTCTTGGCATCTGCTTATTCAAACGCTGCTTGTCGATGATCACGCCCATAAAAACTTCGTTTCGGGCACCTTCCTGGGCAACAACAGTATCTGCTAACTTGAATGCTTGTTCCTGCAGTTTCTCTTGGCCAGTCAAACGCACGGCTTCTACCACTAGATCGGCGATATCAGCGTGCTCGCGACCGGCTATGTAGGCGATCTGGCGCAAGGCTGGGTCGTCGAGACCGGCTAAAGGACGGCTACGTTTAGTCAAAGACGCTTCAGCCGCCCTCAGGCCCGCCCGCATGCCTTCGATTACACGGGCTACCGGCACTCCTCGAACTACTTGATCAACGCCCACAGCCACCAAAGCACCAGCCATAATAGTAGTGGTAGTAGTGCCGTCACCAATTTCTTCTTGCTGTGCCTTGGCTGTATTGATGAGCATGCGGGCTGCAGGGTGGTTAACCTCCATCTTGTCTAAAATAGTGACACCCGCATTAGTAATGGTCACATCGCCAAAACGATCTACCAACATAGTATCTAGACCTTTTGGCCCTATGGTCCCTTCCACAGCACCAGCGATGGCCGCGATAGCCGTGGCATTAGTCATTAGCGCCGCCAGCTTTTCATCAACTTCGCTACTCCCACTTACTTGCTTGATAGAGATGGTGATCACTCCTTATCCGGTTATGACACAGGCTATGCCGCAAGCATCCCTGATGCAGAGTAAAGACCCCTACTCTGTGCAAGACGCATAAACTCGCAACTAAAGGGCCAGGAAGCAAATACTCAGAGCGGCAATACACCCCGCTTGCGAGTGCTGCCGCTCTCCCCCTACGTTAGCAATAGCTCGCCAATTTACACAGCAGCATCTTTGCAAACTCCAGCAGCACTTAGCTCTTACATGTTAAACAACTGCTGTAGCGTGGTGCAAACGCCTTGCACCAGAGCTAAA
The DNA here is from genome assembly GCA_012735505.1 of Bacillota bacterium. Taxonomy (GTDB): domain Bacteria; phylum Bacillota; class UBA994; order UBA5500; family UBA5500; genus JAAYHE01. The sequence continues at coordinate 38,080 of JAAYHE010000025.1, forward strand.
ACTCGATCGTAATCCATGCGCGTTGGGCCTAGCAAGCCGAAATGCCCCCTGAGGCCATCGCCCAGTCGATATTCGGCCGTTACTAGGCTACATTCCTGCATTACTCCTTCGGGGTTCTCAGAACCGATAGAGACAGTTATGCCGTCACCGCTTGCCTGCGACACAGCCTCCCAGACAAGGACGTCTTCCTCCAACAACTCTAGAATAGCCCTGACTTTCTGCAGATCATGAAATTCGGGCTGGTTCAAGATGTTGGTAGTGCCACCTAAATATACCTTGCCCACCTCATGTTGATTGACGCTACCCAGCAATTCATCCATTACAGACTCAATCAGGTCGATGCTGACTTGCATCTCATATTTTAAGGCGTGCAGATCGTTAGTCTGGATTTGGTCGAGGGGACGCCCAGCTAATCGCTCGTTTAACCAACGCTGCAACGACTCTAAAGTTTCCGCATCGACCCCGCTCGGTATGTCAATCATACGATTCAGCAACAAACCCCCGTCGGTGACACCTACCAGGTAGAGTTGATAATCGTTTAAAGGAATGAGTTGAACTTGACGCAGCTTCACTTGCGTTTCCCTTGGCCCTAACACGATGGCTGTATAGTTAGTAAGGGCCGACAATAACTTAGCCAACTGCTGCACAATTTCTTCCGCACTCCGCATACGCGACGACAAAATCCGTTTCATTAACGTTATTTCTTGCTTCGTCAGTGCGGGAATACGAAGCAAGGAATCTACGTAGAAACGGTACCCTCGGTCGGATGGTATACGGCCGGCAGAGGTGTGAGGCTGTTCCAGTAACCCCATCTCCTCGAGGTCCGCCATTTCGTTGCGAATAGTAGCAGGGCTGACGCCCAGGTCATAGCGCCTGGAAATAGTTCGAGACCCCACCGGCTCGGCCGTTTGAATGTAATTATGGACGATAGCATAGAGCACCTGACGCTTGCGCTGATCCAGTTTCACGACCTCACCGTTCCTTTCTATTTAGTGAAATCCCTGCCGCAATAACCCGATTGCATCATGCTAAACTTAGCTCCTCCAAACCACTCTTACCCTCTTGTTAGCACTCTCCTAACGAGAGTGCTAATATTCCTAGCTCTAAGATACACCCGGCATTTTCGGTTGTCAAGTATTGGTGTCTGTCAGAAAGCAGCGAAAAACTACATTCGCTAACGGCACCATATGGGCAGATAAGGCATAACCTTTTTCGGTAGACACAAGCCAACCTCGCTGCAACAAGTCGGTAATGGTATCGCCAAAAACATCCTCTAAAGTAACTCCAAAACGCTGGACAAACTTGTGGGCATCTACCCCAGACATTAGGCGTAAGCCCAGAATCACTGTTTCGGCTGCGCTTCCTCTCACATCCAGGCATTCGCTACTGCCCACTGGTCTCTGACCAGATTGCACCAGGCAAGCATAGGTATCCATATCGGCTACATTACATGCGCGCACCCCCGATCGATAAGAACAAGCAGCCGGACCCAAGCCCAGATACTCATCGTTATGCCAGTAGATGAGATTGTGCCGACATTCAAACCCTGGCCGGGAAAAATTCGATATTTCGTACTGCACTAAACCCTGCTGGGGCAAGAATTCGCGCGCCCAATCGTACATATCTGCTGCCAGATCCGGGTCGGGCAGCTGCATCTTGCCACTATTAATCGCCTGGCCTAAGGGTGTTTCGTCATGAACTTCTAAGCAATAGAGAGAAAGATGAGGCAAGCCTCTAGCAGTTATAGTCTGCAAATCATGTTGCCAGCCAACCATGGTTTGCCCTGGGATACCGTAAATCAAGTCGCAACTAAGGTTTGTAAACCCAGCCGCTTGTGCCCGCGTAATGATAGTTAAAGCATCTTGGGCTGTATGTCGCCTACCGAGATGAGGTAACAAGTCGTTATCGAGGACTTGCACGCCTAAGCTCAGACGGTTAATCCCAGCTACACGATAAGCGGCCAAGTCGGTGTTTAGTAATGTTTCAGGATTTGCTTCCATACTGATCTCGGCGTCTTTGGCCAAAAGAAAATATCGACTGACCCCATCCAGGACAGTCGATATCTGACGGGCGGTCAAGAGACTCGGAGTCCCGCCACCCAAAAAAACTGTACTTATTAGTTGCCCCTGCCCCTGCAGCCTCATCTCGGCTGCAAGCGAGTTCAGATATCGATCAATAGCTCCAGGCTGGGCAAGCACCGAGTAAAAGTCACAGTAGGCGCATTTTTGGCGGCAAAAAGGTATGTGGATATAGAGACCGATGCCTGTTTCCATTATTCGTCGACCTTAAGAACCGCCATGAAGGCTTCTTGCGGTATTTCCACATTACCCACCTGCTTCATGCGCTTCTTTCCTTCTTTTTGTTTCTCTAACAGCTTCCGTTTGCGGGAAATGTCGCCTCCGTAACACTTGGCTAGTACATCTTTGCGCAAAGCCTTTACGGTCTCGCGCGCAATGACCTTATTGCCGATGGCCGCCTGCACCGGCACGTCGAACATCTGTCGCGGAATGATACGCCTGAGTTTCTGCACCAGGGCCTTACCCTTACTATAGGCGCGATCCTTATGCACTATAGTAGAAAGGGCATCGAGCACCTCACCATTGATCAAAATATCTAGGCGCTCTAAGTCGCTGGGCCGATAGCCAATTATCTCATAATCGAGAGAAGCGTAGCCTTTACTACGCGACTTTAACTGATCATAAAAATCGTAGAGGATTTCCGAGAGAGGCAACTCATAAATGAGAACAACCCGATTAGAATCGAGGTAGTCCATGTTGACGAAATTACCCCTCTTATCTTTGCACAACTCCATCATGTTGCCGATAAATTCCGACGGCACAATGATCGATGCCTTGACATACGGTTCAGCCAGTTCTGCTATGCTGCCAGCAGGTGGTAGATCAGACGGATTATCCACCTTGCGCACGCTGCCATCGTTCAGGGTAACTTGGTAAACGGTATTCGGTGCAGTTGTAATCAAATCCAGACCATATTCCCGCTCGAGGCGCTCCTGCACCACTTCCATATGCAGTAGTCCTAAGAACCCACAACGGAAGCCAAAACCGAGGGCATCAGATGTTTCTGGCTCAAAGACGAGGCTAGCATCGTTAAGCTGCAACTTTTCAAGGGCGGTCCGTAAGTCTTCGTATTGTACTGTGTCTATCGGATAAAGACCGCAATAGACCATGGGCATGATTTGTTTGTAGCCTGGTAGTGGCTCCTTTGCCCCGCCTTTGGCGAGGGTAATAGTATCGCCTACCCGCGTGTCTTTCACGTTCTTTATGCTAGCCGCCATATAGCCTACTTGCCCCGCCGTCAGCTCCGGCAAGGGGGTCTGAGAAGGTGTAAAGATCCCAACATCATCTACTTCAAACTCGGCTCCTGTTGCCATCATGCGAATTTTTATGCCGGGAGCCAAAGTCCCATCTACCACCCGTAAATAGGTAATTACACCTCGGTAATCATCGTAAATCGAGTCGAATATTAAGGCGCGTAGTGGTGCCTCGGGATTGCCGCTGGGAGGCGGCACCTCCGTTACAATACGTTCGAGAATCTCAACAATACCAATGCCTTCTTTGGCCGAACAAAGAATAGCATTTTCAGCGTCAATGCCGATCACATCTTCGATTTCGCGTTTCACCCGTTCCGGGTCGGCTGCTGGCAAATCGATTTTATTAATGACAGGAATAATTGCTAAATTATGCTCTAGCGCTAAGTAAACGTTTGCAAGCGTCTGCGCCTCGATACCCTGCGCCGCGTCTACGACTAGGAGAGCACCTTCGCAAGCCGCTAAGCTACGGGAAACCTCATAAGAAAAGTCAACGTGGCCGGGGGTATCAATTAGGTTCAAAACATACTCCTGCCCGTCTGCGGCCTGATAAAGGAGTCGCACCGTCTGCAACTTAATTGTAATACCCCGTTCCCTCTCTAAATCCATATTATCAAGAACTTGATCAACCATCTCTCGCTGAGACAGCGTACCGGTAGTTTGAATTAGCTGATCAGCTAAGGTTGATTTTCCATGGTCAATATGAGCAATGATACAGAAATTACGTATGTTTTGCTGCATCCTTCGATTCTCCTTTAAGATGCTGCCAACGACCAAAAGTCTGGCCCCAAAATGGCTGATAGAAACACATGCGCCGAAACGGCGCACTGTCAAAGTATTATATCACACCCAGCATTTTCTCTCAAGAAAAGGTAAAGGCCGCCTCACCGGCGAGACGGCCTTATGTTCCAAACTGCTGCTCCCGAATCACTTCAGCCAGGGCCCGAGCCAACATCTTGGTGGTGCGGAGGGCTTCCTCCATGGTATTCTTATCGCCACCGATTTCTATTAGGAGAGCATAGTCGCGCACATGTTGGTTAAAACGAGTGGTACTCCGCTGCAATATGCCCCGCGAGAGGCCGGGGTACAGTTCCTCCACCTTGTTATGCAAGGCTTGCGCAAAAGCCAAGTTCTCTCGCCACCGGGGATGCCCTAAAGATTCGTTGGTGCCAACTAGAAAAAAAAGACGCCCTACCGTTTGCCCATCGATCACGGTGGTTGTGGCCGAACGTGGCACTGCATCTCGATGTACATCAAACACATACTCAATACTAGGTTTTTCCTTCAGGGCGGCAGTTACCGTTTTCAAAGACTCGGCATAAGCCGCCGTGTAGTTATCTTTTACATGGCCTGCGCGTGAGGGGGTAACATCCATACCTAGTTCGCGCAATTCTTCGGCCAATTTAGCCCCTACCCTGACTATAGTTTGTTCAGGGTCATCATACACGTGGGGCTTGCCCGAGGTAGGTGTAAACGCTTCTACGTCATGGGTGTGATAGATCAACACATGGGGCGTATATTTCCAACCAAATGCTGCCGCTTCCTCCGACGTACCTTCGGGGAGCACCAGGGAAGGGACTACCGGCTCGTTGGCTGGCAGCAATTCTATTTCGTGACCAGCTCCCGTTAGCCCCCGCAAAACGGGAACCCCCCAAGCCAAAAAGGCACGCGGTGTAGTAAGCCCCTGTTCGGCCAACCAAAGCGCAACTCCCTGCCCTAAGCTGCCTGAAGCGGTTGTTCCCTGCCATAAGGGTTTAGGGAAAGCACTGCGTAACAAACCTTGCCACAAGACCGAGCCGCCGCGCTGCCACAGGCCTGCTAGCAGGCTTGTTCGTGGTACGGGGCCTAGGCTCCCCTGCGTCACACCTTCTACCTCGCGTCCCCATCCCCAAATAGGCAGTAACGAACCTACCAGTAACACGGTGGCCATAAGTGCTAACAAAACCCTATTTGATGGAGCTAACGGCAAACCGCGATTATTGCGCTCTAATCGTATAACTATCACCTGCCTTTGCCAAATCATATGAGCAAGGACAGGCCATTATGCCGTAGTAACAATCGCAAAACAAAGAACGAAGGGACTCGCCCCTTCGTTCTGTAAGCTATTGTAAATACTTTAGTGTATCACTCGACTCTAAACCTGGTTGCAGGGCAACATTCAAGCCACCTGCTATCACTTTGCTCAGTTGTCGGATCTGTTCGTCAGTTTCCTTGGGTGTAACTACTAGGTTGCCCCAAAAGGGGCTAAGGACCTCGTGCACCAGTTGACCTTGTTCCTCAGGCGCAAGCTCTCGTAGCATGCTGCCTATCCCAGAATGTCCACCTGCCGCTTGGCGCAAGGCTTCCGTCAACTTTTGGATAGCATCGACTACAATAGTATTGGCATAAACAACCGACGGCGCCCCAATGGCGATTACGGGCACTCCCAAGGTCTCTTCTGTTAAAGCTTGGCGCTTGTTACCCACACCTGACCCGGGACTAATACCGGTATTAGAAAGTTGTATCGTTGTGCCTAGGCGGTCCATGCTACGGGCTGCCAGGGCGTCCACGGCAATAACAACTCCAGGGCACACTTTGTGTACTACACCTTGGATGATATCGCCGGTTTCGATGCCAGTTATTCCTAATACCCCGGGAGCAAGGGCACAAACGGAACGCATCCCTCCATCCACAAACTGGGGAGCGTGTTCAAACAGGTGTCGGGTGACCAACAATTCGTCAATAACGCGAGGACCTAAAGAATCTGGCGTCACATGCCAATTGCCGAGGCCAACTACTAAAGTTGGTCCCGAGGCAGTCTGGGGAAGCAAATAACCTAGCTCTTGTGCGAGCACTTGTGCAACCCTTTCACGCAGTTCAACATCGTGCTCACGCAAGCCAGGTGCCTCGATAGTGATGTAAGTACCAGGCGGCTTGCCTATTTGCCTAGCTCCCTGCACATTTACATGTACGCGGGAAACATTGCCCCCATGGAAAGGCTCACTGACACGCTCTACCCCTTGCTTGTCCCAGCCAGCCCTAATGGCAGCATCATGCGCTTCTAGAGCTAAGTCAGTATGCACCGACACATACTGACGCAGCATTTCAACTGTAGGTTTCACTAGCGTAATTCAGTGGGGACAATAGCATCAATTAGTCCAATGACAAACGAAGCCAGTAAAGCTCCCACTATGTCAACCTGGAATCCCCCGACTAGCATTCCAGCCACATAGATGACAACAGCTGCAGTAATAAAGCCTACCCAGCCCCGGCTACGGGGAGAAATGCGGTCCCCCAACAGCATCTCGACAACCCAGCCTAGGAAGGCGATAACCAAAGCAGTGATTACGGCTGTGGTGAAATTGGCCACCCTTATTCCTGGTAGCAAAAATCCGACAAACATGAGCACTAGAGCAGATACCACAAAACGAAGAATTGCTCCTAACATCTTGCCACCTCCTCGGTTCTTTGTTAAAATCTGATGGACGATTTTAGTCTATCCGCTCGGTTCCTGCTATATTCCCGACATAGTAAGAGCTTGGCCGTTGATTAATTGCTAATGCAATACCTACCATGATAGAATGGCCGAGGAGGTGAATCTTTTGGCTAACAGTAGATCTGCTATTAAGCGCATCAAAGTAGCGGCTAAACGTGCCCAGCGCAACCGTCATGTTAAATCGACAGTTCGTTCTGCTGTGCGCGCTTTCCATACGGCACTAGAAAACGGTGATAACGCAGAACAGCAGCTCCGCCTAGCAATTCGTCGCATAGATAGAGCTGTAAACAAGGGCGTCCTACACCGTAATACTGCTGCTCGTAAGAAGTCTCGCCTGACCAAGAAGCTGAACAAAATGCAAGCTATGACCGAATAAAATAGACAACACCAAAAAAAAACGGCCCTATGATGGTGGCCGTTTTTTGCTGTCTTCATAACAATCAATTTTGCCCCTGGACGAGTATTGGAAATAACAGTCAGGGTAGACTAGCAGCTGGGAGGGTTGCCCATGGCTGAGCAAAATAATTATAGCCAAGGTCCTGCCGGCAAGATAGCTGCTTTGCTGCTAGTACTCTTAGTCGCTGGGGTCTCTATTTTTTACCTGAGATTAATGCCAGAGCAATTACCAGTGGAAAGTCCCTCAGGTTTGCAGGAGGCAAAGATAGCCGAAGCTGACAAGGAAGAGACGGAGGGCGCAGCTGGGTCGACAGAAGCAAAGCCAGAAGCTGAAGCCGCTGCCAGCTCAGAGGCAAGCGCTGCAGCGGCAAAACGAAAGTTGGTAAAACTGCGCGCGCCCCAGGGAGAGCGAGTGGCAGATATCATCCGCACGGATTCGGTCACCCCTCCTATCACTCCGGATACAGCAACACACGAACCGCCCCGAGCTATCGCTGCAGCTGATCGAGCCAACTTTCTGGCCATCGTAGCTAAGATGGACCTGTCAGAAAAAGCCATAGTAGCTCGCACCATAGCCAAACTGTCGCCCAGTGAAATACTGGAGATTTACCGGCTTTATAAACAGGGCAGTAGCGAGGCTTACAGGAACCTAGATGAAATCCTGATGCAGAAAATGTCAGATGAGGATTTCGAAAGACTACGAGCCTTAGCGGCTAAATACGGCCCGTAGGAGGCGAGGATTGGCAGTTCGCCAGCAGGCCAGCCAGGTTCAACTAGGATTAGCCGTCAGGTCCAGCAACAACTGGTGAAGGGCACTGGGGCCTTTCAAATCGCCGGACTTAATATTTTCATCGGCCTGAAGGCAATTCAACAAGGCAGCATTTAATTTGGGTATTGTCCAGTGTTGAGCCTGTTGCACGCATTTGCCCGCTGGAAAGGGATGAATACCTAAACGAGCTGCCGCTTGCCGCTGGCTAAGGCCAGCATCAAGGGCATGGCGAGCGACTAAGAGCAAGCGCAGTTGCCGACCGATCATAGATATCAAATAGACCGGGTCGTTCCCTTCATCTAGCATCCGCACCAACAATGGCCAGGCGCGGCTAAAATCTTGCAGGCCGATAGCATCAACTAGATCAAAAATATTGGTTTCCACGTCATCGCGGACTAGTAAGTCGAGGTCGGTCTGGCTGAGGGATTTCCCCGCAGCAAAGCTAACCATCTTTTCTACTTCTAAACGCAGTAGTTCTAAATCTGTCCCGCAGCGGTCGACTACGAAGCGCCCGGTGCGGGCAGGAAAACTAATTTTAGCTCGGCGCAAACGACCTTCTACCCAGTTGGCAGCCTCGACAACGGTGAGTGCTGGGAATTCGTAGCTGGCAGCGCGCTCTGCCAATGTCTTGAAAGCACGCAAGCGCTTGTCAACATCTGGTGCTAACAGTACAACGCAAGTAAAGGCCGGCCAATCTTTAAGTAGGGCTTCCCATTGCTCGTAGCTGGCTCCTTTACGTGGTTTAACAAAGGCTGGCTGTTCGATAACCACCAGCCGCTTAGCTCCAAACATGGGCGGAGTGACGATAGCTCGCACTATCTCGGCTTCTGTCGCTTTTTGCCCATCTATTCTTGTATAGTTAATATCTTCCATGCCTGGTGTGATTAGTTCTTCGCGCAATACGCTAGCAACATATCTGGCTAAGACTAGCTCTGGCCCATAGAAAAAATAAAGGGGCTCAATTTGGCCTTGTCTAATATCTCGCACCAGATTTTGATAGTTGGTTAAGGCCTTAGCCACCGACATCATCCCCTCTCGCCTTTATAATAGCATATTTGAAAATGCCTCCACCTCAGGGGCGAAGAAAAGGTATTACCTTAGAACCACGATGGCTATTAATAACGGTGATAGCGCCCGAATGATCGGTTCGCCAAACAAAATCTCCATAGTGTTGGAGGCGTTGTAGGGTGGCCTCTGCCGGGTGGCCGTAAAGATTGCGCCCAGTAGAGATGACGGCATGCCGGGGACGAAGCAGGCGCAAGAAGGATTCTGAGCTACTATTAGCACTACCGTGGTGGGGCACCAGCAGGACATCAACTGCTGCTGGCAAGTAGGGCAACAATTCTTCTTCGCGCGAACCAATATCGCCTGGAACCAACAGCGTCAGATTGGGCCACTCGAGAACCAATACGAGGGAATCTTCATTTTCATCTTGCGGAGCCCCAGGCTTAGGGTTGATAGCTGTCACTCGTAGGCCTTCGTACACTTCCATATCTCCGAGCTTCCATGGATATACCGTTACGCCATGCTCTTGCAATAACGGAGCTAGATTACTATAGGCCGGGGTGCTCAGGCTAGTGGTAGGGAGATATATAGCTGCTACTGGGAAAGCAGCTAGAACATCAGCCAGACCATTAATATGGTCCTCATGTAAATGAGAAAGATAAATTGCACGGATGCGCCATGTACCCCGGTAGCGTAAATATGGCACTATTACCTGCCGCCCTACCGCCGGGTAGCCACCGCCTACGTCGAAAAGGATAATTTCGCTTCCCGGCAAATGTAAGGCCGCAGCAGCACCCTGCCCCACGCTGAGAACAGTAAAATTATATACATTTCCTACCCACCGCGTCAGAGGCTGCCATGTCAGCAACAAGATAAAGGTCAAGGCCAAGGTTCCAGCCACGACCGGCCGCCAAGCGTCGCGCCCGGCGAAAAACAGAAGTAAGAGGCCGAGGTAGAGGGCAGTTAACACTAGAGGGGGTAAGCCCGGGTTAAAGCTAGCTAAAGGCCAGGTTGCCCACCACTGGACCAGCCGCAGCAGCCAGGCGTAGAAGAACTGTAAGAGGGGCAACAGTAGCTCGCCCAAACCCGGCAGGAGCAGATAGAGCAAGCCACCGATCAGGGCCGGAGGCAGAAGTGGGGCCAAAAAGATGTTAAAAACGAGCGTCAGAGGCGGAAACAAATAGAAATGATGCAACACCAGCGGCAAAGTGGCCAACTGGGCTGCTAGACTAGCGCTTATAGCCCAGTCGAGCCTAAAGGGTAATAACGGCAAGTATTCTCTTATGCGAGGGGCAAAGTAGAGCAGCCCGATGGTAGCAGCAAATGACAGCTGCCAACCTGCATCCCATAAATAATGGGGATTATACAGCAACAGCAAGATAGCCGCAATCGCCACGGCACTCGGCCAATCGTGGGTGCGGCCGCTCGTTACCGCCAGCATCCCTGTAAGCGCCATGATAATAGCCCGCCACACGGCCGGTTTAGGACCTAGAACATAGCCATAAACTAATAACACCAGAGCAGCTACAAAGTTTGCCTGTCGCTGTGACAAGCGGCAAAAGCGCAAGAGACCAAGTAAAGGTACGAGAACAAGCCCCACATGCAAACCGGAAATGGAAAGCACATGGGCTAGACCTGTGCTACGCCAAGCCTCAGACCACAGGCCCGGCCGCGTACCTAGGGTAAGAGTACCTAATAGCTCACCTGGCTCCCCTGGCACCCGTGCTGCCCGAGCTAAAAGCCAGTTTCTGAGAGGCCAAGGCCGACGCAAGCTAGGCTCATGCTCGAGCCTGCTGGCTTCCCCTATATATGCCGAAGCCAAGATACCTTGTCGTCGCAAATATTGCGCATAGTTAAATTCACCTGGGTTAAGCGGCTGGCTCAGTGCCTGCCAATTGACTTCACCCCTAAGCTTATCTCCTACCACTAAGTCGACGTCTAGCGGAAAAGTGATTTGCGCTTTGACAGGATTCCAACGGGGTAGCTGCTGCCCACCAAGGGCTTCCACCTGCACCGTTAGTTGAGTGGAATTGGCCGTATGGGCGATAGACAAAATGCGCATATCGGACCAAGAAGCCGTATAAGCACCAGGCCAAACAGGGGTTCGGATCACAAACCAAACCAGGCCGCAGATGGCTGCGGCCAGAGTGAGCAAAGAATTTTGTGGCCGACGGCGTTGCCAAACAAGCATAACAAGGCAAGCACCGGCCAAGCAGGAGAAAGCCCACAGCCCTTGCTGGGCACCAAGGAAAATGCCAAAAGCGAAACCTGTGGCGATAAAGACTAACGGTCGATGCATAGAGATAGACACCTCATTCGGGAGCAAAAAATGCCGAGCGCACAAGCTCCTATTGCGGAATGCGGCGCGCTAGTCGTGGCCTATTTCGCCCCTTTGCTTTCCGCGGCGTGCGGTCATCCTCGCGCGTGCCCCTTTCGCCCATGAATGTACCCGGCCTGGGGCAACTCCCCGGTCGGTCTCTGTGGCCTCCCGTGCGGGCGTGATTCAAAATGCCCCGCCAAGGGCGCCTCATTTTTCATGACCCCCCACTGGCCTGGATCCTTGGCTACCAGTCCACGAGGATAACAATGCCGCTGAGGGGCATCACCGCTCGACTTTTGCAACAATTTAAAACTCCTGGGATCTATTTCCGCATCGACGGCCATTTTCCTGCCTATTGAGTGCTATGGTAATGCCATAGTCTGTCGGGGCAGATCTGACGTATCCAAACGGACGATTTGCACTTCCTGCCCGGTCTGGGTGTCGACATATATAAGAAATTGGTCAGCCCCTCGCTTGGCCGGGATTTCGTATACGAGAGCCTCTTGGGCGCTGGAATCAAACACAACTGCTAGCTGGACAGGGCCTATCAATTCCAAACCCTGAGCCAACTTCTCCAGGGCTTGCCGGATGCTGATTTTGGGTGTTGGCAGCCGACGTAGATCCTGATGCCAGGCTGTATAACCGTTTCCTTCAAAACCGATAACACTCCCGTCGTCACGAGCGACTCTGACTCGCAAAAGGTCAGGGTAAATGAGTACCCCATCTTGCTCGTAAACATAAGCAAACAATACCGAACCTTGATATTCGTGCTGCCCGACTAATTGCATGTTCTTAAAACCCCGGCGCCGCAAGAAATCGGCTGCTCGTTGTTGTAGGGCTGCGGTGGGTAACACAGCCGTTTCTGGCTGCCTGTTATCTAGCATCCACAGGACCCGCCCCTGCACTTGGGTGATCTCTACGTTGACTCGGCGGTCGGCCTCCTTAGTTGTAAGCACTAGATTATAGGCCGGAATTATACCATCGGTCAGTTCAGACGATACTACTTGGTATTGGGATTTGTCATTGGGCGATAGGAACCATAATGCCCTTTCTTGCGCTTCCGCCAAAGAGATCTTAGGGCCCTGCAAGTTGGGCTGTGGTTGGACCACGCCAATCCGCTGGTCAAACTGTACCTCTGGATATTCCTGTACTTGTTTATTTACTAAACTTAAGCCGTTGAGCACCGTATTATCTTGCACTTGCTCCTCTCGGCGAGCCTGCACCAGTGCTGCCTCGACATCGGTCCAACGCAAATTGCGAGTTAGGACTGTTTGCTGCAACGACGCTAGTTCACTGGCAAGTTGAGCGGCACCGCGTTGCATTTTGTCCACCTCGGCCCGCTCAGCTGCGCTTAGGTTGCTTCCCCGCCGCACCAGGGCAAAAATTTGATCCCCCGTGGTGCTCAAGTATTTTTCTGCGTTCTCCAAGGGCACTAAACCTAGAGGCAGCTGCCCCACCTTCTCTTGCGCTGCATATAGCTGGCGCCAAACGGTCGCAAGCTTCTCTCTCTCCTGCTGAGCAGAACCTGCAGCACTAAGCATGGCTAATTCGTTTTCTACTGTTTGGATATGCCACACCAATTCGTGAAAAGCCCGCTGATAGTTATTCTCCAACTTAATGGCAAAATCCTTATGTAGACGCAGCTGGGTGACACCCCACCATATACTAGCGCCTAAGGCAATTATCAAGGCGATGGTGACCCAACGTAGACTTTGGTCAAAGCGCATTAGGGTTGCCTCCTTTCTGGACCGACCTAACGGCAAAACCGATGCCGACCTATAGTTTTTATATATGGGCGCGACCAAATCCAAGGCGAAGTCGCAGTAGCTGGATTAAAGTAATAGAGAGCACCGCCGGTCGGGTCCCACCCGTCGAGTGCCAATTGGGCCGCGCGGTATGCCTCCTCGTTAGGGGCCAAATAGAATTGCCCATCTGCAACTGCGGTAAAGGCCAAAGGTTCGAAGATTACTCCAGCTATGGTATTGGGAAATAATGGGCTGCGTACCCGATTGAGGATCACGGCAGCGATAGCAACTTGCCCTTCAAATGGTTCGCCACGGGCTTCGCCATAAATAGCTTTGGCCAATAAATGCAAGTCGTTGGCACTGACCGTTCCCGGTGCTTGCGTAGCAGGCGTTTTGTTAACAGGCTGCGATGCGGCTCCGCCCATTTTGGGCGTAAAACCGAGGGCGCGAAAAGTAGCAGCATCCACATTGCCTGTCACTGGCAGGCCGTTGCGCCGCTGAAACAGCTGTACGGCAGCAAAAGTCTTTGCCCCATAAATGCCATCGGCCCAACCACTGAGGTAGCCCCATTTGATTAGCTTTTGCTGTACTAAGCGCACATCTTCACCACTATTTCCCCAGTACAAATTGCGCTCGCCTACAGCGTACGCCGGTATTGCAATTAGCATGGCTAGTATGATGCTCATAGTTATTGCCACAAGCCGCTTCAACATAAAATTCCCTCCTTCAAGCCAAGGGTGCTAAAAAGGCACAGTCGGTCACTGATTTATGCTTTCCAGCCGCTTTACGGAAGACGCACGCCACCGCTGTGTACTGGCTGGCAGGCAGTCAGGCGGACCTGGGGTTACTGATTAGGCCCGTTGGAACCTGCTCCAGGTCCAAGCAGTTGCCCCAGGCCTGACATACATGTGGCGTAAGAGACAAGTGCGCGAACATAACTGCGCATCTCGCCCTGGAAAGATTCCTCAGTAATTCCTTCGAGCAAGGATGGCTATTTGCTTCTCGCCCTATTCTTTCCGCAAAGAGGGCAGCTTATGAAAAGTCAAAAGCTACAGGCGCGCCTCTACTAGACGCGCCTGTAGCTTTAACCTTCTTTTTTTTCTCGTTGGTAGATATCGCATTCGCCACCCTGCCAGTGAATACAAAAATCACAGCGTCTAATACCTTCGCCTCCGACAGCGAAAGTCATTTGTCCGCCCGCATCATAATGGGTAGCAAATTCACTACATTCCTCAGCTATAGCCTTCAGTTCGGCTGGAGTTGCTGGTGATGACATCTAAGACACCTCCTCGTCAGGGTATAGTATGCCCCGATTAGGAGGTAGAAAAGTTACATCAGCGAACCGTTATTAGGTCCTTTAGCTGAGCAAAAGTTTTTTCTCCAATGCCCGAAACTTTCATCAGGTCTTCAATCCGAGCGAAAGCGCCATGTTCTTGCCGATAGTTGATTATAGCTTGGGCCTTAGCGGGGCCGATACCTGGTAAGGTCTGCAACTCTACGGCCGAGGCTGTGTTTAAATTCACCAGGGGCTTGGCGGTATGAGCTGGGAGCACATCGTCATTGCCGTCCTGGCTGGGAGCAAAAGCTATATACACTTGTTCACCGTCGAAAAGTGGCTTAGCTAGATTGAGATTGCCGAGCCAGGCCTCGGGCAAAGTGCCGCCAGCTAGGTTGAGGGCATCGGCAACCCGAGCACCAACATCCACCGAATAGACGCCCGGTCGTGCTACCGCGCCGGTAACATGAACTTGCAAAACCCGCTCATTAGCAGGTTGCCAGGAGGCAAGTAGTTGCCTGTTTTCTTTTAGTAACCATATGTTGCAGCCCAGCGAGATGAAAAAGAGGCAACAAAGAATAATTAAGGGCCAGCGCCGCTTCTCCATCCTGATCACCTCGGCCCTTAATTATCCGTCTAATCATTGTTTTCCTGCTTGACTAGGCAAATGCACATAAAAAGCAGTTCCTTCGCCGACCTTACTCTCTACCCAAACTTTTCCCTCATGCAATTCTACAATGTGTTTCACAATAGACAAGCCTAACCCGGTACCACCGTTCTGTCGGCTACGCGCCTTGTCTGTTCGATAAAACCGCTCAAAAATACGGTTCAAATGCTCTGCCTCGATACCGATACCGGTATCATACACAGCAATCTGAAAGCCGTTGGCTTTATACTCTAGGTTAACCCTAACCTCGCCCCCTGGCGGTGTATACTTGATCGCATTGCCAATCAAATTGTCCACCGCTTGGCTCAAACGATGTTCATCGCCTATTAGTATGGCTTCCTCTACACCTACGGCCAGCTTTAAGGTTATTTGATTAGCAGCGGCCAAGGGTGTATCTCGCTCTACGACCTCTTTCAGGATACGCACTAAGTCAACAGGGCGTTTATCCATAACATTTGGATCCAGTTCTAGACGCGAGAGGTCGAGAAGATCATTGACAAGGCGCAAGAGTTTGCGCGACTCGCGATAAATGATCTTTACAAACCGCCGGCCGTCGGCGTCTGTCACTAAATCCCCGTTCAGTATGGTTTCGGCAAAACCATGTATCGAAGTCACCGGCGTCTTAAGTTCGTGGGAGACATTAGTTATTAAATCAGCACGAATTTGTGCTAGGCGACTGGCTTCACTGATATCGTAGAAAACAACAACAAAACGATCACTGGCCACGAGCGGTATTACGTTTAATTCCACGACACCCTTAGTAGGGGTAGAAATGGTGACATATTGTTTCAGCGGCTGCTTTTGCGCCATAGCTTCTTCTAAAGCTTGGCGCATGCTGGCATCATTCACTAGACGGCAAAAATGATCTGGAATATCTTCTTGCGGATCAAAACCTAGAGTTCGCCCTGCGCTCGGATTAGAAAGAAGCACCGTACCGTGTGCATCCAACAAAAAAATGCCGCTAACAGTATTTTGAATTACAGTTTCAAATTCTTCCTTAGCAGCCACAATCTGTTGATACCGTTTCCTGTTAGTATTGGCTAACTGATTGAAGCTAGTCACCAAAGCACCAAGCTCATCTTGACGCTCGATGGTAATCCGCTGCTGCAAATCGCCAGCCACAATCTTTTGTGCCGCTTCTGTTACCTTTTGGATGGGCTTAATTAAATCATTGGCCAACCTAATAGAAACATAGAATGTCGCAACCGCAATCAAGAGGAAACCAAAGCCCACCATACTCCAAATGCTGCTATTAGCCTCTTGCAAGGTCTCATAGGGTAATGCCAGGCGTATGACAGCGCTTCCTTCTGGCAGTTCATCTTGCCAGGCTACAAAAAGAACAGTCTGTTGCGTAGCTTCGTCGAAGCGCACCTCCCAACCGCTCCCTTGCCTCCAGGCCGTCTCTACTTCTGGCTGCGAACTAACCTCGGCTGTTGGTGTTGCAGCAACCTGATCCGAATCAAGGTAAATTTCCCCCGCAGCATTCAACAGAGAGATGCGCATCCCACCCGCTAGTGCCAACTCTTGAACAAATGCTGCGCGATCAGTGTTGCTAGCTACGTGCCGCATACTAGCAGCTATCTGCCGCGCCTGAGCAAAAAGTTGTTCTCGGGCGGCGCGCGTAAAAAGTGACCCGATCTGTAAGGACTGCAATAGGCCTTGCAGCAGGGCGCTGCCGAGCAACAAGCAGATCAAGGTTATAGTTAATCGGGCTTTTATGCTACGCTGCATCGTTTACTCCCGTAGCTTATAACCGAAGCCACGCACCGTCTGGATCAGGTTGCTAACTGGCCCTAATTTTTCACGCAAATGGCTAATATGCACATCTACAGTACGTTGGTCACCAAAAAAGTTTTCCCCCCATACCTGAGATAGCAGTTCTTCGCGCCCGAAGGTTTGCCCAGGGTTCATGGCTAAAATTCTAAGTAACTGATATTCCATGGGGGTCAGATTCAGGGCTTTGCCTTCTAGAGTCACCTCATGGCTACGAAGGTCAATAGTCACTGGACCAATCTGAATATAATCGCTTTCTTGCACTCGCCCTGCCCGCCGTAGAATCGCCTTCACCCGCGCCATTAGCTCCCGGGGGCTAAAGGGCTTAGTCACATAATCGTCAGCTCCTAGTTCCAGCCCTAAGACGCGATCAACTTCAGCATCTTTTGCGGTCAAAAACAAAATGGGCACGTCGTTGGTTTCCCGAATACGCTGACAAACCTCCCACCCATCCATGCCAGGCAACATGATATCCAGTAAGACTAAATGAGGTTCTTCTGTCAGAGCGAGTTGGAGGCCAGTCTCACCATTAAAAGCAACTAGAGTTTCGTAACCCGCTTGTTTAAGGTTATAAGCAATCAACTCGGATATCGACTCGTCATCTTCCACTATCAAAATTCTTTCCGCCACCAGGTCCCCTCCTCGAGATAGTCTTCTCTTTATATTATAACAGTGTTCTATCCTAGAATAGGGAGCCTCCACAGAACAAATTCTATTCTTGCCTGATTGCCCTCTATTTGCTTAAAAAAAAGCAAACCCCAGACCCGATGTCTGGGGTTTGCCACTGCTGTCTGTTTTTATAATAGGCCTAGCCAGTTGCCAAGGATGGTTTCGAAGGCGCCCAGAAGCAAGGAAATACGCCCCATCACCACGTTACCAAAGGATACACCGAAGGTAATCATCATCAGCCAGCGGCCTAAGCTAGCTCCATGCTTGACAGCACCCTTCTGCTCCACAGAGAAGAAGAAGTAGAGCAAGACCGAAAGCACACCGAACACCATCAAGATGTTATTGACACTGTTCAGAGGCAGCATAGAACTACGAACCTGCTGCAAGAGCTGGGAGTTGACTACACCGAACATGGACAAACCGGAACCGATACCTACCATGTAAGCCATGCTCCAACGGCTTAACCAAGCAATGCTCTTGAAGAAACGAGCGTATAGTAAGATACCTAGAATAACTGGAATTAGCAGAGATAGCTTACCTTCCTTAGTGATCGGATCCCAGGCATTATCCACTATCGACTTAATATTAACGCTCAGAGCATATCCTGCTGATGCACCAACGAATACGTGCTCGCAGAAACGATATACTGGGTTCTCTTTAAAGATAAAGGAGAAAATAGCGATCATACCAAGGGCTGAGATCCATGCCCAGATGTCGTTAGAAATGCTCATCTTCTCACCTCCTTACATCGGAAAAGTAGTTATAGAACCAGCCCTTTTACCGTTTCTTATCTAAGAAGAAAGCAATGTTACCAACAACGATGAACAGAATGATAACAATATGCCCCAAGGACTGTGCGTCCATCTTAGCAACCGAGGCACCAGGCTTACCCATAACGAGTTCGTACTCAGCTGCACCTCTTAAGCCGGCTAGCATAGCCTTAACCTGCCCAGAGTCCACAAAAGGCATGGTCTGTGGCACGTTAACGGTAGAAGAACCAGCTAGCAAGGTAATACCGAGAGAGCCCTGGACCTGTCGCACCCATTCCTGAATTCCTGGGTTACCTGCAACAAAGTCGATTACTAAAGCAAAGTCGCGGGTGTCCTTGATACCTTCCATAATGGGTAAAGAGCTAACAGGATTACCACGGAAGTCACGAGATACAGTGCCTACATTCTCACCAAAACGCTTGATTGCCGTTTCCTGTCCGGGAACAAAGCCGAGGTTCGCAAAGTGAACACCATACTCATAACCTAGTTCTTCGTAATGGCGCATCAATTGCTCGCCAAACATGGGACCAGCATCCCAGAAGGATACGCTTACAACGTTGACACCCTTGTCCATCAAGTGCTCCATAACAGCAGCAGCGATCGGATGAACGTCGGGGGCTCCACTCGGAGCGTAGTCTAACGAGAAGAGTACTGTATCGCCTGGCTCTAGAGCGTCCACAATGTTGAAGAACTCAGTAGTCCCTGGACTGATAGACAGAGGCAGATTCAATGGCGAAATCATGGGCACTGCCGTAACTAGAATCAAAAGAATATAGATAATCCGACGATCAACGTTCTGGAGTCTGGAGACAAAATCCATCCTTTCGGCACCTCCTTTCTGTCACTATTGAATTATTCAGCGCCACCCAAGTGGCCGCGTTCGAGACCAAGTAGGATACGAAGCGATGTGGCAAACGCACCTATAGCAGCACCGATCATGATAGCACGCTGACCAGCTGTGTTAGGGATATCAATCAGCCACTCTGCAATTACAGGGAACTTATTCCATATCAATTCGCCGATAGGAGCCTTACCAATCATGGTTAGGATAGCAGCAATCAGCATGACTGTTGCTTCGGCACTACGCATACGGAAAGCCCTATAAGCAGCCGATGCGACGTAGAAGGCTAGCATCGCAAACATGGCAGCACCCAGCGGTCCGATGATCGAGTCGTACAGGTTCTGGTTGAGGTTGTTGATTTTCTCATCGCCGCCCAACCGAGCCATAGTACCGATGACTGCAAAAACGATAAGTGCAACTATCAGTGCCAAGCTGTTAAACCAGCCTGGGCGCATACGCATGAGCGCCGTACCATGGATACGGAACAGGTTGACCGATGCCAAACCAACGGCGAAGGCCGAAACGATAATCAGCCAGCCTGTCAGTTCAGAAGACCAAGCCTGTAATGGACCTTCAAACATGTTGGCAAAGAGAACGATGACACCAACTACGAAGGTAATTATCAAGGGAACCTCTCTACGCACAGGTTACACCTCCTTTTCTGGATACTTGATACGAGTCAACGCTACTGAAAGCGGTTTGTTATTACTTCTTTAATAGGTTAGCAAGGAAGTCGATCTCAGCGGTTGCTAGTAAGGAACCAACAAAGATCAACACCATAGCAATACCCTTAACAATATCCTGAGCAGCAATAGAACCGAGCTTCACCCTATCCTGGGAGAGATAAGCACCAGCGGCATATAGCTCCTCACCGATTAGGGTGTAGTCACAAGCAGCAACGAAGAAAGGAATCTGACCCATCGCAGCAGTACCTGCTACCTGGATAGCGCCGACCTGAGCACCAGCTTCTGCGAAAAGCAAAGACTCGGCCCAGAAAGCACCCATCATGATGTTGGCAGCAACATGACGACGGTTCATGATACCCATAACACCAGCTGCATAAGCGAACTGCTCGTTAGAGAGGAACTGGACAGTGTCCTCCTGGAACATGTCTGGACGACCAGCAGTCATATAGCCTTGACGCACGATTTCCTGAGCTAGCGGGAAAACGTTAGGCTGACGAATGGTAACGATGATCTCGGTGTTGTACTTGGCGGTTAGCTGAGTTACATAACCGAGAACCTCCAAGCCAGCAAAGGTCTGCGGAGCAGAGTCGTCGGTAGCAGCACCGATACCAGGCGAATAGTGCACTGGGCTACCCATCTCGGTTGCACGACCAACTGCTTCCTCGATAGCGTCCAAGCCAGCTAGACGACGGATGGTAGGAGTCCAAGCACCCGACTTAGACCGATTGATCCCAACAAGTGCGATAGCAGCCATGGTCAGGATGGTCACTAGTAAGGTTGCGGTGTTAGGAATAAGAGACATTCGATTGCACCTCCTTTCGTTGAGTTACAAAGTGCCAGTATACAGCCTGCGCGTGTAACTGTTACACTCTGTTAATAAAGGAATTCGACGAAGGGTGACATTCTCCTGCTGACAATGTGTCCAAATGAAACTTTCTTTTTCATCGTCACCTCCGGCTGTTGCGCTGTTGACACCAGAGCGCATACTCTAGTCAACTCGCACAATGTGCAATTTTCAAATTAGCACAAAGAGGACTGTTTCGTGCTAGCTTTAGTTTACATAAAACACAATGTGCTGACAATGGAAATGTTATCCCCCTATTGCTGTTAACCCATTCCAAGAAGGACAAAAAGCTGCACACACTAAAGATCATCAAAAAGGCCCAATACACATTTGCACAAGCGTGCTTTCCCTCACACTAAAAGTGCATTTTCAATACCTCTAGTATGAACAGCTTTTAATTTATGAAGTTTTAAAAGCAACCGGGGGAAGCAGGATTTCTTCCCAGAAAACAGAATAGCACCCAAGAGCATGTCAAAGGAGGTTTACAATGACCAAACAAGAGCTAAAAGCTAAAGTCTTACAAGCTATTGACCGACGCCGCGATGAAATCATCGCCTTGGGGGAGCAAATCAGACTTAATCCCGAACTAGGTTATAAAGAACACAAGACGGCAGCTTTGGTGGAAAAAACCTATGAAGCGCTCGGGCTAAAACACACCCGCGGCCTAGCTATCACCGGTTCTAAGGCAGAAATACCCGGGGCAGAACAGCGGGTAAGAATAGCTGTCATGGGGGAGCTAGACGCTGTTGTCTGTCCCGAACATCCCGACGCCGACCCAGAAACAGGTGCTGCCCACTCCTGTGGCCATAATGCCCAAGTAGCAGCCATGCTAGGTGTAGGAATGGGCCTAATAGATGCCAACGTCATGCCTCATTTGGCCGGCGATGTAGTCTTGATGGCTGTTCCGGCAGAGGAGCCCGTGGAAATTGAATGGCGCCAGCGCATGCGGGAAATGGGTAAGATTAGCTTTCTCGGAGGCAAGCAAGAGCTGATCAAGTTAGGCGCCCTTGACGATATCGACATGACCATTATGTTTCATAGCACTAGTACAGCACCTGGTCGCCATGCTGTTGTCGGCGGCACAGCTAACGGTTTCATAGCCAAGTTTATCCGCTACCGCGGCAAAGAAGCTCATGCCGGGGGCGCGCCCCACTTAGGTATTAATGCTCTTAATGCTGCTATTCTCGGTTTACAGGGAATTCACGCCAACCGAGAGACGTTTAAGGACGAAGACACCATTCGCATCCACCCTATCATTACCAAAGGGGGCGACTTGGTTAACATCATTCCAGCAGACGTACGCATGGAAACCTATGTGCGGGGTAGGACCATGCCTGCAATCCTGGATGCCAGCCGCAAGGTCAATCGCGCCTTACGTGCAGGTGCGCTAGCTGTAGGCGCCGAAGTCGACATTATTGAAATTCCTGGTTTCTTGCCACGCGTTAATAACCCCGACATGAGTGAAATTTTCCGCAAGAATGTTGCCGAACTTGTTGGCGCAGAGAACGTTGCCACCGGCGGACATGGGACCGGTTCTAGCGACATCGGCGACGTAATGCATATCATGCCGGCTATCCATCCGTATGTTGGCGGTGCGGCCGGGGCTGGCCATACCAAGGACTATACTGTGGCTGATCCTGAGCTTTTCTACATTGTGCCAGCTAAGGCTATGGCCATGACCATCATCGACCTACTGGCCGATGGTGCGGAAGAAGCCTTGAACATCAAGCGCAACTATCCGCCACTATTGACCAAAGAAGAATATCTGCGTCAATGGGAGGAATTCTGCAGCGCAGAGGCCTAAAGGCATGAAATTACTCTTTCCGCTTACACATAAGGGGCTGCTCCGAGTCAACGGAGCAACCCCTTATATCGGTCTTTCACAGATCAATCTAAGATGTTCTGGGAGCAAACCGCTCCCAAGCGCCTTTATGGCAAGCGCTCTATTTGTGCCCCCAAGGAGCGAAACTTTTCATCTAAGCGTTCATAGCCCCGATCTGCATGCTCAAAGCCGGTGACAATGCTTTCGCCTCTAGCGGCCATAGCAGCTATTAACAAAGCAGCACTGGCACGTAAATCGGTGCCATGCACTTCCGCCCCGGTTAAATAGGGCACACCTTGAATAATGGCAGTGCGTCCATCAATGCGCACCTGCGCCCCCATGCGCACGAGCTGGTTTAGATGTTCAAAGCGCTCGTCCCAAATAGTTTCAGTCACCATACTGATGCCGTCAGCTGTAGTTAAAAGAGCGCTCATAGGGGCTTGGAAATCAGTAAAGAAACCTGGTAAGGGCAAAGTTTTCACATTCACTGCGGACACACGTCTATCACAACGCACACGAATTTTATCTTCACACTGGTCTATGGTAACGCCTGCTTCTTGTAGTTTAGCGATAATGGATTCTAAATGGTCGGGGATAGTATTAAGTAGGGTGACATCGCCCCTAGTCATGGCAGCGGCTACCATCAGCGTAGCTGCTTCACTCTGGTCGGAAATGATGGCATGCCGACAACCGTGCAACTTAGGTACGCCTTGGATACGAATAGTTTCAGTCCCCGCGCCCAATACACGAGCTCCCATAGCATTAAGAAAGTTGGCCAGGTCTACAATAAAAGGTCCTCGATAGGCGTTAGAAATTATGGTGGTTCCTTCCTTTAAAACCGAAGCCAACATCAAGTTAATGGTGGCACCGACGGTCAAAACATCTAGGTATATCGAGTGATTACCCGCAAGCCTATCGGCTTGCACTTTAACTAAGCCGTGCTCAATGCTAGCTTCTGCGCCCAGAGCACGAAAGCCTTTAAGGTGCTGATCTATTGGCCTAGGACCAATGTCGTCTCCTCCCGGCAGGGCAACTTCGGCTTTACCGAAGCGAGCTAAGAGAACTCCTAATAAGTAATAGGATGCCCGCATACGCTTCACTAGCAGTTGGTCAGCGACCCAACTGTTTAAGCCAGATGGATCGATAGTCATCCAGCCCTGCCGTGTATATTCTACCTTCGCGCCCAACTGACGGAGAATCTCGGCAAAGACTGCCACGTCGCTAATATCTGGCACGTTTTCAATAGTACTTGGGGTGTCTGCCAGTAAGGCTGCCGGAATTATAGATAAGGCAGAGTATTTTGAGCCTCCAACCGAAACTGTTCCGGTTAAGCGCGTCTGACCTCTTACGCGCAAACAAGTCATGGCATTCGCTCCTTAAAAAGATGCAGTGATTTTGTCCTCATTATCCTTTACCGAGGGCTTAAAGTCAACTAGGCAGCCACGCAATTCCAGTACAAGCAACAATTGTGCAAATATTGCTGGCGGGGCTATTCCCCTATTCGACCTGCCGCAAGAGATTCAGCCCATGTCACAGGACAAACTAATAATCAACCAGAAACAGATGAATGGGGTGTCAACATGCAAACTAGTCCTGCTATTATAGCTACAACCATCTTCCTCATTACCTACTTCTTCTTGATTACGAGGCTAGCCCGCCCCGTTTTCGCCACCAGTGCAGCGGCTATTGTTTTACTATTGACGGGAACTTTAACTATCCAAGAAGCCCTAGCTGCTATCAATTTTAATGTCTTAGGCATAGTTGGCGGTATGATGATCCTAGCAGAGCTTTTTATTGCCTCGCGTGCACCTGAATATTTTGCCTCATTGCTCGTAGGGCGGGTGCGAACGGCAGGCGTAGCTTTGGTAGTTGTCAGCGCTTTTGCGGGTGTCATCTCAGCCTTCGTGGATAATGTAGCCACAGTACTCATTGTCGCCCCGATTGCCTTCGATATTGCTAAACGCTTACATACATCACCGGCGCCCTTTCTCATCGGTATTGCCATATCGTCTAACTTACAAGGCACAGCAACCCTGATTGGTGATGCTACCAGCGTAATGCTAGCAACCGCAGCCAACCTCAACTTCTTAGACTTTTTCTGGTTAGAAGGCCGACCCGGCATATTCTTTGTCGTTGAAATAGGTGCTGTAGCAGCAACCTTGATCTTATGGTTTATGTTTCGCCATCTCAAGCAGGAAATCAACTTTGAACAGACTAACCGCGTGCTGACATGGGTACCTACTGCCCTACTAGGCGGCGTCATTGCTACATTAGCCCTAAGTTCTTTTATTCCCAATCGACCTGACAATCTGCTCGGACTGATCACTATAGGTTTTGGGTTGCTCGGTATCCTCTGGAACACACTCTGGGGCCATCTTGATTTTAGCTGGCAAGATCTCGACTGGGAAACACTAATGTTCTTGACTGGTGTGTTTATCTTGGTGGGTAGCCTATCTGCAACGGGAGTAGTCAGCAGTATCGCTAGTTGGATCAGCCAGCTAACTGGCGGCAGTATATTGATTACCTTTCTAGTGCTAGTCTGGATGTCAGTACTCGTTTCAGCTTTTGTCGATAATATACCCTACACCCTTGCCATGCTGCCCGTGGCACAACAAGTAGCCGCCAGTGTAGGCACTTCTCCTTACCTTTTAATGTTTGGCCTGATGATAGGAACCACACTAGGAGGTAATATTACCCCCATAGGAGCCTCTGCCAACGTGGTAGCCGTGGGACTGCTACGCAAACAGGGAGTAGACGTTTCTTTTGGAGAATTTGTGCGCATCGGCCTACCCTTTACCCTTACTGCCGTGTTAACGGCCTCTATCTTATTGTGGCTATTCTGGGCGTAGGTAAAAGACCAAGAAAATAGAGGCAAGGGATTCTGGAACCTCCCTTGCCTCTATTACTATTATACGGTTTGTTTTTCTAGTGGAGATATTTTGTTAAGTACTTTTTGCACCAACTCGTGCTTAGGATTAAGCTTGACTGCTGTCGTCGGGAACTCGGGCTTATACGGATTAGGAACTGTATAGGTGACTACTATTTCTTCTGCAATAGCTTGGTTAATCAAAGCTTGCGGATCACCAATACCAGTAAGCAAACGATTAATAAGCATTTTCAACCCTACAAACGGTAAACTTCCCGACTCGAGTGCTTCCAACCTTTGAATCAGCATCTCCATTTCACTTTGTCTATCGCCTGGTGTCGGCAATAAGCGGCTAGGGGTAATGCCTAAAAGGGTTTCTACTTCTGTGTAGCTGTCGGCAAACATCACTAGATCACTGCTCGTAGTGCGCGCTACCCCGATAACGTTTACGCGTTTATTGCGAGTATGAAGCTTTCGGATCAATTGAATTAGGTCACGATCGCCACAAACAAGGACATACGTGTCAATGTCTTCTCTCGTGTACATCAACTCCAAAGCATCTAGGGATAGTTCTATGTCGGCAGCGTTTTTCCGAACACCTTCGGGAAAGGATTTGGAAAACACATGCCGGGGCTCTACACTACGTCGCTGCAAATCGGTTTGCAAACCTTTGAACTCTGGTTGGTCAAAATCAGCATAAGCGAGCATGAGGACGACTTGACCTTCTTTCTGGGCCTCCTGCTTAATCAGTTCTATAAGGCGGCCCGGTTGAGGCACTAGCATATAGTTGTTCTTCATACTCCAGTAAACATTCTCGTAGTCGATAAGTACAGCAACATTTTTCTCCACGAGGCGAGCTTCAACTCCTTTCTCTGTCAGCTCTACCATTAGCCTGCCCAGTTTACCCCGCCTCTATGTTGCCAAGCCCACACTCCACCAACCAATCTATAAAGAAAATTCCTTCACAACTAATAAAGGTGTTTGCTGCCTCGATGTTAAATATAAGGCTAGAATGTGTCTTCACTAAGCTTCATTATAAGGAGGCAATTATGTGAATGAACCGGCTGGATCTTTGGGCTAAAAAGTATCGTTTGTCCCCTAAACTAGTATTGATAGCAACACTGTCTGGGCTAATTGCACTTCTATTTTTGCTATTCATTTTTCCCTCTTGCCTTAACCAGATGGAGAGAATCGCTATAGAAAACAACCTTGAGAACCTAGGAAGTTTTCTCTTAGGCCACGCAGCAGCAGACGAAGGGCCATTACCTCTATCAGAAACCCTAGCCCAACTCATAGAACAAGCCGATTCGACTCTTAGTGGGATATCCATTAGAATTTTGCCTCGAAACGAAGCTTCCAAGGAGCAAGAAGTCGATATGACCCGGCGCGGGGATGTCTACTACACCAAATTCTTCACTGATGAATTAGGAAACGAATACGAGCTAGTGTTAGCTGCTAAGCCCAATTATCACCTACCAGCTGGCTATCGTGTCTGGCGCCTGCTGATAATCGGTATATATTTACTCGGCGTCTGGTACATCCTCTTCCGACGGGTTGACCTGCCAAAAACACAAACAGTTCCAGCAACAACAGCAGAGCCTGCGAAACATTCTCTAGAACGGCAAGCCCTCATTAGTGGCATAGCAGCCGGAACCATCCATGAAATTCGCAGCCCCCTCACAGCTGCCCGCGGTTTTGTGCAACTGCTGGCCACCCTCATGCCAGAGAACGAGTTGACGCATAAATATAGTGAATATGCTCTATTAGAGATGGACCGCATCGAACAATTGTTGCAAGAATATATGCTTTTGTCCGAGGCAGTCGTCCCCGAATCTGTGCCCCTCAATTTACTCGACATAGCCCACAACTCATATTTGCTAATGGAAGGCGTAATGAGCCAAAAGCAAATACGTTTCCAGTTTGAAGGCAAACAACCAGCCTGCATCTTGGGCGACGCCTTGTATTTACAGCATGCTTTACAACACCTGCTTTACAATGCCGCCGAAGCTACCCCACCCAATGGCTATGTTAGGGTCACGGTTGATACTACCGAGACCACTGTCATCTTAACTATTAGCGACACCGGGACAGGCATTGAACCAGAGGTACTGGAACACTGTTTCGACCCCTTCTACAGCACCAAACCCTCGGGCATTGGTTTGGGTCTCGCTATTTGCCAACGCATTGTGACCCATATGCAAGGAACCATCGACATCACGAGCCAAGTAGGACAGGGCACCACCGTACGCATGATCTTCCCGCGCGTCGCCAATTGCTCGCAAGAATAGCCGTATAACACTAAAGAGGCACCGGACAGTGCCTCTTTACCTTATTCGCTTATTCTAACCAAGTGTAAGGTTATTTCCTTCCGATTGTGAAAGAGATGCTGGGCATGCTGCACCCGCAACTTGGGGTCGAGGCTAGCCATGACGCGGCGAACGGTGGGCAGAGGCTTACGCCCCATCAACTTTACTGTCAAGATGACTTGCCCACCAGGACGCAGATACTCGACCAGCCGATTGATCATACTTACCGTAAAAAATGGATCCCAGCTTATATCACTCGTAATCACATCAAACTGTGTTCCTGCCGGGAAGCGCAGATCTTTTACATTGGCCCGACGGAAAACTAAACCTGCTTTTCCTCGCAGACGAGGATCTAGTTCACCGGTGTCTACAGCCAACACGCGCAAGCCTCGAGCTAGCAATTCTTGCGTCCAGCCGCCAGGTGCTGCCCCCAAATCTAGGGCGTGCCCGCCAGTTGGAAAGTCAAGCTGAAAGCGGACGATCGCTTCCAGCAGTTTGTATTTAGCCCGGGAAACGTCGCCAGGTTCTTTGCGGAAGTGGATCATGCCCCCGGCCCAGTCGGAAAGGTTATCTCGCGCTAAGGCTAGGCCATAATAAACCATTGGACCTGCCTGTGTAACAGAAATTACCCATTCTGGTCCTTTTATTTGGGGTTGGTAGCCATGGGCTAACAAGAGCTCGTCACACATCTCTTTCAGCTGGCGGGGCTGCCAGGCAATGGCTTTGTCGATGACCCGCCCCTGGGTGGCTACTTTCGCTCCAGGCGGGACTCGAGGCAAATCCGCCAAAAGACGCTCCCTCACACTCTGGATTATTTCTTCCTCCGTGTGCACAGGCCATCTTGCTGCCGCATGCATATGATGCACAAAAATTGGTGGCCGCATCAATAGCTGCTTTTGGGCATATGCAGGATCTGTTTCAGTTGGCAGCCAAAACACACTATCTCCTAGATTCTCAAGTTTGCTTGCAGGAAAAACTTCTAGGACCTCTTGTTTGGCAGCTTCTAGAAACTCAGCGCTGGCCGTCAACACTATCCCTTGCATACGGCACCTCCCATAACTTGCTGGTCTTATCTTAGCTGTTGGCAAAGGTGCCAGTCAAATATTTCATATATCCTCAGAGATATTAAGCATCCAAGGAGTTAGAGGGGCCGCAAAAACAGCATAAATTTTAGCGACGACGCAATTCCACTTGGCGCTTTTTGTCATCCCAGATCACTATCAAACCAAGAGCTTCGGCCAAGGCTCGCACGGGCGCAAAGGTCACGCTATTGATCAAACGCCCAGGAACGGGCAACAGTTCTCCGTCTAAGCTGATAGGAACCAAATCAGAGATTTGAGGGCCAATATAGGCACGAATACCGTTGGCGATAGCTTCGGCCAAAAGCTGACGAAATGCAGGTGTTTTCAGCAAGGCTTCTTCGGTGGGGTTTGTGTGGAAAGCGCATTCTACTAAGACTGATGGCATCTTAGCCTCGCGGATTACGTGGTAATAGTCGCGGCCATCTGCCAATTGCCGCGTACGCACACCCCGACTAGGACGACCAGCCTGACGCAATGCCTGCTCGATAGCCTCGCCTAAGCGACGGCTTTCACTATCATGCGCCGAGCAAAAGACGGTGCAACCATGAGCCGTTGGAGTGGTGGCGGCATCGGTGTGAATACTCACGAAAAGATCGGCCTTTTGCTTGGCAGCAAAATCTGTTCTCGCTGCTAGGGAAAGGTAAGTGTCTTTTTCCCTCGTCATAACCACTTCGATACCTACCGCCTGCAATACGGCGCGTGTCCGCAGGGCAATATCGAGCACACCGTCAGCTTCCACATAGCCAGTCGGGCCACGATTGGCTCGATCGATTCCCCCGTGGCCGGGGTCTAAACAAACGCGCAACTAAAACGACCCCCTTTCTAGATGGTTCAAAAACAAGGCACTATCGGTAGCGGTCAAGCTCTAAGCGCCGCACCTGTTGCAGGCATTGCGGTCATCCTCGCGCGCTGGTAGCCAACGACTGTCGGTAAGAGCTCTAGCGCCAAGGAGAGCGGCCAGAAGTCTGGAAGCCTTAACTCATTGCCTGCCGCTCCTTTATCCTTGGCGCCTCCGTTCTTTTGATCTATAGCTCCCATGCGCTTTACAGATGACGGGCACCGCCGCTTGCTGCTAGGCCGGCTACACATACACACACGCGAGGATGACCGCGACGCCAACATATCGCGACTGACTGGACCTCTTTTCAGCAACCCCGTCAGACTCATTTCCCTTTCTGCCATAGGATAAGGCTTGTTGGCTACAGGCTGCAAAACACGAGTTTAGCATAACTTGCCCCGTTATAAGGTGAGGGTCGACGCAAGGTCGACCCCCAAGCCCTTAACACAAGCACTACATTTTACCGTTGAAAGCCCGAGAATTTTCTTTGGCTGCATTCACCCAACCGATAAGATCATGAATGACGCCCGACCCGCCTACCATAAAAAACGCACTCAGTAAAGGACCAATGGCTGGCCACTGAAAGCTCACACCAAACATTTGAAAGAAGTCTAGCTGCGCTCCATAGGATAAGACTAAGGCGACAACAAAAGCTAACAGGCCTGGAACATTGATGCCCGCAATCTGCCGCTTTGCATCCAGCTGAGGTATAAGGCACAAAATTAACTCTACGATGCGCTCGACGGTAAAGGAGAGAAATAACCAGACCATCAAAGTATCCATACGTAGCCCCCTCACAGCTATACTGTTTGCTATATCAGTATATTGCAGCTAGAGGAAGCTCGTGCATACACAGACGATATTCTGTCGGCCCGAGTCTAGTATGTTGTATGTAGCAAATTAAAGTTGGAGTAAATCAACAGGCTGTAAATTAGGGTTAGTAGCGGCGCCACGACCAACTTTGGCCAAGGGATACCATTTGCCATCTATCTGGATGCGTACAATGTCAGCCGTATAGTCGTTGTTGGTACCATTAGCCCTACTATTCTCTAACAAGGCGGAGCCAACGCCGTAAATGTCTACCGGCACCTTTAGTTCTTCAAATTCACGGATACGTGCCGCATCAAAACCGCCCGTCGCCACAATTTTCACTTCACGACACCAATCTCGAGCAACTTCCCGCGCCTCCTCGGGTATTGACCAATTCTCATAGGCCTTGTCAATAGCCTCACGCACTATCCAAACCAACCGCGGGTTTACACCGCAATCGAGTTCCTTCTTGCCTAAAGGAGGAACCGAACGATCTCGCATATTTCCAGAAGTATCCAGCCTGACTGCTGCCAATTTATACTTTGCAGCCTCGTCCATATCGCCTTGGGAATAATACTGCCAGTACTCGGTAAACAGTCGCGTCATCACGCGCAAAGAGTCTCGCACACAATCATTGTGAAAATCTACTAAAGCGATCCGCGGAATAGAAACCGGCATAATACGGCAAAACTGCAACATGGTTTCAGCAGCGTCACCTAAGAAGCAAGCAATCGAAGCATGAGCAATAGTACCCCCGCCCTTGCCTCCCCACCAGCCGCCTTGATCATCGGTAGAAACAATCAGCTGGGAGTTGGTGCCATATTGGGCATTATAGGCTTGTACGGCCAAAGAGTAGGCGTAACCATGCAATGCCTGTAGCTTATAGTGGGCGAAACGAGCCGGGAAAAACAGGACATCTTTGCCACCAGCGGCAGATAATACTTCATAAACGTTGGTAGCTACCCGCGTGGCTTCAGTCAGCACTCCTAACATAGGAGTTTCCAAGCACGCAAAATCACGATAGCGCCCGCGAACTTTTAGTACAGGTTCTACCCGCAAGTTATTACCCTCATACGAGACAAAGGTACCATCATGTACAGCCTCTACCTCTAATTGGTCGGCGGTATTGACAAAAGTATCATCGTCGGCAAAATAGCCGGCGCAGTATTTCAGAATTGCCAGGGCTTCATCGACCCCAGCTACCAGCGAAAAAGGCTTGCGCCGGGTGAAAAACTGCATCTCTACCACTAGGTCACCATTCTTTACAGTACGGGGGTCAAAACTATTGAGATTCGTTTCACCTTGAAATGTATAGCCTTCTTCCGCAAGGGTTTGTAAAATGCGCACCGTGTTAGAAAAATATTCGTCAGAATACCATCCTCGCCGCATGCGTTCAGCGTCGATCTGAAAAATCTCCGGGTCGAGCCGCTTCCCCGTAAATATGCTCATCGTTCTTACCTCCACACTTGAATATTTCTTACGTTATTATATTAGTTCGCCAAACACTTGCAAAAGCTTATCGCTAATGCTAATACTATGTAATAGTTTTTTCACCTTAGGTAGCAAAAAAACCGCACACTGCGTGTGCGGGATATAAACTCTTGGTGTCGGAGGGGGGACTCGAACCCCCACGGTTGCCCATACGCCCCTCAAACGTACGCGTCTGCCAGTTCCGCCACTCCGACTTTTTCTGAATGGTGCCGAAGGTGGGATTCGAACCCACACGAGCGTGCGCCCACTGCGCCCTGAACACAGCGTGTCTGCCAGTTCCACCACTTCGGCAAAGGTTTTGTCACGCTTATTATCTTACGCCTATCTACCCAAATTGTCAAGGGTTCTTTTTTATGGCCAGCGATAAATGCGGCTATAGATTTGCTGTTGTGCCTCTACTTTTAAAACATAGCGCCGTGTTTCGCCGAAGGGAATAGCCTCAACAGTATCTTTGCTGCCATCCCATACACCTTCATTCAACCAGCTACTAACGTTGCCACGGCCTCCGTTGTAAGCTGCTAGAGCAATAGTCGTATTTTGCTCAAAGTTTTCTAGCAGATCCGCCAAATAGGATACGCCTAAGCGAATATTTTTTTCAGGAATAAAAAGTTCTTGCTCGCTTACATATTCTAGTCCCATTTTGTCTGCAATCCAAGCTGCAGTTGTTGGCATAAGCTGCATCAACCCGCGGGCACCTTTAGGTGAGACGGCATTTTCCTGCCAGCGGCTCTCCACGTTGATGATGGCAGCCACCAAGCTAGGGTCCACCTCCAGTTTCTGGGCCTCTTGAGTAATAAGATCTTGATAGCGTAACGGATAAAGCAACCGCCAGGGAAAGGGAGTCAAAGCTAATACTAAGGCTAAGATAAGGGTAGCTACGCCCAGCAATAATAGCCTTCTGATAGCCTTAGTTAGATAATGTAGCATATCTTAATCTCCTTGTATAAGTTTAGCGGAGACCCAAGTCAATAAGCAGCTGATTCCAGTGCTTTTCTACATGCTGTCTAGTCGCTGCTATGCTACCGCTATTGTCGATGATAACATCTGCCCATTGTTTTTTCTCCGCCAGCGGCATTTGTGCCTTGATACGCGCACAAGCTTCCGCATAAGTCAGTTGGTTGCGCGCCATCAAACGCTGCAATTGCGTTTCTGCGTCAGTAATCACCAACCATATCGCATCCACAGAAGATGCCATACCGGCTTCAATGAGTAATGGGACGTCTAGAACAATAGGCAAGCGATAGCCGCTCGTAATTGCTGCGTCTACTAATTCTTCTATGCGAGCTATCACCCGCGGATGCGTCGCTTGGTTCAAAAACTGGCGCGCTTCCGGGTTGTTAAAAATAACCTCAGCTAAACGACGGCGATTGAGCTGACCATCAACTAATAGCACGTCAGGTCCAAAATACTCAACTATATCGTGATAAGCTGCCTGCCCTGGCTGTACTATTTCCCGGGCAATCTTGTCGGCATCAATAACTTTGGCCCCTAACTCGCGCAGCATTGCGGCCACGGTGCTCTTGCCGGTCGCAATTCCCCCCGTTAGCCCAATCCTATACATTAGATCACCTACTAATACTGGTATATAAATTAACTAACCCTAGACAAATCAAGAGTATCCCCGGCAGGTTAGCCAGGTGTGACCCTAACCGATGTTGCCGTAAGCGATATCCGAGCTCCCATCCTAGTAAGAGAGATAAGAGCATGGCTACTCCTGCCACGACAGCCGTTCGGCCTGCCGCCAAACCAGTCATAGCGGCGCCAATACCGGCACCAAAAGAATCAAGGGCCAAAGCTAAACCTAACAAGCCTGCTTCTTGCCAGGTTATCGTACCGCTTTGGTCTTGGTCGGCTGCCATCGGGTCTCGCAAGATTTGTATTATCAGACCAAAGGGTCGCAAATTGAGTTGTACAAGCGGTTGGCTGTTGGTAACCGCTGGACTCGGCGCCACTCGATTGCCGACAGCCTTCCCACCCTGCTGGTAGAGCAAATAACACCCGAGGAGTAATAGGATTACGCCCCCTAGGTATCTGGTAGCAATAGGCGGTATGAGATGACCTAGTAACTGCCCGAGTAACATTGCTACGCCCATCATTACGGCGGAAGCTAGACTAACTAGGGCCACAGCCAAGGGTGTGAGCCTAACGCGGCGAGCCCCATATGCTAAAGCAGCAGCAAACCCATCTAGACTAACTACAATTCCTAGTAACAAAATCATCAAATTCATTGCCTTCACCCCTTCCCCTCATCATATGAGGGGGCAAAAGCAAAACGTTCAGGGGGAAGCAACGCTCGGGTCCGGCACTTGCAGCAGCAAGCGCCAGGCGATTACCTCAAAAACCGACGCCTTATTATATCTGCTCGGGTGCAGACTGACAACAGGGACAAAAGTGAGAACTGCGGCCACTAACCTTAATGCGTTGAATCTGCGTACCACAACGAGGGCAAGCCTGACCCTCCCGCCCATAAACGGCAAGCTGATGTTGAAAGTCTCCCGAACGACCTAGCCCATCAACATAATCGCTAAAGCTAGTACCCCGCATTTGCACCCCAGCCCTAAGCACCTGTACTAACGCTGTGTGCAGCCGCTCCCCTTGTTCAGCAGTAAGACTTTTAGCTGGTTGCTCTGGGTGAATACCAGCTGCAAACAAGCCTTCGTCAGCATAAATGTTGCCAATGCCGGCGATAAAGTGCTGGTTTAGCAACAAGCTTTTGATCTTCGCAGAACGGCGAGCCAACTCCTGACAGAATTCAGCAAGCGGGAAATGCTCTAGGGGCTCCCAACCCAAGCGGTCCATGCCTGCTACTTGCCCTATCTCGGCGTGGCTAGCCAAATACATGGCGCCGAATTGGCGCATATCGGTAAAGCGCAGCTCCCATCCATCAGATAAATTGAAGATTACATGGGTATGCCGAGGCAGCGGGTTGTCGGGACAAGCATAGCGCAACTGGCCTGTCATTCGCAGATGAATAACTAGGGTTTGCCCACCCGACATAATAAATTTGAGATATTTGCCTCGGCGTTGGATGTCGAGGAAAGTCTGCCCCTTCAGCTCTGTCGTAAACTCTGATACCGCTGGATACTTAATCAGGCGAGGAAGACGCACATCAACTCCGGTTATTGTCAACCCAGGCAAATGAGCTAATAGGCTTCTCCGGACAGTTTCTACTTCAGGTAATTCAGGCATAGTTTTCGTCGAGATCACTGCTAAAGTCGTAAGCCCTCGTCAGCTCTCTCTACTCCCTTCCTTTCCTTACTTATACGGTTTTACATTATACCAATTGGTACCCACCTTGATATCTACGCGCAGGGGGACCAGTAACTCTATTGCCTTCTCCATTTCTTCTCTCACTAAGCTAACGAGAGAGGCTAACTCTGACTCGTATACCTCGAAAATAAGCTCATCGTGCACCTGCAAGATCATCTTACTAGCAAAACCTTCTTCTCGCAGGCGTCGGTCGATGTTGACCATGGCTAACTTGATCTGATCGGCGGCGCTACCCTGAATAGGAGTATTGACAGCGGTGCGTTCAGCGAACGACCGCAAATTATAGTTACGGCTATTGATATTAGGCAGGTAGCGACGTCGCTGCAACAAGGTAGTGACGTAGCCGTCTCGACGTGCTTGCTCAATAACACTATCAATATAGTTGCGCACACCAGCGTAACGCTGGAAGTATCGTTCTATATAAGCTTTAGCTTCAGCGCGTGTGATTTTTAGGTCGCGGGACAAGCCATAATCGCTAATTCCATAGACGATACCAAAGTTGACAGCTTTAGCCCGCGAGCGCATGTCAGGCGTAACTGCAGCTAAATCAACTCCAAATACTTCAGCTGCCGTGCGCGCATGAATATCTTCATCTTGGCGAAAAGCCTTAATTAGAATGGGGTCCTGCGAGAGGTGCGCCAAGATCCGCAGCTCTATCTGCGAATAGTCGGCAGTTAGAATATAAGTCGCTCCCGCGCTAGGGGCAAAGGCTTTACGAATCTGCCTGCCTTCTTCCAGTCTCACAGGGATATTCTGCAAATTAGGCTCACTGCTGCTCAAACGCCCCGTAGTAGTTACGGTCTGATGGTAGGTCGTATGCACCTTTTGGTCGCGCGGATCGATTACCTGCAGCAGCCCATCCAAATAGGTGGATTTCAGCTTAGCTAGTTGCCGATACTGTAAGATTTTGTTCACCACGACGTGTTCATCGGCCAGTGCTTCCAACACCTCGGCATCGGTTGAATATCCTGTCTTGGTTTTCTTAATAACCGGCAAGCGTAGTTCTTCGAATAAAACCTGACTCAACTGTTTGGGCGAGTTGATGTTAAACTCGCGCCCAGCAGCTTGGTAAATCTCGTCCATAATGGTAACTAAGCGTTGCTCTAAGTCAGCCTGCATGCTGGTCAGAGTATCACTATCGACATAAACACCCTGCTTTTCCATACCGGCCAAAACACCACTTAACGGCAATTCAATATGACGATACAAATAGTCGAGGTCAGCCTCGACCAATTTTGCTTCCAAGGCAGTCAGTAAAGGCCGAACAGCCGAGCAGGCTGCTGCCAAATGGTTTAGCCCATCTTCTTCTGCTACAGCTAGGTTGTAGCCGATATGATCCTCTAGCAGGCGTGCGAGATCGTAGTTGTTCTGACTGGGGTCTAACAGATATGCGGCTAACATAGTATCTCCTGCTGGTGCTGGCAGCTCGATGCCCATAGCAGCTAGGGCAACCGCCATCGATTTCAGATCATGCCCCACTAGTTGCAGGCTAGGGTCAGACAGGAGTTTCGCCAGGTCTGGGGTAATATCAGTCAGAACAAAAGTGGGGCCGCCCGCAGGAGCCAGTGCCAAGCAGATAGGCTTCTCCTCGCTATTTACAGCAATAGCTACCGGCTGCTCAGCCTCCTGCAGCATCTTGGCTAGAAGGGCGAAGTCTGCTTCGTCAGCTACCAGACGCCACTCGCCTACTGGTAAGGTTGCTTGAGCTGAGTCGGGAGCAGTTATTTCTACAGGCAACCTTTCCAAAAGGCTTTTGAGCTCATATTCCTGATAAACGGCGGCAAGCTGTTGGTAATCCGCCGGCTGCCGTTTTAGGTCGGGGATAGTGAGATCGAGCTCTAGATCGCAAACGATAGTAGCTAGCTCGTAACTCAACCAGGCTTGGTCCCGATAGGTGCGCAACCTTTCCAATGTCTTCTTGGTAGCATACGCTTCGGGATGAGCTAACAGGGCCTCTAGGCTACCAGCCTTTTTCAGAAGTCTGATCCCTGTTTTTTCTCCGATACCAGGAATCCCTGGAATGTTATCGGAGGTGTCGCCCATCAGGGCTTTGAGATCAACGAGCTGGTGGGGCGCTAGCTCATAGCGTGCTTCCACCGCTGCCTGATCATAGACGTCCATGTCGGTTATACCCCGCCGCGTCAACAAGACGGTGACAGTAGGCGCAACCAGTTGCAACACATCTCGATCCCCGGTGACTATCATGGTCTCCAGGCCGGCCGCAGCTGCTCGCGTGGCCAAGGTGCCAATAATATCGTCGGCTTCATGACCAGCCTTCTCCAATATAGGAATGCGATAGGCCTCCAGTACTTGCTTGATATAAGGAATTTGTTCCGACATTTCTGTCGGAGTCTTCTGGCGAGTTCCTTTGTAATCTGCATATAACTTTAAGCGTTCTGTCGGTAAACCTTTATCGAAAGCGACGGCAATATAGTCGGGTTGATGATCTTCCAGAAGTCTAGTTAACATCATGGCAAAACCATGAACCGCATTGGTATAGCGACCACTGCTGCTGCTAAGTAGAGGCAAGGCATAAAAGGCTCGAAAAGCCAAGCTATGGCCATCAAGCAGAAATAGTCGTGGTTTCGGCATTCAATTACCTCCTCATGCCCAAACAAGCTTTCTTCTTATTTTATCAGATGCTAGCCTAGTTTACCGCTTACTGATGCCAGGCTAGCCTTTGAGATGACAGAAATTCTCTGCAGCCCGAGGTAAACAAAAAAAGCTGCCCGCAAGTAGGCAGCTGCGAAAGCGTTTTCAATTATTGACCCATCAGACGATAGCGATAATAGAAAAATCCGGCACCCGCGGCCCAAATGCTTACAGCTAGCAGGCTAGACCAAAGCCACCAACGCAGTTGTTGGCTGCGAAGGGGAGCATTAACACCTGCAACCGCCGTTCTTTGTTGCCCAGCATAGTCTTCTTGTGTCGTAGTCACCTGGGTATCTTCTCCGACGGAGAAACTCTCAAGCGACATAAGCTTCATGTCGGGTTCCGCGGCTTGTTTAGATCCTGGCAAGTAATGCGGGAAGACTAAGAGGTTGCTCACCAACAAAACTATCAGTAAGGCCGCTGCCAGCGAACCAAGGCGGGGTACGAAATAGCGCCGGGCCTTTTGCTTCCTTGCCTGAGCAAGGGCAATCTTGTTGAACAAGTCGGCCCGCCAAGTCGGCGGCGGTGCTACTTGGGGAAGTGATCGTAATAGTTCTTGCTCCTGCCGCAAATCTGCCAGCAACAGTCGGCAATCAGCACAGGTAGCTAAATGCTCTTTGACGCTAGTTTTGTCGTAATCCGCTAACTTGTCATCCAAAAATAATGGCAAAAGGCGCGCCACTTCTTCACAGTTCATCACTTCACCCCCCTTTCACTCTATCTGACGCACAAGCGATGCATATTGTTCCG